>NZ_WBMR01000002.1:0-59948 GCF_008923365.1 Actinomadura montaniterrae
GGCGTCGACCTGGGCGAGCGAGGCGTAGGCGTAGGTGCCGAGCGGTTCGTCGACGAACCCGGCGACGGTCGCGGCGGCGGTGCGGCCGCCGGGCAGCCGGAGGGTGACGCGGTCGCCGGCGCCGACGGGCGGCTCGAATCCGCGCTCGCCGGCGCGCGCGGCCGGTTCGTGCTGGTCAAGCCCGACCGCTACGTCGCGGCCGTGTTCCCGTCCGCCCGCGCCGCGCGGGTGCGCGACGCGCTGGCCGGCTACTTCGACATGGCCGGCCACTTCGACACGGTCGGCCACTTCGACATGGAAGGCACGTCATGACCCGTCCGCCCGAACCGAAGATCGACCGGTCGCTGACGCTGCACCTGCGCGGCGACTGGGGCGCCGCCAACCTGCACCGGGTCTGCGGCTGGATCTCCCAGGAGCTCACCGACCGGTGCGGCCCGTACACCCGGGTCGCGATCTGGAACAGCCGAGGCTACGCCGACGCCGTGCGCGCGGTGGGGCGGGGCGAGGTGGACGTGGCGTTGACGACGCCCGCCGCGTTCGCCACCGCCGCCCTGGACGGCCGCGGCCTGTACACCAAGGAGGCGTTCCCCGAACTGCGCGCGCTCGGCGTCGTCCCGCAGCGGGACCGTCTGGTCGTGGGCGTCCGCCGGACGCTCGGGATCACGTCGTTCGCCGAGCTGCGCGAGGCGAAGCCCGCGCTGACGCTCGCGACGTCCGGCCACGACAGGGAGAACCACGTCGGCGTCGGCGCACACGAGCTGCTGACCCGCTCCGGCGTCGACGTCACGGGCTGGGGCGGGACGATCCTGGCCGACGAACGCCCCTGGGAGACGTTCGCGCACGTCCTGGAGGGACGCGCGGACGCCGTCGTCCACGAGGCCGTCATGCTGCCGCACTGGCAGGAGTTCGGCGGCGACCTCCACTTCCTGGAGGTGGAGCAGGACGTCCTGGACGGCCTGTGGGCCGACTACTCCTGGCCCGCGGCGACCGTCGAGGAAGGCCACTTCCCCGGCTGCCCGCGCTTCCGCACGCTCGACTTCTCCGACTTCCTGGTGCTGACCCGCTCCGACCTGCCAGCCGACGTGGCGTACGCGATCGCGTGGGTGCTGGGCGAGACCCGCGAAGTCATCGAGCGGCAGTACCGCCACCTCCCGCCGGAAAAGAGCCCGGTCACCTATCCCCTCGACCCGGTGGCGATGGGCCGCACGCCCGTCCCGCTGCACCCCGGCGCCGCCGAGTACTACCACGCCCTGCCGCAAGGAGAGTCATGACCGAATGGATCACCGTTGAGACCGCCGACGGGCCGATGCGGGTCTACGCCGCGCGGCCGGACGCCCCCGCCGACCGGGCCGTGGTCGTCCTGCAGGAGGCGTTCGGCGTCAACGACCACATCCAGGACATCGCCCGCCGGTTCGCGGCGCGCGGCTTCCTGGCCCTGGCCCCCGACCTGTTTCACCGAACCGGCGTAGCCACCCTCGGCTACGACCAGCACGCCGAGGCGATGCCGCTGATCGGCGCGATCGGCCCGGACGCGATCGTCACCGACGTCGGCGCCGTCGCCGACCACCTCTCCGGCGTCGAAGGCGTCTCCGCCGATCGGACCGCGGTCGTCGGTTTCTGCTTCGGCGGCCGCGCCGCCTTCACCGCGGCCACCGCGATCCCGGGGCTCGCCGCGACCGTCGTGTTCTACGGCCCGGGGATCGCGGCGGGCCCGCACGCCGTCCTGGACCGGGCCGGGACGATCGACGCGCCGATGCTGCTGCACGTCGGCGCCGAGGACCCAACGATCCCCGCCGACCAGGTGAAGGCCATCGACGCCGCGCTGCAGGACGCGGGCGCCGACTTCGACCAGCACGTGTACGAGGACGCCGGGCACGCCTTCGCGTGCGACGCGCGCCCCCACATGCACCGGTCCGGCGCGGCCGAGACCGCGTGGGAGCGTACGCACGCGTTCCTCGACCGGCACCTGCCCTCGGCCGCCGCGGAGGCCCGGTGAAGACGATGCTCGCCGCGCGCGCCGACCGCGGCTCCGACGCGCTGCAACTCCTCGAGATCCCCGTCCCGGAGCCGGGGCCGCTGGACGTCCTGGTCAAGGTGGCCTCCGCCGGGCTCGCGCCCGGCATGATGCGGCTGCTCGCCATGGGCGCGTTCCGGCATCTGCCGACCACCCTCGGGCACGAGGCCGCCGGGACGGTCGCGGCCGTCGGCGAGAAGGTCACCGGCGTCGCGGTCGGCGCCCGGGTCCGCGTCCACCCCAACCTGACGTGCCGTTCGTGCCGGTACTGCCGCACCGACCGCGAGATGATGTGCGCCCAGCAGGCGATGATCGGGCACGCCGCGTTCAGCGACGTGCCGATGCCGCTGTACGACGCGTACCACGACGGCGGGCTCGCCGAGTACGTCCGCGTCCCGCACTGGCTGGTCGACCCGCTGCCGGACGCGGTGGGCTTCGACGTCGGCGCGAAGGTGCACGACCTCGCCAACGCCGTCCGCGCCCTCAAGCTCGCCGGCCTCACGCCGGGCGCGACGCTCGTCGTCACCGCCGCGACCGGCACGATGGGCACCGCGACGATCGCGCTGGCCCGGCACTTCGGCGTGGCTCGGCTCGTCCTGGTCGGGCGCAGCGCGGAGCGGCTGGAGGCGGTCCGCCGCCTCTCCGCCGGCGTCGCCGCCGACGTCGTCGCGCTGGACGGGCTGCCGCCCGGCTGGGACGAGAAGCAGGGCCTCACCCGGGCGCTGCGGGACCTGGTGCCGGAGGGCGCCGACGCCGTCCTGGACTACGTCCCGCACGGCCCTGTCACGCTGCAGGCCACGGCCGCGCTCGCCACCGGCGGGACGCTCGTACACATGGGCGCCAACCAGGCGCCGGTGACGCTCCCGATGGCCGAGCTGATGCGGAACTGCTGGCGGATCGTCGGGACGCGCGCCTGCACCCGCACCGACGCCGAGCAGGTCCTCGGCCTCCTCGGCGGCGGCGCGCTGGACGCGGCGGACCTGATCACCCACCGGTACCCGCTCGCCGACGCCGCCCGCGCCGTCGAGGCGATGCAGACCCGGACGGAACCGATCTGGATGGCCGTCGTCAACCCCTGACACCACGCGGAAAGGCCGGCCCGGTGCGACGCGCACCGGGCCGGCCTTTCTCATCCGGTCAGGGGACGACGGGCGCGGTCTCCTGCGCGGCGGCCCGCTTCTCCGGCGCGGCCGGCAGGACGCGGGGCAGTGCCGCGATCAGGGCCGCGCCGAGGACCGCCGGGATCATGAAGGCGAAGAACCCCGCCTTCGGCGAGGTGAACAGGTCGGTGGCCACCGCGACGTACGACGGGCCGGCGACCGCGCCGAGCCGCCCGACGCCCAGCCCGAACCCGAGCCCGGTGCCGCGCAGCCGCGCCGGGTAGAACGCCGTCATGCAGGCGATCACCATGTTCTGGCCGCCGAGCGTGCCGAGCCCCGCCAGCGCCGACACCGCCAGCAGCAGCACGTGCGGCTGCGGGGTGCTCAGGACGAACAGCGCCACCGCCGCGAGCACGAACCCGCCGAGCGTGACCGGCTTGAGGTGGCCCCGGTCCGCCACGACCGACCCGCCCAGGCTCCCGGCCGTCGCCCCGACCGTGAAGGCGATGGTGAACTCCAGCGACGAGCCCAGGTCATAGCCGGACTTCATCATCACCGCGGGCAGCCAGGCCGTGGTGCTGTAGACGAGCGCCATGCTCATGAAGGACGCGCACCAGAACAGGACGGTGGCGCGGCGGCTGCCGGAGGTGAACAGCTCGGACAGGCGCGTCCGCTCCCGTCCGGGGCCGCCGCGTCCGGGCCCGCGGCGTCCGGCGGGCGCGTCCTCCTTCATCCGCCAGATCACCGGCACGAGCAGGACGGGCAGCGCGCCGAAGAGGAACAGCCACTGGAAGTGCAGGTCCGGCAGCAGGAGCCGGCCGAGCACGGCCGACGCGGTGCCGCCGACGCCGATGGCACCGAGCGCGATGGTCAGATGCAGCGTCCGCCGCCGCGGCGGTGCGGCGTCGGTGACGTAGGCGCTGACCAGCGGCGCGAGGGCGCCGATCCCGACGCCGGTGCAGAACCGGGCGGCGGCGAACAGGCCGAGGGACGGCGCGAACGTCGCCGCCGCCATCGCCGCCGAGATCCAGACGACGGCGGCGGTCAGCGGGACGCGGCGTCCGCGCCGGTCGGCGGCCCAGCCGGCGAGGACCGAGCCGAACGGCATGCCGAGCGCGGTGACGCTGCCGAGCATCCCGAGGGTGTCGTGGGTGGCGCCCCACGGCCTGTACTGCAGCAGGCTCGGCCCGACGGTGCCGATGGCGAACACGTCGTAGCCGTCGACGAACAGGATGAGGCAGGCGAGGACGAGGACGCCGGCCTGCCGCCTTCCGGCGGCGGGTTCTGGGGTCGCGGACATCGGATCTCCTTACGCAGGGGTGGGTACACGCGGGGTTCGGAAACGGACAGCGCAGGAGCAACCGAACGCAGCGTTGACGGGGCGCCCGGCCGCGAGCCGGGCGCGTCGACGCGTCTTCGGGCGTGTCAGTCGAGGTGGCCGACCGCCCGCCGGAGGATCTCCGGCGGGGAGGCGGGGACGTCGCCGGTCCAGGCGACGTGCTGGTCGGGCCGGACGAGACGGAGGCTCGTGGTGTGCGGGTCGTCGAGGACGTCGAGCGGGACGCCGAGGTCGGCGGCGGCCTTGGCGAACGCCGCGGCGCCGGTGGCGGACGGGTTCGCGATCAGGGTGAAGCCGCGTCCGAGACGGTCGTAGAGGGAGTCGCCGGGGGCGAGCCAGCGGTGCGGGAGCCGCCCGCCCGCGTCGCCGGCGACGATCGGTGAGCCCTGGTAGGTGTAGCCGAGGACGAGGTCGAGGCTGTGGAACTCGGCGTCCTTGGTCCGCTGCACGGCTTCGGCGACGGCCGGGCGGGCGGCGGCGAACTCGGCGTCGGTGCCGGCCAGCCGCCGGTCGGCGAGTTCGGGGGCGAGCGTCGCCATGTTGCGGGCGGCCTCGGCGATGGTCCGCGCGGCGACGGGCCGGCGTTCGGGCTCGTAGCTGCGCAGCAGCGTCCCCGGCGCCCATCCGGACAGGACGGCGGCGAGCTTCCAGCCGAGGTTGACGGCGTCGCCGATGCCGGTGTTGAAGCCGTGCCCGCCCCACGGCGGATTGAGATGCGCGGCGTCGCCGGCGAGGAAGATCCGGCGGGTCCCGTACCGCTGCGCGAGCAGCATCTTCGCCTTCCACGGGTCCGTCGCGACGATCTCGGCGTCGACGTCGGCTCCGACGAGCCCGCGGACGATCCCCAGCGGGTCGGCGCCTCCCTCCTGTTCGGTGACGCCCTGCGCGATGCACCACCAGGTGTCGCGCAGGTCGAGCCGGCCGACGAGCCCGGGACGGCTCGGATGCAGGACCCAGTAGTGCACGGCGGGCCCGTGCGGCACGCGTTCGGCGAGGCCCGGGGCGCGGAAGACGATGTTGAAGTTGGGGCGTGCGTCGGCGGTGCCCTCGTAGGCGACGCCGATGGCCTCCCGGACGGTGCTCCAGGCGCCGTCCGCGCCGATCAGGTAAGCGGCGCGGACCTGTTCGGCGGTGCCATCGGGTGCGGTGACGGTCGCGGTGACGCCGTCGTCGTCCTCCTGGACCGCGCTGACGGTGCGGCCGGTGAGCAGCCGGGCGTGCCGCGAGCGGGCGGCCGCTTCCCGCAGCACCTGCTCGACCGCCGGCTGCGGGATCTGCTGGCCGGGCTCGGCGACCAGGTCGTCGCCGGCCAGGTCGAGGCCGAAGCAGCCGTGGAACCGCGTGATCTCGCGGCCGAGCAGCCCGGTGGTGAACACGGCCTGGTCGGACCAGGCCACCGGCAGGGCCGCCCGTTCGCGCACGGCGCCGGCGAGGCCCCAGCGGCGGAACAGCTCCATCGTCCGCGCCGAGGTCGTCTTGGCGCGCGGCCGCAGCCACGACACCTCCTCGCGGGGCTCGACGACCAGCGACCGGACGCCGTGGTGGGCGAGTTCCAGAGCAGCGGCCAGACCCACCGGGCCGCCTCCGGCGATCAGCACCGGTACGCGGTGCGGCGTTTCGTCCGTCACGAGGCGCGTCCTCCCCCGGTCGGAACGCGGAGCCGCGTCCTCAGTTGGCCGATGACTTCGTGCAGTTCAGCCGGGTTTTCCGCGGCGCCGAAGAGGTAGAAGTCGGGGCGGATCACGGCGGCGATGTGGTTGTGCTCCCTCATGTGCGGCAGGTAGGCGTTCTCGGTGTCGGCGTACCCGTCGGCGGGTGCTCCGGCATCGTCCGGCGAGTGGAGCGGGACGAGCACGGCGCCGATGCGCCGGAGGAACTCCCGATCGTCGCCGTCCAGCGCGTCGCCCGCGGCGGCGCCGTCGAGCAGGACGGTGAAGCCGCCTCCGGTGATCTCGTCCAGCAGCGCGGTCTTGCCCTGCCGGGTGACGCGGTGCTGGGGCGTGAGATGCCCGGCGCCGGCGCGGCGGAGCCCGTCCGGGCCGCGCTGGAGGACGCCGTCCCCCAGGACGGGCGGCGGGGTGGCGGGAAGGACGCGCGCCGGGTCCGCGCCCGCCGCGATCATGCGGTCGTCGCGGGCGGCGGCCTCGTCCTCGTCGAGGACGCAGATGACCCGGCCGAGCGCCATCGACATGCCGATCGCGTGCTGGACGTGCTCGCGGCGCTCGGTGGTGTAGGTGTCGAGCAGGCCGGGCCCGGCGACGCCGCGCAGGACGAGGTCGAGCTTCCAGGCGAGGTTCATGGCGTCGCGCATGCCCGAGCACATGCCCTGGCCGGCGAACGGCGGCATCTGGTGGGCGGCGTCCCCCGCGATCAGCAGGCGGCCGTCGCGCCACCGCTCGGCCCAGCGCGCCTGGAAGGTGTACAGCGCGTGCCGTTCCAGCGTGGTGTTCTCCGGGGTGCGTCCCCAAGGCTCCAGCAGGCGCCACGCCGATGCGAGGGTGTTGAGGTCTTCGGGGCTCTCCCCCGGCAGCCGCATGAACTCCCAGCGGCGGCGCCCCGGCCCGCCCGACACGATCGTGGTGGGACGGGCCGGATCGCACAGCTGCCAGTTCATGGGCGACCATTCCCGCTCGTCGCGCGGGACGGTGTCGACGATGAGCCAGTCGAAGAAGAACCCCAGGTCGGTGACGTCCGTGCCCATCCGGTCGCGGACGAAGCCGTTGGCACCGTCCGCGCCGACGACGTAGCGGGCGTGGAAGGTGGAGTCGCCGCCCTCGCCCGCCCGGGCGGTGACGCGTACGCCGTCGCCGGTGTCGTCGAGCCCGGTGGCCTCCAGGCCGCGGCGGACGGTCACGCCGGGCAGTTCGGCGACCGCGGCGGTGAGCACGGCCTCCAGCTCCGGCTGGGAGAAGAAGTTGGCGACGGGCCAGCCGCTGGGGCCCGTCCCCGACCAGTCGATGCGGACGAGGGTGCGCCCGTGCCGGTTCCGCCATTCGTAGAAGTCGGGCACGGGCTCGGTGACGCCGCGGACCTGCTCGGCGACGCCCGCCGCCTGGAAGATCCGGCCGATCTCGTCGTCGAAGTGGACGGCGCGGGGCAGCGGATAGGGGCGCGGGCGCCGCTCCAGGACCAGGACGCGGTGCCCCGCGCGTCCGAGCAGCAGCGCCAGCAGCTGCCCGACGGGCCCGAAGCCGACGATCGCGACGTCGTGCTCGGTCACGCGGTCACCGTCCCGCGCCGTGCGTGCCGGTCATGAGCTCGGCGAGGTCGTCGGGGTGCAGGAAGGACGGGGGCGGCGGCGGGCCCCAGTTGAACAGCCCCTTGGCGCCTTCGAGGGTCTCGGGCGTCCAGAGCTGGTCGTCGACGATGCAGTCGAGGTCGGAGTAGTACTCGGAGAAGTTGCCGGCCGGGTCCTTCAGGTACCAGAAGAAGTTGGAGCCGGCGTGGTGGCGGCCGAGGCCCCACACGTGCCGTTCGGGGTGGCCCTCCAGCATCGCCGACGCGCCGCGCCCGACCTCGTCGATGTCGTCGACCTGCCAGGACGTGTGGTGCAGGAAGCAGACAGGCGCGGCCAGGACCAGCAGGTTGTGGTGGTCGGTGGAGCAGCGCAGGAAGACGCCCGCGTCCTTGATGATGTCGCTTGTGCGGAAGCCGATGCCGTCGCGGAAGAACGCGGTGGTCGCGGCGAAGTCGGTGGTGGCCAGCACCGCGTGGCCGAGCTTGCGCGGCCGCACCGGCTCCTCGCGCAGGACGCCCGGCGCCCGGGTGCCGGTCCGCTCGAACCGTCCGGGCCCGTTGTAGGGCGTGGGCGGGACGGGCTCCTGCCGCAGCCTTGGCGTCACCTCCACGACGGCCCGCACGCCCGTGACGGGTTCGACCGCGGTGAGCGTCGTCGCGGACCGGTCGCAGGCCACGCCGAGCCGGTCGAGGCGGGCGGCCGCCGCGCCCAGGTCGTCGGGCGAGTCGGCGCCGATGTGCATCTCCACGAGGCGGCGGGCCGGGCTCGGCACGATGCGCAGCTGGCGCCCGCCGTCACGGGTGCCGAACCAGCCTCCCGTGTCGGGCCGGAGCCCGAAGTCGGCGTAGTAGTCCGCGGTCTCGGCGACGTTGGGGACGCCGATGGTGACCGAGATCAGGCGGTGCAGGGACATGGTGTCTCCTCGGCTTGAGGGGTGGGAGCCGGAGGCGGTCAGGCGGGGACGAACCGCTGGCGCAGCTCGCCGATGCCCTCGATGTGGCTGACCAGCTCGTCGCCCGGGGCGAGCCAGCGCTGCGGGTCGCGGCCGAGGCCGACGCCCGCCGGGGTGCCGGTGAAGACCAGGTCGCCGGGCAGCAGCGGCAGCACCGCCGACAGCCGCGCGACCAGCAGCGGGACCGAGAAGATCAGCTCGCTGGTGCGGCCCTTCTGCACCTCCTCGCCGTTGATCGCCGACGTCAGCTCCAGGTCGTCGGGATCGTCGAACTCGTCGGGCGTGACGACCCACGGCCCGGTCGGCGCGAAGCCGGGGAACGACTTGCCCAGGCTGAACTGCGGGGCCGGCCCGGCGAGCTGCGTGACGCGCTCGGAGACGTCCTGGCCGGCCATGAGACCGGCCACGTGGTCCCAGGCGTCGGCCTCGGCGACGTCGCGCGAGTGCCGCCCGATCACGGCGACCAGCTCGACCTCCCAGTCGGTGTGGCCGCCCGGCGGCAGCGTCACCTCGGTGACCGGGCCGGTGATGCTCGTGACGAACTTGGTGAACACCGGCGGCAGCCCCTCGGGCGCGTCGAAGCCCGACTCGGCGGCGTGCTCGCGGTAGTTCAGCCCGATCGCGAAGACCTGCCGCGGCGCCGGCACGGGCGCGTCCAGCTCGGACGGCTCGACGGGGACGCCGTCCGGCAGCGCGGCCGACACCGCCCAGTCCCGGAAGCCCTCCCAGTCGGCGTAGACGGCCTGCGGATCGGCCCCGAACCTGCCGCCGCTCGCCTGCTCGACGTCCACCGCCCGGCCGTCGCGCACGATGACCAGCCGCCCGCCGAGGTTCCCGATCCGCATCCGCACTCCCTAATTCAGCATGATGATTAGGGCGATAATGCATGCAGGTCTCGTCGGGCGTCAAGGGATCGGCCTGCTAATGTGCATGACGAATTCAGCAGAGGAGGACCGGGTGCCCGTACACGCCGACGGGACGGCCGGCACCGGCCGCGCCGAGCAGGCCGCCGACCGCATCGCCGAACTGGCCCGCGCCGCCGAGCCGGGCGCGCGCCTCGGCACCAAGGGCGAGCTGCGGGCGCTGTGCGGGGTCTCCGTCTCCACCTTCAACGAGGCGCTCCGCCTGCTGCAGGCCCGCGGGCTGGTCGCGGTCCGCCCCGGCCCCGGCGGCGGGCTGTTCGCCGCCGAGCAGTCCCCCATGGTCCGGCTCGGCAACTCCATGCTGGCGCTCGACGCCGAGCAGACCTCCGTCGCCGAGGCCATCCGGATCCGCGACGCCCTCGACCCGCTGCTGATCGAGGACGCGCTGTGGCACGCGTCGCGCGCCGACATCGGCGAGATGCGCGAGATCCTGGACGACATGGGCGCCGCCGCCGCCGGCGAGGACGCCACCGCCTTCGTGCACGCGAACTGGCGGCTGCACGCCCGGATCGCCGCGGTCAGCCCGCACGTCCTGCTGCGCTCGCTGTACGCCAGCCTGCTGGACCTCATCGAGGCCCACACGCGGTCCGTCCAGCCCGACGGCGAGCGTCCCCTCACCCCGTACCTGAAGGAACGGCACGAACTGCACGCCGCCCTGGTCGACGCCATCGCCGCGCACGACCGCGAGGCCGCCATGCGGATCATCCACGACCACAGGACCACCGGCTCCCTCTAGCCGGCGCGGCCCCGTCCGCGCCTGCCGGCCCCACGGCGTTGCGAGCCTCCTCGCCGCGGGGCCGGGCATCCCGAGATCGACCACTGCCGCGCCTCTCGTCGCGCACTTTCGCGCAGCCTACACAGTCCCGCATTGCGTTACCAGCGTCCCGAATATCAGGACTAGGCGAGGCGGGTGCTCAACAGGCCCAACGGCACGCGGTGAGGCGGGCGACGCCCGGTCGGGTCGGGTCCGGGATCAGCCTTCGATGAAGATCAGGTCGGTGATGGGTTTGGTGAGCCGGACGGTGTCGCCGGTGACCTCGATGACGGTGTCGAACCCGGTCGCGTGGGCGTCGGAGATCACGTACAGCCGGTCGTTCAGGGTGGCCATGTACGCCTTGAAGCCGGCGAGCGAGGGGTCGCCCGGGGCGAGGGCGTAGTACTCGGCGAGACGGCGGAACAGCTTGGGCATGATGACCAGCCGCTCGGACAGGTCCTGCTGGGCCTGGATGCTCGCACCGCCGGTCGTGGCGTCGGAGCCCCAGATCCCCGTCTTGGCGGAGCGGGCGGCGTCGGCGGCCTCGGTCAGCGTCGCGCGCAGGTCGGGATAGAGCTTGCTGTAGAAGGTGGGATAGACCAGGCCGTCCGCCAGCAGCCGGTGGTTCACGCTGGTCTTCAGCAGCGCGGAGTCGGTGAACACCGGCTGCAGGTCGGGACGGTCGGTGTCGCCGGCGAAGGCGAACGCGACGGGGCGGCCGTACTTGTCGCCGAACCGGGTCAGGACGTACCCGGGCGTGGCGTCCGGGGTCGCGCCGGTGACGACCTCACCGTCGCGCACCACGTCGCTGAACCCGATCAGCTCCAGCAGGCGGGCCCCGGCGGCGTGCGCGAACTCCAGCGGCTGGTGCATGGTGTGGCCGCCGTGCCCGGGCGGCGTGTAGTGGGTCTCCAGCGCGTCGATCGCGTCCAGCCGCAGCTGGGCCGCACCGCTCGCGCCCAGGCGCACGTTCAGGTGCAGCCGGGTGAACGCGTCCGGGGCGCTCGGGAAGAAGTGCACGGAGTCCCCGTCGGGCTGGCTGTGCACGATCCGGTACTGGCCCTTGATCAGATACAGCGACACCGCGCTCTCCTCACGGCCGACGACCTCGCACCACGAGTCAAGCAGTGATCGGACGGCTACGCACCGGCCCTAGCCGGTGTCGGCCACAAAATCGACCGCGCATTCTCCGCTTATCGCATTTGGCGCCATTTCAGGGTCTTTTCAGGCCCGCTGGCGTTCGGCCCGCTCGCGGACCAGCTCCTCGACCGCGGAGGGCAGGGTGGTCTCGAAGTCGATGAGCTTCACCCACGTCGGGGTGATGACGATCCGGACCATGCCGTCGTAGAGCGAGCGGACCTCGGCCTCCCACTCGACGCGCTGCTCGGGCGTCATCTCGTAGCTGCCGTTCATCTGGAGGAACTCCTCCGGGATGCCGTCGACGACGTCGAGCTCGGCGCGTCCCCGGATGAGCAGGATCTTCGGCGGGTGCACCTCGGTGTCGATCGTCAGCGCGACCTCGGGGCGCTCACGCAGGGAGCGCAGCTTCGGGGCGTTCTTGGTGGTGCACAGGACGATCTCCGAGCCGTTCCAGGTGAACGAGATCGGGACGTTGCGGGGCGTGCCGTCGCCGGCGACGTAGGCGAGGCGGGTCAGGTCGCGGGCCAGCAGCTCCTGGCTGATCGGGCGGTTGAGGATCTCGGTGATCTCGTGCTGTTCCATGGTCGTCGCTCCTGTCTCGGCGTCCGCGAGCGGGCCGTTCTCGGCTACTCGTACCCCTGGGACGGAGCCGGTCGCGGGTTCTCGACATCCGCGGCTACAGGATTTCTCGATCCGTTTCCGGGGCGGACGCGCGGCCGGGCGGCACCGCTTCCATCGCGTCCATCAGTTCCTCGACGCGCCCGTCGAGGACCTCGTACATGCGCCGGCGGAACCTTATGTCGCCCAGGTTCTCGCGCTGGCCGGACAACCGCATCAAGTCGTCTTGCACATCCATCGATGCCTCGTTGCCGTACACCACGGCCAGAACCGTATAGCCCGCAGCCAGGTACGATTCGCCGCTCTTCTCGTATTGGCGGCCCAGTTTCCGGTACGCCTTCGCGACGGCGGTGTTGTCGCCGGGCCGTCCGTACCGGTTGGGGCCGAGGGTGCCGGGCAGGCAATAGAAGATCATCAGAACGAGACCGCCGTACGGCACGAACGCCATGAGGAGCCAGAGCGCGCTGCGGTCGCTGTCGTGGAGCCTGCGCGCCGCCGCGCCCAGCGTCGGCAAGGCGAAGAGCAGCGGCCAGGCCGCCATTATCGCCCAGAAATGGGAGACGGCACCGATGAAGACGCAGAGCATCGAGAACATGGCGGAGGCCAGGACGAGGAACCAGAACTCGGAACGCGAGGCCCTTCCCGACCACACAAAGGCCCGGCGGAACCCGCGCTTGACCGCCATGTCCATGTTCATTGCTTTGTCCTCCGCCGCTCAAGGTGGAGGCATCGTAGGTTCGCTCCGCCGGGACCGGTCCCGGCCCCGGTCTTGCGGGCCACCCCTTCCGTCGGCCGGGGTGACCGTGGAGCCCGCCCGGAGCGGCTGCTGGTCGTGGTGGGCCTGGCCGGGCACCGCGGCCGCGCCGGCGCTCAGCGGGCGGGTTCAGTTCGCGGGGTTCGACCGCACGGTGAGGTGCCGGATGAGCTGCACGTCGGTGAGCGGTCCCGTGGACGCGGCGAAGCCGAGCCTGACGGTGTCCGGGACCGGATCGGGCGCGCGGAATCGCAGCACCCGCTGGAAGCCGCGCCCGTCCTGGAAGTCGATGTCGACCGTCGCCATCGGCTCCGGCGGGGACGTCACGGCGACACGGACGGTCCTTTTCGCCGGTTCCAGCAATTCTTCGGCCCGTTGGGGCGACGCTCCGGAAGGCATTCTCTCCAGATCGCCGTGAAGCCGGCCGGGAAGCGTCGACGGCCAAAGGCCTGCGTTCGTCGCGTTCCCTGCCGTGGCGGCGAGCAGGCAGTAGCCGTCGTTCCCGTCGCCCGGACCGCGGACGCTCACGATATTCGGGCCGGGAGCGGGTCTCCGGAACTCCGTTCCGGCCGGAGAGCGCCGCTCGCAGCCGTTTCCGCGCCTTTCCCCGTCGCCGAAGTAATCTCCCAGCACGTCGAGCCCGATACCGAGATATCCGCCGCCGACCCCCGGGACGAACCGGCCGTCGGTGCTGCCGTCCGGCAGTTTCTGGGCGTAGCCGAGGCTTCCGCCGAACGCGCCGGGCGTGGTGAGCCGCGCGGCGCCGTCGGTAAGGAAGAACGAGATCCCGTCCGCGGGTGAACGCGTGGTGTTCCCGTACTGCCACTGCTCGAAGGTGACCTCCAGCCCGTCCCGGGCCGGGATCGGCGAGTCGAACAGCGCGGCGCCGGTCTCCTCGACGTGGGCGTCGGTGAGCTGCAGATACCCGTGCGTCGCGGCGTCGCCCGGGGGCACGGGGCCGGCCGGATCCCGGCGGCACCCGCCCAGGGGATGGTTCGTCGCCTCCGCCGGGGCCGCGCCGCGTGGCGCTCCCGTCAGGCAGGCCGACCCGTACCCGACGAAACGCGGGTCGGCGCGGGCGCCGGTGAACGGCTCGCCCACCAGCACCTCCCCCGGCTCCCGGTGCGTCACCGAACCGGCCCCGGCCGAGGCGGCGGCCGTCGTGGCCGCGGCGGCCGCGATCGCCGCGGCGACGCGAAGCGTCCTGTTTCCCATATCGCCGACTCCCCCGCGCGAGTTCTCGCCGCCGCTCACCACCGCCATATGATCACGAATTCGCCCGGGACGCCGCATATTGCCTTACTTATGGAGATAGGCAAGGCCGATCATGACGATAACGCGTGTCATCCCATCGGATGGTCACATAGTCGCATTCAGAGGTTGGAGGCGACCAGGCCCGCGAGGCAGACGGCGCCCAGCACCGAAGCCGCGCCCGCCGTCAGGTAGCGGACGAGCCGTCCCGGGACGCGGCCGGCGAGCAGATAGGTCAGCCCCAACGGCATGGGGACCAGGAAGAGCAGCCCCAGGGTGGGCAGGATCAGTGCGGACAGGCGGCCCTTGACGTCCGCGGGCCGGGCCCGCTCGCCGTCGGGCTGGAGCTGCGCGCGGAAGCTCTCGCCCTCGTCCGACTCGGGAGGCAGCCCCACGGTGCGGGCGGGCGTCCCCCGGTCGTCGGGGACGAAGCGTCCGCGGCACTCGGTCTCCGCGTCCTCGCCCGAGCCGTGCTCGACGCAGCTCTCCACCGTCGCCGTGCCGGGCTCACCGGTGAGGCCGAACGCCAGCCGGGCGTCCGAGAGGCCGAAGAGCAGGGGGAGGAGGGCGACGGCGAGCCAGGCCACGATCGTGACGAGGGCGCCGGCAGGGCTCGTTCTCCGCTGTGACATGCGTGTCCTTCGTGCAAGGGGGAGCCCCGGCACTCGCTATGACGCACGCGGGAGCTATCTCGTTCGCACCCTGCCCTGCCCGTCTCCGTCCGGACGCCCGCCCGGCGCGTGGCACCCGGCATTCCCCGGGATGCCCCGGCCCGGTCATGTGTGCGATCTTCTAGGGGCCGGCCGCCGCGCACGCGGCGCTCCCAGGCCCGCGACACGGAAGGACGGCGACGTGTCCGACTTCGATGACCTGGTGTCGGCCGAGCGGCGCAGGCTCGACGAGCAGGCCGCGGCGCGGGCGGCGGCCGAGGGCGCACGGCGGCACGGCGAACTGCCCGAATGGCAGCAGGTCGTCGCGCGCATCCGGGAATTGCTGGCGGCTTCGGCGCATCACCTCGAAGAAGCCGGTGTACCGGCCGTTCCCGTCCTGGAGACGGGGCCTCGAAACCGGGCGCATGGGCCCCTTCGGCAAGGACGAGAACGGCACTCCCCTGCTGCTTTCGGGCAACCCCGGCGCCGGCGAGCCGCTGGATTCCTTCCTCGCGAAGGAGGTCGCCCGGCTCATCGCCGGGAACGGCGCGCGCTGACGCCCGCGCCGTCCCGTCGCATCAGGCTTCGGCGGTGCGCTTCGGCAGCCTCCAGCCGGGGCGGGGGAAGTGGCACGTGTAGCCGTTCGGGTACTTCTGCAGGTAGTCCTGGTGCTCGGGCTCGGCTTCCCAGAAGTCGCCGGCGGCGGTCACCTCGGTGACGACCTTGCCCGGCCACAGGCCGGAGGCGTCGACGTCGGCGATCGTGTCCTCGGCGACCTTCCGCTGCTCGTCCGAGGTGTAGAAGATCGCGGAGCGGTAGCTCGTGCCGATGTCGTTGCCCTGCCGGTTCAGGGTCGTGGGGTCGTGGATCTGGAAGAAGAATTCGAGCAGCGCCCGGAAGTCGGTCTTGTCGGGGTCGTAGACGACCTCGATGGTCTCGGCGTGGGACCCGTGGTTGCGGTAGGTCGCGTTGGGCACGTCGCCGCCGCTGTAGCCGACCCGCGTGGAGACCACCCCGGGCTGCCGGCGGAACAGCTCTTCCATCCCCCAGAAACAGCCGCCGGCGAGCAGGGCCCTCTCGGTTGCCATGTTCTCTCCCTCGTGTCCTCCGTCGATGGTTACAGCGGGCGCCGCCCCGGCGTTATTCCATGCCGGCGGAGGGGGCCGCCGCCTAGCCGGAGCGCACGGACGACGCGGTCGGCGGGGTGAAGCTGCAGGGCATGCGCTTGTAGCCGTTGATGAACCCGGACATGAGCCGGTCGGGCTCGCCGGCGGTGATGTCCGGCAGGCGGTCGAACAGCTCGCGGAACATGACGGTGATCTCCCGCCGGGCCAGGTTGGCGCCCAGGCAGAAGTGCGGGCCGGGTCCGCCGAACCCGACGTGCGGATTCGGCGACCGGGTGATGTCGAAGCGGTCGGGGTCGGTGAAGACCGTCTCGTCGCGGTTGGCGGACCAGTAGAACAGCGTCACCCGCTCGCCCTTGCGGTAGGTGTGGCCGTTCATCTCGTGGTCGCGGGTGAGGTTGCGGCGCATGAAGATGACGGGGCTGCTGTAGCGGACGATCTCCTCGACGGCCGCCGCGATGCGCCCGTCGAAGTCGGCCAGCAGCAGCTCCCGCTGCTCGGGGTGCTCGGTGAACAGCCGCAGCCCGTGCGCGATCGCGTTGCGGGTGGTCTCGTTCCCCGCCACGACCAGCAGCAGGAAGAACGCGGCGAACTCGCGCGGGCTCAGCCGCTCGCCGTCGACGTTGGCGTTCACCAGCGCCGACGTCAGGTCCCCGGTGGGCGTCGCCCTGCGCTCGCGGCCGAGCTGGGCGGCCAGCCGGTGCAGCCGCCATCCCGCCGACGCCACCGTGCCCAGCATGCGGAGCGTCGGCAGCCGCCCCATCTTCGGGCCGCCACCGCCGTACTCCACGGTGGCGCCGACGTACTCGGGGTCGCTGTAGCCGACGATGATGTTCGTCAGCTCCACGACGCGCCGGTGATGGTGAGCGGGAATGCCCAGCATGTCGCAGATGACCTCGACCGGGAGCCGTGCCGCGGCCTGGGAGACGAAGTCGCCGCCGCCGGCCGCGATCAGCTCGTCCACGATCCGGGCGGCGCGCCGGGCGATGTCGTCCTCGGCCTTGGCGAGCATCTTGGGGCTGAACGCCCGGGAGACGATCCGGCGGATCTTGGCGTGCCGCGGGTCGTCCATGTCGATCATCGAGTTGAAGTACTTGTCCAGCCAGCGGGGCATGTCCGCGGGGCTGGTCGCGCTGGGCTCGCTGCTGAAGATCTCCGGATGGCGGCTGGCCTCGGTGACGTCGGCGTGCCGGACCAGCGCCCAGGACCCCGGGCTCTGCGGGAGGAACGGCAGCTTGGGCAGGGTCAGGAACACCGGTTCCGGCCGGGCGCGCAGCTCCGCGAACGCCCGTGCGCGCTCGTCCAGCGGCCGGGCCCAGAACCGCAGATCGCTCGGGTCGATGTCCGCCGGTGCCTGCTGTGGGGGGTTCTCCGTCGCCACCGGCCTCACGCTCCCGTCTCGCCGCGGCCATGATTTCTGGTGAGGCAGTTCACCAGAAATATTCGGTGTTCAGCGTCCCCAGATTCGCGGGCGGAGTCAAGGGATGCGGCACAATCGGGAACCGTGACGCCCCGGACACCTCGCGCGCGCCCCTACGGCGGCGTCCCCGCCGACCAGCGCCGGGCCCGCCGCCGGACCGCGCTGCTCGCGGCGGGGCTGCAACTGCTCGGAACGCAGGGGCTGGCGGCGACCACCGTGCGGAAGGTCTGCGCCGAGGCCGGACTCAACGACCGCTACTTCTACGAGAGCTTCCCCGACCGGGACGCCCTGCTCCTGGCGGTCGTCGACGACCAGGTCGACCAGGGCACCGCCGTGATCCTCTCCGCCGCCCGCGAGGCCCCCCGCCACCCGCAGGCCCGCACCCGCGCCGTGGTGACGGCGGTGTTCGACTTCCTGACCACCGACCCGCGCCGCGCCCACATCCTCACCCGCGCGTTCCCCTCCTCTCCCCTGCTCCAGCAGCGGCGCGTCGAGATCGTCCGCAGCCTGGCCGCCATCTTCGCCGCCCAGGCCCACGCGACGCTGGACCACGTCCCCGTCTCCGGCACCGACCTCGAACTGACGGGCCTGACCCTCACCGCCGGCCTCTGGGACCTGTTCACCGCCTGGTTCCGCGGCGAGCTGGACATCGACCGCGACCACCTCATCGACTACACCGTCGCCCTGGTCCTGACGACCACCGACCTGGCCGCCCCCCTCCACCACCGCCTCCACTGACCGTTGCAGGCCGGCGCAGGCGGTCGCGTGCTCCCGCGGAGAGCCGGGCGCCCAGCCCGCCGCGCGCGACCAGCGTCACCGGCAGGCCCGGCCGGTATTCGGCGATCTCCGTGCCGGTCTCGATGCCGCGCCTGGGACGCCGCGGTCGCGGGCCCCGTGGCCGCCGAGCGCGTACAGCAGCGTGTTGTAGCCGAGCTCGCCGCCGCCGTCGGGGGCGGCGACGGTGACCCGGGCCACGCGCAGCCGTGTGGCAACGGTCATGCGCGGGTCGCGGGAAAGCGAGAGGATGTCGGCGGTCGTGAAATCACCTATCTCGTTTCGCTGACCGGAGGGATTCCATTCTTATGGCCGAGGAGATTCAGACGGCTCTTTCCAGCAGGATCCGGTCAGCGGTCTTGTCGAGCTGGCTGGCGGCGCTGCTGATCGTCGCGACCTTCCTGCCGTGGCTGTCGACGACGCAGACTCCGAAGGGCCTGGGCGACACTCTCGAGACCTCGCGCAGCGTCGACCTGTGGCGTCTGGTGGAACCCGCGGCGTCGAACCATGTGCCGGGGACCGCCCGCGTGGCCGCCGCCCTGATCGCCTGCGCGGTGGCGGTGATCGTGTGGGTGGCCGCCGAAGGCGCCGCCCATCGTCAGACCGTCGTCGCGGCCTGCACCACCACCGCCGCGGCCGCGGTACAGGGATATCTGGTCCATAAGGTGGCCGACAATGCCGACCTGTACAGCGGTCACGAGGACACTGACGCCGACAGCGTCGTCCATCATGTTCATATCGCCGTCGGTATGTGGGCGACGCTGGGCCTGCTGATCATCGCCATGCTCGCGTTCATCGGCTTGTACTTGGGCGGTGAACGCTGACCGAGAGCATTCCGCTTCGGGCGTCGGCGGCTCCGTTTCGCGGCGGCCGGTTAAGGGGCCTTCGCCTCCTGCTCAGGCCGGTACCGGCCTCGGCACCCGATCTTCGTGCCGTCCCGGCACCGCCGGCTTTATGATCTTCGTCGCCGGGTCGCCGGCGGGGAGAGGGACGGGATGTTCAGTGACGGCACCGCAGGATGAGCTGCAGATCGCGTACCGAAGCCGCACCGTGTGGTTCTGGTCCGCGGTCTGGCCGGTCGCCCTCGCGCTGAGGTGGTTCCTCGGCGGGGACGCCGCGGGGCCGCTGGACCTGTGGTTCCTCGGCATCGCGCTCCTGGAGGCCAACGCGGTCATGACCGCGCTGCGCGCCAGGCGCGGCCTCACCCTCACGGCCCGCGAGGTCATCTGGCACAAGTACGAGATGCGCCTTTCGTGGGCCAACGTGACGGCGGTGGAGCAGAGCGCCCGCCGGGACGGCACGCGGCTGGTCGTCCGCGTCGGCGAGCCCGACCAGGCACTGGAGGAGGTGGCGTTCCCGGCCCGCCTGGAGGTCCGCGCCGACCTTCGGCGCTTCGGCGCCCCGGTCGTGCTGCGCGCCGGAAGCCTCGCGCGCCCCGCGGCGGAGGTCGTCGAGATCGCCGAGCGGCTGCGGCGCGAGTACGAGCCGCCCTCGGGGGTCATGAGGCTCTCGACCGGTGCCGTCTCGCCGGAACGGGACCGGGCCCGGCGGTCCGCTCGCCTGTGGGTCAGGCTGGCGAGCGCCGGCTTCGGCGTGCTGCTGGCCGCCGTCATCGTCAGCATCACGGCGCCGGCCCCCGCCCCGCAGCTCACCTTCGCCTTCAAACGGACCACCGGCCCGGGTTACATGGACCAGACCCTCATGATGAACAACTACGGGTCCACGGCCACGGCGCCGTCCCTGACGTTCGTTCCGCTCGACTGGACGGGGCACGTGCTCCCCGGCGTCACGGTCCGGACCGCGTACGGAAGCGACCGCGGGCTGGTCGTCCTGCCGCCCCGCTCGACCGGCGCCGACGTGCTCGCCTTCGACGGTCCCGGCTTCCGGAACGTCGCCGACGTCCGGGTGACCGTGCGGCACCAGGAGCACCCCAAGCAACCGGCGCACGCCGCCGGTGAACTGCAGGCGCGCCGGTTGATCGGCACCGGGTACACCGAGGCCGGCCAGGACTTCGACACCGTGGTCGTGCACAACACCAACGGCGTGGCGGTCTCCGTACGTCTGGTGTGCATTCTCTGGGAGGACCCGCCTCCCGGCGCCGCCCAGCAGATGGTGCGCAGCCTCCCCATCGGCGGGCTGATCTCGATGGCTCCCTACGCCAAGATCCGGGTTCCGGTGACGGAACCGGTCCGGAGCCTGGCCAGAAGCTGCGGAAGCGTCAAGGTCTACTACTCGCGCTCGACCGATCTGGTCAACGTGTAGGCCGCGTCGTCGCGGGTCAGAACATTCCGTGCGGGTGAAGCACGTCGTCGGGGACGGGTTGAACGACGTCCCAGTGCTCGACGATCTTGCCCACGTCGACGCGGAAGAGGTCGACGGTGGCGAGGTCGCCCTGCGGGGCGGCCACGTGGGTGTGTACGGCGACCAGGTCGCCGTCCGCGAGGACGTGCTTGGCCTCCACGGTCGCGTCTCGCAGGTGGGCGCTGCCGGGCCCGCTCAAGAAGTCGGCGAACGCCTGGCGACCGGACTGGATGGCGGGGTCATGCGCCACGCGCGGGTTATGGGAGACGAATTCGTCGCCCAGCAGTTCGGTGAAGCCGGCGATGTCGCCCGCGCCGAACCGGGTGACGGCCTCCATGACGAGCAGCCGGTTCTGGTCGGTGCGTAGGGTCGATGCCATGTCACGCCTTTCGGGGTCGGTGATCCGTATGCACCCGGTGAGACGGATGCGGGTCCGCCGGCGTCACGCGTGACGCCGACGCCCCCTGGACCGTCTTGTTGATGAGGTCCCTACGGGAGGTGCAATGGACACAGCGGGCGAACTGTTCGAGAGGCACCGGGCCGCGCTTTCGGCCGCGGCGTACCGGATGCTCGGCAACCGGGCAGATGCCGACGACGTCCTTCAAGAGGCATGGCTTCGCTGGAGCCGGGTGGATCACCGTTCAGTCGCGGACCCGGGCGCGTATCTGTTCCGGCTGGTGACCCGCCAGGCGATCGACGAGCTTCGCAAGATACGGGCGCGCCGGGAAGTGCCGGCCAGCGGGGATCGGCCGTCCGAGCCGGGCGTCGAGCCGCGTCCGGTCGACGCGGTGGCGGCGGGCGTGCTGGTCGTCCTGGAGACCCTGGCCCCGACGGAGCGCGCGGTGTTCCTACTGCACGACGTGTTCGGCTTCTCGCACGCGGAGATCGCGGCCATCGTCGGACGCACCGAACGGGCGGTGCGGCAGATGGCGTACCGGGCCCGGCGGCACGTCCGGGCGCGCCGTCCGCGGTTCCGGCCCACGCCGGCCGAGCACCGGGCGACCACCGAACGCTTCCTGGCCGCCGCCGCGCTCGGCGGCGACCTGGCGGGCTACGGCACGGCCTGCGCCAGGGAGTTACAGAGCTTTCGCCACGTGTAGAACTTCTGTAATGTCACCGGGGCGGCATCGCCTGCCGGGCGCCGGCGGGTTCCCGCACTGACGGACAGGAGTCTGCATGTCGACGGTCTTGTACGAGAGCCGGGATCGCAAGGCGTACCTGACGCTGAACCGGCCGGAACGGCTCAACGCCATCGACTTCGCCATGCCCGGGGACCTGGCCGCCGCCGTCCGGCGGGCGAACCAGGACCCCAGCGTGCACGTGATCGTCCTGCAGGGCGCCGGCCGCGCCTTCTGCTCGGGATACGACCTGAAGATCTCCGCGGAGGACGGCCAGGGGACGCAGGGGTCCGGCGGCGGCGACCCGGTCTGGGACCCGATCCAGGACTACACGGCGATGAAGTCGTTCACCGACGACTACTTCTCCCTGTGGCGGTCGCTCAAGCCGACGATCGCGAAGGTGCACGGGTTCGCGGTCGCCGGCGGGAGCGACATCGCGCTGTCGTGCGACCTGGTGGTCATGGCCGACGACGCGCGGATCGGGTACATGCCGGCGCGAGTCTGGGGCTGCCCGACCACCGCGATGTGGGTCTACCGGCTGGGCGCCGAACGCGCCAAGCGGATGCTGCTCACCGGCGACACCATCGACGGACGGCAGGCGGCCGACTGGGGCCTGGTCCTGGAGTCCGTGCCCGCCGACGACCTCGACGGCGCGGTCGAGGCCCTCGCCGACCGCATCGCGGGCGTCCCGATCAACCAGCTCGCCATGCAGAAGCTCATGATCAACCAGGCGTACGACAACATGGGGCTGCACGGGACCCAGATCCTCGCGACCCTCTTCGACGGCATCACCCGGCACTCCCCCGAGGGCCGCTGGTTCCAGGAGTTCGCCGCCGCCCACGGCTTCCACGAGGCCGTCAAATGGCGCGATTCCGGCCGCTGGATCCCCGACGGCGGCGGCCCCGTCCCCGACGCGGCCGACCTCGACCGAGAACCCTGATCCCGGATCCGGGCCCGGCAGGACCTGGACGGCCGCCCGCACGAGCGCCGGCCGGCAGCGGCGTGCCTCGGGTGCGGTATTCGGCTTGATCAAATTGGGTACTCCGACAGTCCGGCGACCATAACGGGCTGGTTCGGGGGCGACATGGGCGAGGTCATCGGGACACTGCTGCCATTGGCGATCGGGGTCGCGGTCAGCCCGATCCCCATCATCGCGGTCATCCTCATGCTGCTGGCGCCGCGCGCCCGCGCCACCGGCCTCGGCTTCCTGGCGGGCTGGGTCTGCGGCGTCCTCGCGGCGACGGTCGTGCTCCTGCTGATCGCCAACGGGCTGGGCATGACCGCCGCGTCGGGGCGGCCCAAGACCGGCGTCTCCTGGATCAAGCTGCTGCTGGGCGTGCTCCTGCTCATCCTCGCCGCCAAGCAGTTCACCGCCCGTCCCGACCCGGGAGAGCAGGCGGAGATGCCGGCGTGGATGAAGGCCATCGACACCTTCACGCCCGTCAGGGCCGCGTCCCTGGGCGTGCTGCTGTCGGCGGTGAACCCGAAGAACCTGATGATGTGCGCCGCGGCCGGAATCGCCGTCAGCCAGGGGCGGTTGAGCACCGGCGGCCAGATCGTGGCCGTCGCCGTCTTCACCCTGATCGCGGTGTCCAGCGTGGCGGTTCCCGTGATCGTCTACGTCGCCGACACCGCGCGCATGCGCCGGCCGCTGGACGCCCTGAAGACCTGGCTCGAACGCAACAACACCACGGTCATGTTCGTGCTGCTGCTCGTCATCGGCGTCGTCCTGATCGGCAAGGGCATCGGCGGCCTCATCGGCTGACCGGCCCGGCAGGGGAATCGCCCGTCAGCCCTCGGGACGGCTCGCGTAGGAGCGGGCGATCGCGGCGGCGCGGTCGCGCAGGGAGATGCGCAACCACTGCGGGGCCAGGGCCTCCGCGTTCGCGGCGAGCTGCCACAGCGCCCACTCGGCGTGTCTCCGGTCCTGGAAGGTCACCTCCAGCCGCAGCCGCCCGTCCGCCTCGGCTTCCTCGGCGAGGACGGCCAGCGCGGTGCCCGCCAGCTCCTCCCGCCGCGCCGGGTCCACCCGTACCAGCACGGTGACCTGGTCGCCGCCGGTGCGGAACCGCGTGCTGCGCTCCCGCCAGGCCCGGTCCAGGTCGACCCGGTCCGGTCGCTGCGCGGGTTCGGCGAGTTCCTCGGCGGCCAGCACACGCGACAGCCGGTAGGTGCGGTCCTCGCCGGACCGCGTGGCCAGCAGGTAGCCCTGGCCGCGAACCGTGACGAGGCCGACCGGGTCCACCGTGCGCCACTTCGGCGGCTGGCCGAAGGCCGCGTAACGGATGCGCAGCCGGTGCCCGGCGAACACCGCGCGCCGGACCTCGGCCACCACGGCGTCGGGCACCTCTTCGGTGACGAGCCGGCGCGAGAGGAGATCGGTCTCCGGGTCGATGAGCAGGCGCTGGGCCGCGCCGGCCGCCATGTCCCGATGGCCCTCGGGCAGCGCGTCGACGACCTTGAGCATGGCCGACGCGAGCGCCGAGCCGAGGCCGAACGCCTGCGCGCCGCGCCGCGATCCGGCGATCAGCAGGGCGAGGGCCTCGTCGTGGTTCAGCCCGGTGAGCTCCGTCCGGAACCCGGGCAGCAGCGCGAACCCGCCGTGCCGGCCGCGTTCGGCGTAGACCGGGACGCCCGCCGCGGACAGCGCCTCGATGTCGCGCAGCACGGTGCGGGTGGACACCTCCAGCTCGCGGGCCAGCGTGGCCGCGGACAGCCGGCCGTGCCGGCGCAGCAGCAGCACCAGCGAGACCAGCCGATCGGCGCGCATACGCGGAAAATACACGACACAGGGTGTCGTGTTTCGCTGCGAGGCTCGTCGGCACGGCGTCGAGGAAGGCCGATCGACGCCTGTGTCCCCCAACGAATCGAATGGAGCCGATGTGGCGATGGAGCGAACGGCGGTCAACCCGTGGGCGTGGTCCGTGGAGATGGGCTACAACCAGGGTGAGGTCGTCTCCGGGCAGACCCGCACCCTGTACTGCTCCGGGCAGACGGCGATGAGCGGCGACGGCAGGCCCCGGCACGCCGGTGACATGGCGGCGCAGCTGGCGCTGAGCCTCGGCAACCTGGAGGCCGTGCTCGGCGAGGCCGGCATGTCCCTCGCGAACCTCGTCCGGCTCAACGTCTACACCACCGACGTCGAGCGGCTCTTCGAGCACTACGGCGTGCTGGCGTCGCGGCTGGGCGCCGCCGGGGTGGCACCGTCCACCACGATGCTCGGCGTGACCCGGCTGGCGATCCCCGACCTGATGGTCGAGCTCGAAGGCACCGCCGTCGCGTGACGCGTACCGGCCGCCTCCGGCAAGCCTGCCGGAGGCGGCACGCGCGGCAGAGGCGGGAGAATCGCGGCACGCGATCACCCTCCCATGGCACCACCCGTAGCCATCCGCCGGCGCCGATTCATGACGGGCCGGCGTTCACCCGGTGAAGTCGCGCCGGTGGTCGACCACCCATTCGCGGTAGGTCAGCGCGGGGCGTCCCGTGAGCTGTTCGACGGTGCGCGTGACCTTCTCCGGCTTCTTGGTCATCTCCAGCATGCCCTCTAGCGTGGCGTCGACGGCCTCGGGCGGCAGCCAGGACAGGAACTGCCGCCTGGCCTCCTCCACGGAGAGCTCTTCGAAGCGCAGCGGCCGCCCGATGACCTCGCCGATGATCCGCACCCGCTCCGCCTGGCTCAGCGCCTGCGGCCCGGTCAGCTCGTAGACGGCGCCGGCGTGCCCGTCGTCCAGCAGCGCCCGCACGCCCGCGGCGGCCAGGTCGGCCTCGTGCACCAGCGATCGGCGCCAGCCGCCGAACGGCTCGCGCACCACACCGCCGTCCCGGATGCCCCCCGCCCAGGCCAGGTCATTGCCGGCGAACCCGCCGCCGCGCAGGAACGTCCACTCCGCACCCGACTCCTTGATCAACCGCTCGAGCCGTCCGTGGGAGTCGAGCACGGGGCCACGGCCGGGCGTACCCGCGCCTATCGCCGACAGGTAGACCACACGCCGTGCCCGTGCCGCCAGCCGCCGCACCACCTCCGGTGCGGCGGCGTCGGCGGCCAGCGTCGGCCAGACCAGGAACACCTTGTCCACCCCGTCCAGCGCCGCGTCCAGGGAACCCGGATCCGCCAGGTCGCCCCGGACCATCTCCACGCCGTCGGGCAGGCCCGCCGCCTCCGGGACGCGTGCCAACGCTCGAGCCTCGACACCCGCCTCGTGCAGCTGCGCCACCACTTGCCCGCCGACCTTCCCGGTCGCTCCCGTCACCAGAATCATGGAAGAGACGCTATGGCCTGCGGAAACGGACGGCATCAGTCATCTGACCGGGATGATGACCCGGGACGACGGCTGCATTCCGCTCAGCGCAGTGGGGATTCGGCGTAAGGGGTCAGGACGACGGGGCCCAAGAGGCCGGTTCGCTGTTCAGGTGCGCGGTAGGTGGCGCCGCCGCTCGCGTGGACGGCGTTGTAGAGGGTGGTCGAGACGGTGACGGTGATGGTGTTGGCGCCAGGGTGCAGCCGACGGCCGAGGTCGACGCGGCTGATGTCGCTCTGGTCGATGCCGTCGACGGCCTGGCCGTTGACCTCCACCCGCACGGTGTCGACCGCCTTTCCGAGGTCCAGGTAGGCGCCGTTTCGGCTGGTCCAGTCGTTGGGCAGCGTGACGGTGGTGGTGTAGGCGCCGATGCCGGAGACGTGGTTCAGGCCGGTGATCTCGTTCCAGGGCTGCAGGGCACCGCCCTGCCCGGCGGTCAACTGGATTGGCGGCAGCGTGGACTTGGTGGTCTCGGCCTGGCCCGCTCCAGGCGTCCAGGACTGTGCGGACAGCCGCCAGGACGTCAGGGTCCGCTGAGGTGCGACGTTCTTGATGACGGTGGAGGCCTTGCGGCCGTTGTCCAGGGCGGCGGTGTAGGTGCCGGCGCCGGTGGCTCGCGCCAGGAGTGAGCCGTCCCCGTTGTAACGGACGTCGGTCGTCGCGGTGACGGCGTGCCGCGTGCCCGGCTTGGCGCCGTAGTCCTTGCTGGTCACCGCGATGACGGTGACGCCGTACGGGGCGAGCTTCGCTGGGATCCTGACGGAGTCGCGGTCCTTGGAGTAGGCGGCGATCGGGTCGATGGTGCCGCTCCAGCTATCGAGCTGGTAGGGCCGTCCGGTGCCGTTGAGGGAGATCATGGTGTCGACTCGTGAGGCGGACCGGTTGTAGATGAAGTAGTAGTCGGTGCCGTCGGCATTCCGGTGCACCGTCTCGAGCGCGCCCGACGACGAGGCCGCTTTGGCATCGGGACGAAGGCCGGCGTTGTCCAGTGCGCCGGGCAGCTCGGCTTCGTTCGCGAGCCGCCGGACGCTCGGCTGGCGCAGCAACTGCGCGGTCAGCGCTTTGACACGGGCATCCTGGCCGGTGGCGCCGGGGGCGGCCGATGGGGCCGCGCCGATCACGAAGACGGGCAGGCCCCGGCGGGCGAGGGCGAGGATGCGCTGGGCCGCGTCGGCGGTGATCGTGGCCTGGTTGTTCAGGACGAGGCCCTTGTAGGCGGCTCCGTCGGGGAAGAGGCGGTGGCCTTCGTAGGGGGCGCCGGCAAGGGTGCCAGGTGTCACGTATTCGTAGGTGTAGCCCGCGGCGGCGGTGGCCGAATCGACGCCGAGCATGTGCGCCGGTGCCTCCTGGGGGCTGACGCTCTGCCCGGCGAGGCCGAGGTCCTGGTAGTAGACGGCGAGGTCGAGGCGCGGCCTTCCCTGCCGCAGGACGAGCTGGAGCCGGGAGAGGTGGTCGTTGACGGAGCGGTAGTCCTGCCATTGCGGGACGCGCGGCCCGAACAGCTCCCCCACGTTGAGGTAACCGCGAATGTTCCACGGGTTGTAGCCGGGCCACGCACCGCCCTCGCCGGGGTTCGGTGAGGCGAGCCCCGCCGGTGCGTCCTTGTAGGCGAAGCCGTGCCAGACGACCTGGGTGACGCCGCCGGCGAACGCCTTGTAGGCGGTGTCGAGGTTGCCGTTCTGGGCGTCGCCGTTGACCCACGGCTGGTCGGACGTGAGATCCTGGTTGAGGTCGCGGCCGGCGACGGTGGACCGGTACGCGCCGTTGAAAACGGCGCAGCATTCGGTCGATATCCGCGTCGTGCCGACGGTGTGGGCGCCGCCTGCGAGCACCTTGTAGTCCTGTTCGGCGCCATAGGCGTTGGGGCTGCCGAAGTTGAGCGACTCCCCTTCGGGGATGCCCGTCACCTGGGCGGCCTTGCCGGTCTCGATGGGGTTGCCGTAGGGCTGGGCGCGGTAGACGAGCCCGTGCGACTCGGCCCAGTGCTGCAGGCCGGTGACGTACCGGTCGATATAGAGGTCGCTCCAGGTCTGGCGGTAGTCCTGCCGGTAGCGGGCTCCGCTGCCGTCGCCGAAGTCGAACCCCGGCGTCGCCGTTCCCTGGGCGCCGATGCCGGTGAGGGCCGGCAGCGCGTCGACGACGGAGTACCCGCGGCGCTTGGTGAACTGGCTCGCAAAGTCCCACGTCCAGAGCTGGTTGGACCCCATCTCCAGGGAGTCCTCGAAGATGGAGCCGCGCCCGTCCATCCGGTCGAGGAGCCGCTGCGTCGCGGGAGTGAAGATCGCCGAGTTCCAGAAGGAGGCGACCGCCTTCGCTCCGGTGCCGCTCAGATGGTCGACGACGTAGTTCGGCGACGTCGCGGACAGGGCGGTCTTCGTCAGGCCGTCCGCCGTCTGGTAGAAGGCGAGCAACGCCCAGGTGCCCGTTCCGGCGGGCGCGGTCCAGGTCAGCTCGCCGTTCTTCACCTGCCCGGTCAGGTCGGTGACCGTCGAGCGGTCCAGCTTCCGCGAAGCGCCTTCGGGGAGAGGACATCCGTCCTCGGTGCACCTGGCGGCGGCGACCGCGACGAGCGTCGTCCTCGCTCCGGCCGGCACGCTCGTTCCGGGAGCCGGCAGGCTCCCCTGGAAGGCCTCCCCCGCCTTCACGAACGCCGAGCCGTACACCAGCTGCTGAGCGGCCGCCGGATCGTTGACGTCCTTCACGGTGGGCACGGTCGGCGGGTAGTGCGGGCCCATGTTCTGGTCCACGGTCAACCCGTACTTGTTCGCCTCGGTGAGGATGACCTGCAGCTTGTGCGTCCACAACGCGGTGCCCCAGCCGTAGGTCTTCAGGAAGCCGGCGTCCTGGTTCCCGGCGCCCGGCACACCGAAGGGCGCCACTTCCACCCCGCCCGCGCCGGAGTCCGCGATCTGCTTGACCTCCGCGCGCAGTTCGCCGTCGTCGGTGTCGGCGAGCGGCACCCACCACCGGTACTTGGGCCGGACGGCCGCGGGCGGGTTCCGGAAGGCGGCGGCCGTCAGGGACGGGACGCGATCCGAGGTGGCGGCGGGCGTCCCCGGCGGGGCCGCGGCGACGGCACCGGCCGTCAGCGCGATGCTCATGCCGGCGGCCGTCATGGCTGCGACCAGCACCTTGGCGGTTGTCACGGGGCCACTCCTTATTAAAACGTTTTAATGGCCGGGCGTGCCGAACGGGTGTTCAGCAGACGGGGAGGGCCATGTCTAACACCTGCGGCGAAAGGCCGTCAACAGGTCCCGTGCCGGAACGGTCGCGCCCGGGACTCAACCGCCGATCGCGTCGGCGGGCTCGCTCGCGGCGCGATGCGCGTCCCGGCGCGGTACACGACCCCGCGACTGGCGCGTCGCGATCCCGGCCGCCTGGACCAGCCGGCGGCCGAGGGCCAGGACCCGGTCGACGCGGACCGGTTCCCCGGACCCGGTGACGCTGAGCGTCAGCAGCGCGCGGGCGCTCGGGTCGAAGATCGGCGCGGCGATCGCCTTGAACACGATCTCGTCGGAGCCCGGCAGGCCGTCGAAGAGCACGAGCATCTCGTCGGTCGCGCGCAGCACCTCGCGGAGGTTCTGCTCGGCGCCGTCATCGGTCGGTTCGGCGCGGACCCGGCTCATGGCCTCGATCACGGCCGGCGCCGCGATCGCGGACGTGGCGACGCTGAAGCCGTGGTCTCGCACCTGGGCGAGGATGCGCCGGTAGAGGGCGTCGAGGGGCGGCCCGACGGCGCCGCGCTCCAGCCAGGCCGAAACGGCCTCGTCGTCGGCCCACGCCAGGAACGGCGCGCCCATCGGGGCGAGCAACGGCGACCGGTCGCCGGGGTAGCCGATGCCGGAGGCGGCCGGTTCCGGCCCCCGCTGGGCGAGGATGACGACGTCCCGCCCGGCGACGGCCGTCACGCCGACCTCGCATTCGAGTTCGGCGGCGAGCACTTCGGCCTGGGCGATGGCGGCGCCGATCGACGGGTGCCGCTCCAGCGCGGCGAAGCCCGTCGCCGCCAGCGCCGGACCGAGCACGTACGTGCGGTGCACGGGGTCCCGCAGGACGAATCCGCAGTCGCTCAGCACGGCCAGCGTGGCGTGGGCGGAGGCGATGTTCATCCCGAGGTGCCGGGCGAGCTCGCTGATCGTGAAGCCCTGCAGGGGATGCGCGGTGAGGAAGGAGATGATCGTCGCCGCGCGGGTGGACGCAGGCGCAGGACGAGCCATGCAGCACAACCTACCGGATTCCGGAGCGCACCCGGACTGTTGACTGCAAAGAACTTTTTGTTATAGCAATGCCGAGGAGAGATCGGATCGGTTCGATCAGCGGCCGCGACGCAGGGACGGAAGCGCGTCGCCGCGCGCCGGCGTGGAGCGGGAAGGGCCGGGAAGCAGTGGGACAACTGGACGGCAAGGTCGCCTTCATCACGGGTGCGGCACGCGGGCAGGGGCGCAGCCACGCGGTCCGCCTCGCCGGCGAGGGCGCGGACATCATCGGCGTCGACATCTGCGCGGACATCCCCGCCAACAGCTACGCGATGGGCACCCGCGAGGAGCTGGCCGAGACGGAGTCGCTGGTCAAGGAGCAGGGACGGCGGATGATCGGGGCCGTCGCCGACGTGCGCGACTTCCACGGGCTGCGGGCGGCGCTGGACGCGGGCGTGGCCGAGCTGGGCCGGCTCGACATCGTCTGCGCCAACGCGGGCATCGCCCCCATGGCGTTCCGCGAGCTGACCATCGAAGAGGAGCTCGAGCACTGGGAGGCCGTCGTCGGCGTCAACCTGTCGGGGACGTTCAACACCGTGAAGGCGGCGATGCCGCACCTGATCGAGGGCGGCCGCGGCGGCTCGGTCATCATCACCAGCTCCACCACCGGGCTGCGCGGCTTCGGCGGCACGCAGGGCGGCGGGGTCGGGTACGCCGCGTCCAAGCACGGGGTGGTCGGGCTGATGCGGACGTTCGCCAACGCCCTGGCGCCGCACAGCATCAGGGTGAACACGGTGCACCCGACCGCGGTCCGGACGATGATGGCGGTCAACCCGGGCATGACCGAGTGGCTCGAGCAGAACCCCGAGGGCGGCGGGCCGCACCTGCAGAACCCGATGCCGGTCGACATGCTGGAGCCCGGCGACATCAGCGACGCCGTCGCGTTCCTGGCCTCCGACCAGGCCAGGTTCATCACCGGTGTGGCGATGCCGGTCGACGCCGGCTTCTGCAACAAGCTCTGACGGGACGGGCGACACGATGGCTGGAAGAGCGGCGGGAAAGCGCGTCCTGGTCACCGGGGCGGCGCGCGGGATGGGGCGCAGCCACGCGCTGCGCCTGGCCGAGGAGGGCGCCGACCTGATCCTGGTCGACCTGTGCGAGTCGCCGCCCGGGCTGGAGTACGCGCTGTCCACCAAGGACGACCTCGACGAGACCGCGCGCCTCGTGCGCGGACACGGCCGCCACGCGGTGGCGGCGGTGGCCGACGTCCGCGACGCCGCGGCGATGCGCAAGGCCGTCGCGGACGGGGTGGCCGAACTCGGCGGGCTGGACGCCTCGGTGGCCAACGCGGGCGTGCTCACCGCCGGCACCTGGGACACCACCACGCCCGAGCAGTGGCGTCTCGTCCTCGACGTCAACCTCATCGGCTCGTGGAACACCTGCGTCGCCGCGATCCCGCACCTGATCGAGCACGGCGGCAGCCTGGTCAACATCAGCTCCGCCGCCGGCATCAAGGGAAGCCCGCTCACGACGCCCTACACCGCGTCCAAGCACGGCGTGGTCGGGATGAGCCAGGCGCTGGCCAACGAGCTGGCGGCGCAGAACATCCGCGTCAACACCGTCCACCCCACCGGGGTGGCGACCGGCATGGCGCCGGCCTCGCTGCACGGCCTGCTCGCCGAGAAGCGCCCCGACCTGGCGCCCATCTACGCCAACGCGCTGCCGGTCCCGATGGTCGAGGCGCGGGACGTGAGCAACGCCGTCCTGTTCCTCGTCTCCGACGAGTCCCGGCATGTCACCGGCATGGAGTTCAAGGTCGATGCGGGTGTCACCATCAGGTAGCCCAGCCCGGGCTTACAGATACGGCAGCCAGGTCGTGCCGGGCGAGGCGTCCTCAAGGGCGGCGAGCGCGGCCGGTGACGCCGGAGCCTGGAGGAATCCGAGGAGGCCGTCGAGCAGGTCGGCGACGTGCAGCGCGAACGGCACGACCGGATAGCCGTTCACCCGCGCCCGTTCGCGGTCGGACGCGGCCTCGACGCCGAACGACACGACCTGGCCGATGCGGTGCTCCCGCAGCGGCTCGGGGAGGTGCGGGAGCAGCGCCGCGACGCGCTCGCCGAACTCGCGCGTGGACGCCTGGAACTCCTCGGGCAGCCGTCGGAACACGTCCTGGCGGTTGTGATGCCGCAGCATGCTGACGAAGGTGAGGTACCTGCTGTCCTCCCGCTCGCCCTGCTCCAGAAGCGGGAGGACATAGCATTCGACCCACGAACGCAGATCGCGCGGACGGTATCGGGCGATGAGCATCCGGCGCCGCTCGTGGATGTCGGGCAGGCGATGCTCGCAGATCGCCTGGAGCAGGAGTTCCTTGGTCCCGAAGTGGTATTGGACCGCCGACTTGTTCCCGTTGCCGGCTTCGGCGCCGATCTGGCGGAGCGATACGCCGTCAATTCCGTGCTGCGCGAAGAGCCGTTCGGCGGCGCGAATTATCTCCGCCTTCGTGGAAGACGTCGAGACCGACATGGACACCATGGATCACCCGCGGGAGGGAAGTCGACTGCGTTCTCATGCGTTTCCGGCGACGCCCATCGTAGAAGGACGGGTGCGCCCCGAGCGTCAGCGGGTCCTTTCGGCCCAGATCGCGTCGGCGGTGCTCCCGAGCGCCTCGCCCTTGGCGAAGCCGTAGTAGGCGGCGAACTGCAGGACGATCTCGTCCATCTCCTCCTTGGAGACGTCGCCGGAGTTCAGCGCGGCACCGACGTGCGACCGCAGCGGCGTGGGCGAGTCGCAGACGGCGACGCTCGCCACGGTGATGATGCGGCGTTCGCGTCGGGTGAGGCCGGGGCGCTGCCAGACGTGCCCGAAGACGAAGTTGAGGATTCCGGCGTGGATGTACGGCGTCTCGGGCCTGGGCGCCTGGATGAGGTTGACGTCGACGAACTCCTCCACGCCGCGCTTGATGCGCTCGTCCCGGTCCTCGATGCCCAGGGTGTCGTTACCGAGGAGCGGCAACGGCCCGGGCTCCTCTCCGCGCTCCCGGAGGATGCGGGCCCACTGCCGGCGGATCACCCCTTCGATGTGCGAGGCCTTCGGCCAGCCGCAGTAGACGGCGAACTGCAGCACGAACTCCAGCATCGCCTCCAGTTCGATGTCGCCGCTGTTGAGGGCCGCGTAGACGTGCTCGTCGATCGGCTCGGGCGCGTCCGCCGCGCCGACGCAGGTCAGCGTCACCCATCGGCGGTCCCGCCGGCTCAGCCCGGGTCGCGGCCACACCTCGCCGAACACGAAATCGCGGGCCGCCGCCTCGAGCGGGGTGGCCGGTGCGGGCGCCTCGCGCGTCATGACCTCGCGATACGTCCTGTCTGCGGGTGCGTCGCCCATGCCAAATCCTCCGGCCGGCCGTTCGGAATTCGGACGGCTTAACTTTAAGTCACTGGACTTTCTCCGGCAAGGTGTGCTTCGATCCGATCGTCAGTGGTAGCGACGTTCTCATGATCGCAAACTCTCCTCTCCAAGCGTCCGGCCACAGATGCCGGACGGGCCGCGCCGTTATGGACAAGGCGGGATCCCGCGATGACCACACCCCCGACCACCTCGGACGACCTCGGCGTCACCGGACCGCTCATCGACGGCACCTGGCTCGACCGCCCGGACCTGGACACGGCGGATCACATCAATCCCGCCACGGCCCGGGTGAACGGCACCGTCATGTTCAGCGGGCCACGGGAGGTGGACGCGGCGGTCAGCGCGGCCAAGGCCGCATTTCCCGCATGGCGGGCGATGTCACCCGACAAGCGCCGGCGCATCCTGCAGCGGATCGAGGAGTTGATGGAGGCCCGCCTCCCCGAACTCGCCCGCCTCACCACTCTGGAGATCGGCGCCCCGGCGGTGATATCCGGGGCGCTCGCGCATCTCTGCGCCGGCTGGTTCGGCTATTACGCGGGCTGGGCGGACAAGATCGAGGGGGCGACGATCCCCCTGAGCCCCGTGCTCAACACGGGCTTCGACTTCACGCTCCCCGAGCCGTACGGCGTCGTCGGGATCATCGTGACGTGGAACGGGCCGATCACGTCGATCGGCATGAAGGTGGCGCCCGCGCTGGCCGCGGGCAACTGCGTGGTCGTCAAGACGTCCGAGCTCGCCCCCTACACGGTGGCCCGGTTCGCGGAGATCGCTCTTGAGGCCGGTCTTCCTCCCGGGGTCCTGCACGTCCTGCCGGGCGGCGCGGAGGCCGGCGACCGGCTGGTGCGGCATCCGGACGTCGGGAAGATCTCCTTCACGGGCGGGATCCCCACCGCGAAGAAGATCCTGGACGCCGCCCGGCACACGGTGAAACCGGTCGTGCTGGAACTGGGCGGCAAGTCGGCGAACGTGGTCTTCCCCGACGCCGACCTCGACGAGGCCGTCGCCCTGACCGTGCGCTCCTGCTACAACATCGCCGGCCAAGGCTGCAATCTCACCACCCGGATGCTGGTACACCGCGAGGTGTACGACGACGTGGTCGAGTCGACCCGCCGGCGCGTCGCGGGCCTGCGCGCGGGCGATCCGTTCGAGCCGAGCACCGCCGTCGGCCCCGTGATCGACGCGGCATCTCGGGACCGCGTCCTCGGTGTGATCGGCCGGGCCAGGAAGGACGCACGGGTGGTGATCGGCGGCCGCGCCGTGGATCGGGCCTCGCTGCCGCCGCACGTCCGCGACGGCTACTTCGTCGAGCCGACGGTCCTCGCCGACGTGGATCCGGCGAGCGAGGCCGCCCGCCAGGAGATCTTCGGCCCGGTGCTGTCGATCCTTCCCTTCGGGAGCGAGGCGGAGGCGGTCGACCTGGCCAACTCGACCCCCTATGGCCTGGGCACCTACCTCCAGACCCGGGACGTGTCACGGGTGCACCGGATCGTGCCGCTGCTCCAGTCGGGCAGCGTGCACGTCAACGGCGTCTCCGGTCAGCCGCCCGGTGCGCCGTTCGGCGGCTACAAGCAGAGCGGCATCGGACGAGAGGGAGGCCGGGAAGGGCTCTTCGAGTTCCTTCAGACCAAGAACGTCTTCATCCATGCGTGACATGCGGTCGATGCGCCCCCGCGCACCGCCGGGCGTGGCGCTTCACGCCGAGGCAGGCGCCCGCACCTCGACCTCCCGCCCTCGAACGGTTCACTCCGCGTCCTGGACGGGAGCGCCGTCGATCTTCCGCAGGTACTCCTCGACGAGGGCCAGGGCTTCGTCATGGCCCACGGTGAGCCCCATGGCGTCCTCAATCGTGAGCGCTCGGGAAACCGTCGATATCAGAACGGTCAGAGCGAGCGGAGGCAGCGTCTCGGGGTCGATTCCGCGCGCCTTCAAATAATCGGCGACCGCCTTTCTTTGGAGTTCGCGGGCCCGTTCGGCATAACCGACCAGCTCGGCGCGCACCGCCTTGCGGTGATTCGACAGCGCGATGAACTCGACGTTCAGCGTCGCTCCCCGGGGATGGCTGTTGTAGGCCCACAGGGAGCGCAGCAGCCCGCCGGACTCCAGCGCGCGCTCCTGCGCCTCCAGCTCCTGCTCGGAGCGCCTGCGGATCAGGGCGACGAACAGGTCGTCCAGGGTCCGGAAGTAGTAGTGGATCAGGGCCGGCGTGACGCCGGCCTCCCGGGCCACGCGCCGGATCCCGACGGCGGCGTAGCCCTCCTCCAGCATCAGCCGTTCGGCGATGTCCAGGAACCGCAGCCGGGTTTTGGAATTCTCCGGTCCCATACGGCGAGGCGAAGTCATGTCCCCTTCTCCTTGACGGCCCGCAGAGCGGGTGTTAAACAGTCGTTTAGCAGAGATCGTGGCGCCATCCGCCCCCTTCCCGCCATCGGCCTCCGAGAAGAACGGAGAAGCTGCTCGATGGAAGTCGACACGCCTTTCCCCGCCGGTCCGTCCGCAGAGCCCGAGGACGTCCGCGCATGGGCGGACCGGTGAGCGGGCACGGGGCCGGCGGACGGGCGGCCTGCCCCGACGCGGGGCTCCCCTTCAACCCGAACGCGGTGGAGGGACACTGCGCCTACGGCGGGGACGGCAACCCCCTCACCACGACCTTCATGGCCTACCTCCCGCCCACCACCACCGAGGTGCCCACCCTAGAGTACGGACACCTGAAGTCCCCGGGAGCGTTCGAACACCACGTCCCGACGACCCTCGAAGAGGCGGTCGCGCTTCTCGCCGAGCTGGGCGAGGACGCCAAGGCCATCGCCGGCGGGCAGAGCCTCGTCCCCATGCTCGTCCGGCGGATGGCGGTCTTCGGCCACCTGGTCGACCTGCGCTACGTGCCGGGCCTGCGCGGCATCGAGCGCCGCAACGGATCGCTGTGGATCGGCGCGGGCACGACGCAGGCCGCGATCCAGTGGTCCGGCGAGGTCTCCGGCGCCGTCCCGCTGCTGGCCCGCGCCACTCCCCTGATCGGCCACTTCCGGATCCGCAGCCGCGGCACCATCGGCGGGTCGCTCGCCCACGCCGACGCCGCCGCCGAGTACCCCGCGGTGGCGCTGGCCCTCGACGCCCGGCTGGAGACGTTCTCGCCCCGGGGACGGCGGACGATCCCCGCCACCCTGTTCTTCACCGGGCTGTGGAGCACCGACCTGGCGGAGGACGAGCTGCTCACCGGGATCACTTTTCCCGTCCGGAGCGCCCGCAGCGGGTTCGCGGTCGAGGAGTTCGCCCGCCGGTACGAGGACTTCGCCTTGGCGGGCGCCGCCGTCGCCGTCGAACTCGACGAGGACGCCCGGATCCGGCGCTGCGGCATCGGCCTGTTCGGGCTCGGCCCGACCGCACGGCGGGCTCCGGCCGCGGAGGCCGCCGCGACCGGCGGGGAGGCCGCCGCGATCGACGCCGCCGATGTCGGGCGCACCGCCATGTCCGAACTCGCGTCCGTCCCGTCGGACCTGCACGGATCCGCCGCCTACCGCACGCGCGTCGGCGCGGTCATGGTCGCGCGGGCCTGGCGGAGGGCCGTTGAGGAGGCCAAGGGTGACTGAGGCCGCCATCGGGACGAAACCGGACGATCCACAACCACGCCGTCGCCTTCGTCGCCTGGACGAGGGCCGCGAGCCGAGAAAGAGGGACAGCATGCCCGGAAGAGTCGAAGGCAAGGTCGCGTTCATCACCGGCGCCGCCCGCGGTCAGGGCCGCAGCCACGCCGTGCGCCTCGCCGAGGAGGGCGCCGACATCATCGCCGTCGACGTCTGCAAGCAGATCGACAGCGTGCCCACGCCGATGTCCACCCCCGAGGACCTGGAGGAGACGGTCGCGCAGGTGGAGAAGGCGGGCCGGCGCGTCCACGCCGTCCAGGCCGACGTCCGCGACTACGACGCGCTGAAGGCGGCGGTCGACGAAGGAGTGAGCCGGTTCGGCCGGCTCGACGTCATCCTGGCCAACGCCGGACTCGCCGCCGCAGGCGACGCCATCGAGAAGATGAGCGAGAAGCTGTGGCGCGACTCGATCGACGTCAACCTCACCGGCGTCTGGCAGACCGTCAAGGCCGCCGTCCCGCACGTCATCGAGGGCGGACGCGGCGGCGCGATCGTGCTGACCAGCTCCGTCGGCGGGCTGAAGTCCCACCCGAACATCGGCAACTACATCGCCTCAAAGCACGGCGTGGTGGGGCTGATGCGCAGCATGGCGGTCGAGTTCGCGCAGCACAACATCCGCGTCAACTCCGTCCACCCCACTCAGGTCAACAGCCCGATGCTGATGAACGACATGACCTACCGGATGTTCCGGCCCGACCTGGAGAACCCGACCGCCGAGGACATGGCGCCGATCTCGCAGATGATGAACACCCTCCCGGTCCCGTGGGTCGAGCCGGTGGACGTCAGCAACGCGATCCTCTTCCTGGTCTCGGACGAGGGCCGCTACGTCACCGGCGTCCCCCTGCCGATCGACGCCGGCGCATTGCTCAAGTAGGCGGACGGAACCGCCACGACCCGCGCGATACAGGGAGGTGCGAAAGGTGGAGACCGGCGGCGAGATCTACTGGGACCCCTACGACGCAGGCATCGCTCAGAACCCGTACCCGATCTACCGTCGGCTCCGGGAAGAGATGCCGCTGTACTACAACGAGAAATACGACTTCTACGCGGTCACCCGGTTCGCCGACTGCGAGCGCGGGCTGCCGGACTGGCGGACGTTCTCCTCGTCCCGCGGAGACATCCTGGAGATCATCCAGTCGGGCTACGAGATCCCGTCGGGCACCCTCATCTTCGAGGACCCGCCCATCCACGACGTCCACCGCCGGCTGCTCTCGCGCGTCTTCACCCCGCGCCGGATCGGCATGCTGGAGCCCCAGGTAAGGAACTTCTGCACCGCGGTCCTGGACCCGCTCGCCGGCGCCGACCGCTTCGACCTCATCGAGGCCGTCGGCGCCGAGATGCCGATGCGCGTCATCGGCATGCTCCTCGGCATCCCCGAGGCCGACCAGCCCGCCATCCGCGACATGGCCGACGAGGCGCTGCGCACCGAAGACGGCCAGAAGATGCGGTTCAAGGGCGCCGAGTCCCTCACCAACGAGGCCTTCGCCGACTACATCGACTGGCGCCGCGACCACCCCTCCAACGACCTCATGACCGATCTCCTGAACGCCGAATTCGAGGACGAGAACGGGCGGACCCGCACACTCACCCGGGACGAGGTGCTGACCTACGTCAACGTCGTCTCCAACGCCGGCAACGAGACGACCGGACGGCTCATCGGCTGGATCGGCGCCGTCCTCGCCCGGCACCCCGAGCAGCGCCACGAACTCGTCGACGACCCGTCCCTCATCCGCAACGCCATCGAGGAGATCCTCCGATACGAGCCGACCGGCCACTCCATCGCCCGCTACGTCACCCGCGACGTGCAGTTCCACGGCGAGACCGTTCCGGCCGGCAGCGCCCTGCTGTTCATCGTGGGCTCCGCCAACCGCGACCACCGCCGCCACACCGACCCCGACCGCTTCGACCTCCACCGCGACATCGGCCAGCAGCTCACCTTCGGGCTCGGCGGCCACTACTGCCTCGGTGCGGCCCTGGCCCGCCTCGAAGGCAGGATCGCGATGGAGGAGATCCTCAAACGCTTCCCGACCTGGGAGGTGGACTGGGACAACGCCAGGCTCGGCCAGACCTCCACGGTCCGGGGCTGGGAGACCCTCCCCCTCATCGTCGGATGACCGGGATCCGTCACCGCAGCTGGTCGCGGCGGCGGGCCAGGTAGGCGGTCTCGGCGGTGTTGCCCGCGAGCTCGATGGCCCTGTCGTAGGCGGCGCGCGCCTCATGACCGCGGCGCAGCCGGCGCAGCAGGTCGGCGCGGGTGGCGTGGTAGGCGTGATAGCCGGCGAGCTCGCCCTCAAGGCGGTCGACGGCCGCCATCGCCACCTCCGGGCCGTCGACCTCGGCGACCGCGATCGCCCGGTTGAGTGCGATGACCGGGGACGCGTCGAGGCGGACGAGCTGGTCGTAGAGGGCGAGGACCTGCGACCAGTCGGTGTCGCGCATGTCGCGGGCGGAGGTGTGCACGGCGTTGATCGCCGCGAGGATCTGGTAGCGGCCCGGAGCGACCCCGCCCGCGGCAGCGGCGAGGCGCTCGCGCACCAGCCGGTGCCCCTCGGCGATCAGCGCCGCGTCCCAGGCACCGCGGTCCTGCTCGGCCAGGGGGACGAGCTCGCCGCCGGCGGAGACCCGGGCGCTGCGGCGGGCCTCGGTCAGCAGCATCAGCGCCAGCAGCCCGGCCGCCTCGCCGTCGCCGGGCAGCAGGGCCCGGACCAGGCGGGTGAGCCGGATCGCCTCGGTGGTCAGGTCGGCGCGCACCGGGTCGGTGCCGGGGCCGGACGCCAGGTAGCCCTCGTTGAACACGAGATACAGGACGGCGAGCACGCCGGACACGCGCGCCGGGAGGTCCTCGGCGGACGGCACCCGGTACGGGATGCGGGCCGCCTTGATCTTGGCCTTCGCGCGGGTGATCCGCCGCTCCATGGCGGTGTCCGCCACCAGGAAGGCGCGGGCGATCTCGGGCACGGTCAGGCCGCCGACCATGCGCAGCGTCAGCGCCACGCGGGTCTGCGCCGCCAGCGCCGGATGGCAGCAGGTGAAGATCAGCCGGAGCCGGTCGTCGTCGACGGCGCCGGCCGGCTCCGGCGGGCCGTCGTCGTGCACCATCCGGGCCTCCCTGTGCTTGTCGTCGCGCTTGCTCTCGCGGCGGATCCGGTCGATGGCCTTGCGGACGGCGGTGGTGGTCAGCCAGCCGCCCGGATTGGGCGGCACGCCGTCGTCCGGCCACCGCTGAACGGCGGTCGCGAACGCCTCGGCGGCGGCCTCCTCGGCGATGTCGAGGTCGCCGAAACGCCTGGTCAGTGAGGCGACGACCCGGGCCCACTCCTCCTGGTGGGCCCGCGTGACCGCCTCGCGGACTTCGGTACCGGTCACAGGAACGGCCGCACTTCGATCTTCCGATTGCAGGCCTTCGACCCGTCGGTGGCGAGCGCGAGCGCGACGTCGAGGTCGGCGGCCTCGATGATCCAGAAGCCGGCGAGGTACTCCTTGGACTCCAGAAAGGGCCCGTCGGTGACCAGCGCCTCCGCGCTCCGGTTGTCGACGACGGTGGCCGTGTCGGGCGCGGCGAGGCCGCCGGCGAAGACCCAGTTGCCCTCCGCCTGGAGCCGTTCGTTGAACACGTCGATCGCGGCGTCCTCCTCCGGGGTGGCGAGGGTGGGCCGGTCGTGGATCACGGAGAACAGGTACCGCATCTGAAGGTCATCTCCTCTGGTGCCGGGCGGAGCGGTCCACCGGTCATTTCTTTGGCGACCTTTCCAGGACGCTACCGGGCCGGGCGAGGCCGACGCGCCGGCCTGCGCCGCCGCCCGTGCGCCGCCGCCCGTGCGCCGCCGCCCGGAACCGGAACACCATTCGGTGCGGAACGGGGCCGGCGAGAACTTGAATATCCGAAGGTTTTCCGGCACCGAAGAATTCGATCTCCCTTTGGATCATCGAACGGATCTTGGCGCTGGAAGATCAGTGCCGGATGCGGCCATAATCGTCGTTGACACCGGTCGAGACGCCGTCTTACGCTCATACTCCTGAGAGGGACCAGGAAAGCATTCCCATGGAAATGCCACGGCTCCTCTCCGCACGACACAAGGAGGCAGCACATGCCCGAGAATTCCCCTCGCAGCGGCCGTCGGCGCGTATTCCTCACCGACGAGCAGCTCGAGAGGCTGCAATTGTCCGCCGAGGAGATGGCGCTGGCCGAGCGCGACGCCGGCCACCACCACCACGACGACGAGGCCGAGACCGAGCCCGAAACCGAGCCGGAGACCGAGCCGGCGTGAACCCCGGAGACCGGGCCGGAAAGGCCGCCGGACCCGGCGGCCTTCCGGCGGATCCGATCGCCCGCGACCTCGAGAAGGCCTTCGCGAGCGACCCGGGTTTCGGAGACAGCGGCTACATTCGCGATCGGCTCCGCCATTCCTACCTGCGCCGGCTGGAGAGGATCTCCGCGACGATACCGGCCGCCGCGCGGCTCCATCGGGAACTGGCGGGCACGGACATCGAGAAATGCGACCTCTTCGATGATCCCGTGCTGAGATGCGCGATCCAGCACGCCTTCGCCCGCATCGCGAACGGCAGCGCACGCGGCCTGCCCCTGGAACACTGCGCCGCACTTCTCGAGAGCATCGGCGACACCGGCGCGCGTCCGACTCTCACGGGTGCTCAGCCCCTGCGCGCGGCGGATTTCGGCGGCGCGGTTTGGCGTGAGGACGCGCCCGACGACGCGTTCGGGCACGCCTTCCGGCTCTTGGTGCGCAACGAGTACGAGGGCTCCCTCTGCACGCCGGGCGAAGCCGAGACGGCGGTCCTGGAGGACGCCGTGCGCCTGCTCGGCGAACTGCTTCCGATGCTCGCGCGCAGCGCCCTGTCCCACACGCACCTGATCGCGGTGTTCCCGCCCGAGGGCGCGTGGAAGGGCAAGGCGTCCAGCTCGCAGTTCCAGCTCAGCGGCGTCATCTTCCTGAACCGGGCGAAGCTGAGGAACCCCTGGTGGACGGCCGAGCACCTGCTGCACGAATCGCTGCACCAGAAGCTCTACGACATCCGCCGCGGGCATGCCCTGCTGCGCCCGGCCGCCGGTGCGGCGAGGATCCGGTCGCTCTGGAACACGCCCGGGACCGGCGAGCACAACCTGTGGAACACCGACCGCGCCCTCGCGGCCTTCCACGTCTACGTGCAGATCGCGCTGCTCGCGCGGGTCGCCGAGCGCTCACCGGCGGCACTGGACCGGACCTACGGGCCGCGAACGGCCGCACCCCGGATGATCGACACCGGGCGCGCGCTCGCGCGCGCCCACTACCTCGGCGAGCAGCTCCAGGACCGGCAGGACCTCGGCCCGGCCGGAACGGTCATGGTCGAATGGCTGCTCGCCCTGCTGGACGAGCTGGACCCGGCCCCTCCGCCGCCGGGCTCCTTCGTGCATCTCCTGCTGGACCGGTATCGCAAGGAGGCCAGGCTCACCGGACGAGCCGGGCCCGCCGGCGGCACCGGCCACCTCACCGCCCTCGCCATCGAGGAACTGGACGTCGCGCGCCACATCCTGTCCGCGCTTCCCGGCGCGGACGGCGGGCCGTCGATCCAGGTGCGCTGGCCGGCGGGCGAACTCGGCGGGCACTTCCGCGAGGTCCGCGAGCACATCGCCGGGACACTGTCGGACGCCTGCGCCGACGGGTTCACGCTCGCCGGGCCGTCCTCGCGGGCGGACGGGCTGGCCCGGATGATGATCGAGCGGTCGAGCCGCCGCCTGGGCGCCCTCCCGTCCCGCTGACACCATGCGGATCCTCGCGACCGTGTCGAACATGCGCAGCCTCGCGGTCGTCGTCGACCTCCGGACCCGGGAGGTCGGGCACATCCCCGTCCGGCCCGGCTTCTTCGACCCGACCATCACCGAGCGCGCGACATGCCGCCCCTTCGGCATCACATGGAGCCCCAGCGAGCTCTTCATCGTCAACAACCGGCAACTCCTCGCGTTCGGGCACGACCTGGCCTTCAGCCGCGCCGTCCCCGTGCGGCTGCAGGTCAACACGCACCAGCTCGCCTACGACGCCGGACGCGCCTGGACGGTGAGCCCCTGGACCAACTCCCTCATCGGCGTCGGCGCCGACGACACGATCGAGTTCGACCTCGCCGCGCAGACCGTCCGGCCGTACGTGGAACGCGACGCCTCTTCGGCCGACGACCGCTGGCACTACAACTCCCTGCTGTGGCACGGCGACCGGCTCTTCGTCGCGGCCCACGCCTTCGGCCCCGCGAGCTTCATCAACGTGTACGACCGGGCGACGCTCCGCCTCGTGGACGTACACCCGAACGCCGGGCATTCCATTCACGGGCTGGCCCGCCGCGACGGGGAACTGTTCTGGATAAGCACCAAGACCAAGGAGATCCGCTCGGACCAGGGCCGCCGCCTGCGCCTGCCCCGCGCCGGGTTCGCCCGCGGCTTCGCCATGACCGACGACCACTTCGTCGTCGGCGTCTCCGTCCCCTCCCCCCGCGACAAACGGCACCGCGGCGACTCATGGATCCAGGTCATCGACCATCGCGACGGCCGCCTCGTCGAGGAGGTCCCCCTTCCCGGCACGGGGAACCTGAACGACCTCCGCCTCCTGGACTCCCCCGACCACGCCCACCCCGTCCCCCCGTTCTGGCCCTGACCATCGAATTCGCGCTGGTCAGCACACCCCTGGCAGGCCCGGCCGTGAGGGCCGCGCTCGAGCGCGACAGGCGCCTTTACGACGAGCTCCCGGACGACGGTGGAGAAGAGCAGGTCGATGTCCTGGAGCCGGCCGACATCAGCCGCGACGGTGAGGACGTCGTCGCCGATCAGAGCAGCCGCCTTCCGGAGCCGCTCCCGGTCGCGTCCCGCGATGGCGACGCTGGCGCCCTCCTGGTGGAACCGTTTCGCCGTTGCCAGGCCGATGCCGCTGCCCCCGCCCGTCACGACGACGACCTGGCCGTCAAATCTGCCCATCGAGGCTCTTTCTCCAGGGCTCAGTCGAGCGGGCGCAGCCCGGCACCGGCGAGCAGGTAGGCCGGAGCGGCGTCGCGGTCGCCTGCGAGATCGACGACCGCCTTGCCGACCTGCTCCGGGGTGAGTATCGGCTGCAAGGCACGGGCGAAGACGTCCTGGTCGACGCCCTGGCGCGCGGCGTAGTCGGCGACCGCCTTCGCCCCGAGGCCGGTCGCCGGTGTGAGCTGCGGGAGCAGCGCGACGAACCGGATGCCCAGCCCCGCCCTGTCCGACTCCTCGGCGGCGTAGCCGCTGATGTACCGGATCGCGGCCTTGGCCCCGGCGTACCCTCCGCTGAGCGGAGACCCGGCCACGACCGCCCCGCTGGACATCGCGACGACCGCGCTGCCCGGCGCCAGCGGTTCGAGCAGAGCCGCCCGGGTCCAGGTGAAGACGTGCCGGGTGTCGACATGCCAGTTGCGGCTGAAGGTCTCCCAGGTCTGCTCGTGTACCGGCGCCATATGCGGCATGACTCCGGCATTGAGCACGAGCAGGCCCGGCCTGTACTTGCGGATCACGCTCTGAGCGAGCGCCTCGTCGGTGGCGTCGGCTGCGACCGGGGTGAACCCCTCCCCCAGTTCCTCGCTTACGGCATGCAATTCCCGCTCGTCGCGGGCGATGCCGACGACACCGGTGCCGGCCGCAACGAGCGCGGTCGCGATCGCGCGCCCGAAGCCGCGGCCTGCTCCGGTCACCACCGCCATCTGGAAAGAATCGGACATCAGACACTCCGGGAGTCGTGGTCGAGTTCGGTCGCTATCAAGACCCGCCGCCCACGGAGAATCCGTCGGGCCGAGCCGAACCCGAAGAGTGACGTGGGCCACAACGCACTCGGCTTCCGATCGCCCGACATTCAGCCGCCCGCCGGGTGTCACGGCGACGGTGGTGGTCATCGACCGTCGCGCAGCGTCAGCCAGGCGTGCGGCGTCCACGAACTGCACGTGCGGTGAGCCGGCAGATCCGCCGCCTCGAACACACCATGCTGGTCAGCCGAAGGTGTGGCCGGTGAGCACGGCGATCAGCATTCCCGGCACGGCACCCACCACCACAACCGCGCCGGCCAGGAACACCGAGAGCATGAAGGCCAGCAAAAGGGTCAACCAGAGGGGTGTCGACAGGCTCTGCAATTCGGGCTCGTCGCCGTGAGCCACGAGCCAGAGCTTCCGTGACGGCAGGGCCGCGAGGGATTCCTTGGGCACGCCCCGCCGGTACGTCACCGACCGGCCGTCGGCGTCCTCGTAGACGAAGTGCTGCTCCCAAGCGTCCCCGTCCGCCGCCTTGGCCGTGCGACGGTACTCGGCCTCGACGATGCCGCCTTTGAAGGCGCCCCAGACCTGCCTCAGGACCTCTTTCCCGAGATCGGCACCGGCGTAGGCCAACGGAAATCCGAAGATCAGACCCATCACCGCGACCACCGCCATGGACCACCCGCCCAGCACCGCTACGGCGACGAGGTAGAGGGCCAAGGCTGCGAGGCCTCCGCGCAAAGCCAGTTGCTTGGACGTGTACCGGTCGCGCAGACGAGGCCGGGGCCGGTCGCTCACAGAACGCGGCGCCTCAGGAGCCGACGCCTGCGGTTTCGGCTCGGATGCCTCTTCCTTCTCCGGGAAGGTTCCGGCCTTCTCCGGGAAGGTTCCGGCGATACGGGCATTGAGCCGGTTCAACGCCGCGACGGAGGCGTCCAGTTCCCGCCTGGCCAGCGCCCTGTCACGGGCCGCATCCCGCTCGGCGGCCTCAAGATGCTCGCGAGCACGCGCGAACTCGGCGGCCATGTCGGCTGTCGCCTCCGGGTGGTCACCGGCGAACGGGTGCGCGGCCAACACCTCGCCGAACGCGGCCAGTTGCCTCTCGAACCGAGCGGTTCGCGTCCGCGCCTTCTGCGGCCGCCCGCCTGATGAGATCACGTCGCCATCATGGCCTCCGGAGAACACAGAAGGCCAGAGAGATCATGTTGACGGGGCGCGCTGGGGTCCGCACGGGACCGGTAGACGGTCTCGTGCGGAACGCCATCGAAGATCTGCGCTACCTCCAGAGAAGAGGACCGACGGCCTGCGCGTCTGGGGGCCGGGTGAGGTGGAGGGCGCGCAGGCGTGTCGGGGAGTACGACATCAGGAACGTTAGCCCTGCACGGATTTCAGCGGAGTTCCTTAAGGCTGTGTTGAAGCAGTGCTGAGTGATCGCTAAGGGATTGCCGCGAAACACGCGTCCGACGACTTTCCGCTCCCTTTTGAACCATCGCGCCGGTGGAGTGCGTACCAGCAGAACGGAGCCGGGTGGACTTCCTCACACCCTTCAAAAATGGAGGAACCCATGGGGCATGCTCGCCGCCCGCACTCGGTCCTGCGTTCCCTCGCCTTGGTCGCCGGGGGCGGTCTCGCCGTGGCGTCCTTCGCCGCCGTCGGGGCGGCGCCGGCCGGTGCTTCGACGCCCAGCGCGTCCCGAGCGCAGACCATCACGTGCCCTACCGTGGCCGATCGGCTGCCGGCGGTGCCGGTGCAGGCCAAGGCGGAAGTGGACCGCAACCTCGGCCAGCTCGACACGCAGATCAAGGAGGCGAATGCGCGGCTGGTGTCGTCGGCGGGGCAGGGAGGCCCGAATTTCGTGCAGAACGCCATCCTGGGCCCGCTGAAGGACAAGCGCGTCGCGACGATCAACCGGATCGCGACCGCGATCGGCCGGGTGGCGCAGCGCCCCGCCGGCCTTGACGCCCTGGCGCCCTGCACCCTGACCGGCGCCGGCGACGCGGGCGGGGGCGGTCAGGCGGGCGGCGGGCAGCAGGCCACGGCCAATCCGACCGCTGCGGATTTCATCGACATAAGGCAGGTGCCGCGTAGCGCTGGCGGCGTCAAGACCACCCGGAGTGGGTCGCGCGGCACGTTCACGTCCCGCTGCGGGCGCAACCAGAACGGCCATCACAACTCGGCCAATTTCATCGTCGCGCCCGGCGTCGAGAACGGTGCGCACCATATCCACGATTACGTGGGCAATCGGTCCACGGACGCGTTCTCCACCGACGGCAGCCTCAGCCGCGCCGGCACGACCTGCAGCAACGGCGACCAGTCAACGTATTACTGGCCTGTCGTGCGGCTGCGCAGCGCCGCGGATTCCGCCCAGAACGATTCCAGCGCCGCAGACCTCAACATCGGCCGCGTGCTGGTGCCCTCCACCGTCTCGATCCAGTACCGCGGTAACGCCCGCAGCAAGGTCACGGCGATGCCCCGGTTCCTGCGGGCCGTGACCGGCGACGCCAAATCCCTGACCAACGGCACCGCCAACGCCCGGGCGCACTGGACGTGCACCGGTTTCACCGACCGTGTGACGGCTGACAAGTACCCGATCTGCCCGTCCGGTAGCAGGGTGACCCGGGTTCTGGATTTCCCGAGCTGCTGGGACGGCCAGAACACCGACAGCGCCAACCACCGCGCCCATATCGTGTTCCCGGACGCCGCGGGCGCCTGCCCGTCCGGGACGAAGGCCGTGCCGCAACTGCGCATGACGCTCGGCTACACCATCAAGGTCAGCAAGGCGCAGATCGCCAAGGGCACCCTCTACGCCCTCGACACCTTCCCCGAGCAGCTACACAAGCCGATCACCGATCACGGCGACTTCGAGAACGTCATGTCCTCGCGCCTGATGCGCAAGGCCGTCACCTGCATCAACACCGGACGTCGATGCTGAGGTAGCGCGAGCGCCGGCGCCGGGCGCGAAGGGCCGTGCCCGGCGCCGAACGCCCGAACTCCTGCCATGCCCCGGGGGGTTACCGCCTTCCCTCAGCCCCTATCCGCTCCGGTCTTCGCGTACGAATCCGTGGCGCATCAGCATCTCGGCGAGAAGGCGCCCAACCGGGGACAGCTTCTTTCCGCTCCCACCGCAAGCACTACAGTCGTTCTCCTGCGGTTCGAGAGGGCGCGCCTTCATGTGATCCTCGATGGCCCGATCGATGACCGCGAGGATCGTGACCTGTTCTGACGATCTCGATGCCGGTGTGCTGCCATTGTTTCCGGCGTTTCCGGCTTCGGCAGGGGCGTGCATCTCGTCCGCGCGGCGCGCCGCCTGCGCCACCGCGATGAGCTCACCGGCGCGCAATTCCCAGTCCTGCCACTGCTCACTGCGCGTCCTGCCGGTCCCCGCGCAAGCGCCGCAGTCCTCTTCGAGTGCTTCGATGAGTCTCACCGCCGGGTCAGCGCCTGCACGGCCGGCACCAACCATCCCCGACCTGGCGTCTTCCTGGCGCTTCACCGTCTCCCCATCCCGCCCTTGGTACGCGGGGTGATTACGCCGGGTTCACCGCTCAGCGCAGTACGGCGGCCAGGAGGTCGGCGCCCAGCGACGTCAGGTCGGACAGGTTGAGGCTGTACCGGACGTAACGGCCCTGCCGCCGAGACGTGAGCAGGCCCGCGCGGCGCAGGACGGCAAGATGCCGGGACACCTCCGGGGGTGAGAGTTCCCAGAAGTGCGCCAGCTCGCCGGTGGTGTGCGGGCCGCGGGCCAGGGTGCGCAGCAGCCGCAGCCGGACCGGATGCGCGAGCGCCTCCAGCCGGAGGGTGACCGTCTCCAGGGAGACCGGCTCGGCCGGACCCGGCTCGGCGACGGGGTACTGCACCACCGGATGCCATCCGGGCGCGTGGACCGCCACCAGGTGCGGGCGGCCGAAGACGCTCGGGATGAAGGTGACACCGGCGTCGCGTGCGGCGGTCGCCTTGTCCTGCACCTTGTCCACGATGATGCAGTCGCCGTCCGGTGCCAGGGTGACCGCGCCGGAGACCGAGGCGAGCGCCGCCCCGACGCCGTGCCGCCTGAGCAGTTCGTTCTTCATCCGCAGATCGGTGGCGAGCTGCGCCGCGACGTCCGCCCAGGCACCGTCGAAGAACGCCTCGGCGCATTCTTCGAGGGTGCGGCGCACCCGCGCCCGGACCGCGGCGGGGTCCGCGAGCAGCCGTTCCGCGAAGGCCTCCTGCAGCGCGCCGCGGGCCTGGGCCACGTCCAGGGCCCGCTCGCGCGCGGTCGTGTCGGTGAGCGGCGACACGCCGCGAAAGTGGACCCGGTTGCTGCCGCACGTGGTGACGAGCGCGGCGGTCACGTACGTCTCGTCGTCGATCCGGTCCACGTCGTCCAGTTCCTCGGCGAGGGTCGGCCGGGGGCGCGCGGGGATCATGAAGTCGGCCTGTGAGGAGCGCCAGAGGAACTCCGCCTCCCTGAGCCGCTCGGCCAGTTCGGGCCGCAGCCCGGCCCAGACGTCCGCTGCCCAGCCCGCGAACTGCGGATGGTGACCGGGTTCGGCCAGCACGTGCAGCATCGCGGTCAGTTCGGCCAGCGGGGAGGCGGCGAACCGCACCCGCTCGGACGGCAGGCCGCTGATGTCGATCCTCAGCGTCATCCGCTCATCATCGCCGCCCGGACGCCCTGGTGGCGGCGCCGATTGACGATATGGGTCAACCGACGTGCCGTGTCTAGGCGGCCGGACGCACCGTCTGACGCCATGGCGACCCTCACCAGAATCCAGCCGCGCGCCCTCGTCCGCGCCTCCGGAGGCCCCCGTTACGCCGTGGCGCTGGCCGTGGACGCGCTGGGCACCGGCATGCTTCGGCCCTTTCTGCTGCTCTACGGCGTGACGGTGCTGAGGCTGTCGGCGCCGGTCACCGGCACCGCCATGACGGTCGGCATCGTCGCAGGCCTGGGGTGCATGCCCGCGGTGGGCCGGTGGCTGGACCGCGGCGCGCGCAGCACGGTCGTGGCGGCGTCGATGCTGGTGCGAGTGCTGGGCGTGGCGCTGCTGCTGGCCGCGCCGGCGGGGCACGTCTGGCTTTTCGCGGCGGCGGCGCTCTTCCTCGGCATCGGCAACCAGGCATGGCCTGCCGCACACGCCGCGCTGGTGGCCACGGTCGCCCATGGCCGAGACCGCGACACCGCCCTCGCAGCGGCCCGCTCCCTCCGCAACGCCGCCCTGGGCGTCGGGGCACTCCTCGCCACCGCTTGCCTGGCGGGCGGCACCACCGCGCTGCGGGCGCTGGCGATCGTCACAGCGCTCGCCTACCTTGCCGCAGCCGCCTTGGCATGGTCGGTCCGCATCCACGCGCATCCGGCGAAGACCGCCCGGGACGACGACCGGGACGGCGAGCCCGCGCCCCGGATGCTCGCACTGCTCGCCGCCAACGTGGTCTACGTCTTCTGCCTCAACGTCCCCGAGGTCGCGGTCCCTCTGGTCCTGGTGACGCAGTTCCACGCGTCTCCGGTGTGGCCGGCGGCCGTCTTCGTGGCCAACACGGTGCTGGTCGTCACCCTGCAGGTGCCGGTCACCGTCCTGCTGTCCCGCTTCTCCCGGCAGACCGTGCTGGCCCTCTCCGGCGTGGTGCTGGCCGCGTCCTACCTCGGCTTCTTCGCGGCCACCTCGCTGGGACACGGCTGGGGCGCCCCCGCCGTCGCCGCGGTGTCCGTGGTCTGCACCATCGGCGAGATCATCTATGCGGGCAGCGCCACCGCGCTCGTCACCGCCATCGTCCCGACCCATGTCCTGGGACGCGCCCTCGCCCGCTTCCAGCTCACCACGGGTTTCGGCCTCGCCGTCTCCCCGGCGGTGATCACCGCTCTCGCCGCCCGCGGCCCGGCCGCCCTCTGGGGCGGCCTCGCCGCCGCGACGCTCGTCGCCGCCTCCGCCGTCGCCACCGAGAAAGGCGAAAGATCGATAACAGTCCCGTTGTGAGACTTCCTCGGATTTGGTGATCGTGCTTCTATGAGCACCGAGCAAGCGTTTGGATCATGGCGGAGCGAGCGCTGAGCGAGGGAGCACCCAATGAGGCCTCGGATTCCCGGGAAATGGTGGGTGCCCCTGGTGGCCGCGACCGTGCTGGTCCTGGGCTTGGTGCAGGCGGCGCAGGCGCACATCGAACGGCCGTCGTACTGGCCGTCCCCCGGTCCCGACTGCTCCGTCAGCCCGTGCGCGGGCGGGAAGGTGCCGACGCCGCGGAGCCTCGCGTCGGCCGTCGACACCGTCCCCGGAAGCACGACCCGCGTGGTGTGCCAGCCGGATTCGCTGAAGCGGCTGGACGCCTCGATCAAGCGGGCGCTGAAGTCGGGCTACAACGTCCGCCCGCACGACCATCGGACGCTCGGGGCCGCCGCGGCGCGGGAGCTCACGCGGATCAACCGGGCGTTGTTCGACCGGTGCCGGTACAGCGAGATCCAGCCCGCGGTGACCGACTCGCGGAACAACGACCGGGTCGTGGTGCTGCCGGGCGTCTACACCGAGCCCACGGCGCGCAAGAAGCCGACCCACGACCCCGCGTGCGACCAGTACAAGCTGAGCACCGGCGCGTACTCCTACCTCGGCGAGTACACCTGCCAGAACGACGCCAACCTGGTCGCCGTGCTCGGCCGGACGCCCGGACCCGGCAAGGACCCGGACCCGCCGCTCGTCGACCGGCACGGCATCCCCAACCGGGGCTCGTGCGTGCGCTGCAACCTCCAGCTCGAAGGGTCGGGCGTGAGCGCCGACGACGTGGTCGTCGACGCCGGCGACCCGTCGTCCGGCAACGGCGGCCCGCGGAACTCGGCCAAGGACGTGGGCATCCGCGCCGACCGTGCCGACGGCTTCGTGCTGCGGAACCTGACCGTCCGGCACGCCAACGAGCACGACATCTACGTGCTGGAGAGCAACGGGTACCTGCTGGACAGCTTCAAGACGTTCTACGCGGGCGAGTACGGCGTGCTCACCTTCGTCGAGGACCACGGCGTGATCCAGAACTGCGAGGCGGCCGGCAACGGCGACTCCGGGCTGTATCCCGGGTCGGGCGCGAAGACCAATGCGGGACGCGACGAGAAGGTCTACCCGGCCGCGCGCTACAGCCAGCAGATCCGGTACTGCGACTCGCACCACAACACCAGCGGCTATTCGGGCACCGACGGCAGCGCCACCTGGGTACACCACAACAATTTCTACGGCAACGCCCTCGGCTTCACGACCGACGTGTTCACCGCCGCAGGGCATCCCGGTTTCCCCCAGCAGGGCGACCTCATCGAGAAGAACGACTTCTACTCCAACAACTTCAACCCGTACCTGGCGGACAGCGACGTGGTGCCGACCGTGCCGGTCCCGGTCGGGAGCGGGATGTGGATCGCCGGCGGTGACGACAACGTCGTCCGCAACAACACGTTCCGCGACAACCGGCGGCGCGGGGCCATGCTCTTCGCCGTCCCGGACGCGTTCGTCTGCGCCGACCAGCCCATGACGGGGTGCGACCCGCTGAAGCTGTCCACCTCGCACCGCAACCAGTTCTACGGCAACACGATGACCGGCAACGGCGTGGACTTCTGGTGGGACGCCTTCCCCGGCAATTCCGGAAACTGCTGGTACTCCAATGGCAAGGTCACCACCTCGCCCGGCAACCTGCCGGACTGCCTGAACGGCAAGGCGCCGTTCCTGAGCTTCGGGTTCGGCAACCTGGGCAACGAGCTCGAACTGCTCACCTGCATGGCCAACCTGAAGCCCGGCGGCCCGTGCCCCTGGTTCACGACCCCGAAGGCCACCGCCCCGCCCGCGTCCAGGACGGCGTCCGCCGGCGACCCCGACCACCCCGGCACGGGCGAACTCGACGACGCGATGCTCGCCGCGATGACCTGCCATTCATGGCAGGAGATGACGACCGACCAGCGCGACCACATGCTCGGCAAGATGGCGGTGTTCATGGGCGGCCAGATCGACCATCCGGGGGCGCGCGGCACGACGCTGACCAACCAGAAGGCGACGAGCGTGCTCAACAACGCCTGCGGGCTCTCCTTCGCGGGGCCGTTCAAGCTCTACAAGCTCTACGCCCGCGCGGCGGCCTTCCCTCTACAACTCCCGTAACGGGCGCACGCGGCGTCCGTGGTCACGATGGCTGGACTCCGTCGAAGAGAGCGAGGGCTTCGGCGGGGTCCGGGCTCACGAGGCGTTCCAGCCCGTCTGTCGTGATCTTCGCCCATCCGCCGGCCCGCGCCCACATCCGTTCCTCGAAGGCGCGCATGGCCGCGTCCAGATCCGCAGGGCCGGTGGCGATGCACTCGGCGAGTTCGGCGCCCTCGATCATCGCGAGGTTCGCGCCCGCCCCCAACGGAGGCATCAGATGCGCGGCGTCGCCCAGAAGCGTCACCCCGGGGACGTGGGTCCAGGTGTGGCCTACGGGCAGGACGTAGAGGGGGCGGTGGACGAAAACGCTGCCGTAGTGGAGAAGTTCCAGGACGGGGGCGGTCCAGCCGTCGAACAGAGCCAGCAGGCTCGATCGCACGGCCTCGGCATCGGCCAGGTCCAGGTTCGCGTGCCAGTCCAGCGGCGCGCGGAACTGGGCGTACACCTTGACGTGGCCGCCGCTGTTGCGCTGGACGACGAACGCCCGGTTCACGCCGTACACGGCCACGGAACCGTCACCGACGAGGCGGGCGAGGTCGGGGTGGCGGGCGTCGACGTCGTCCAGGGAGGTCTCGACCGCGGTGACGCCGGTGTAGTGCGGTGTCGCGGGCGAGAGTGCCGGGCGGACCCGGGACCAGGCGCCGTCCGCGCCGATCACGAGGTCGAACGTCTCCTGCCGTCCGTCCGCGAAGTGGATCAGGACGCCGTCCCGCGCCCCGGGCACCACTTCCTTCACGGCCCGGCCCCACTGAACGTCCAGGGGGCCGAGCAGCAGGTCGCGGAGTTGCCTGCGGTCGATCTCGGGGTGGGCCTGGTCGTCCGGACCGGGCCGCCAGTCGCGCAGCACGGTCCCGTCGGTGTCCAGGATGCGCATGGCCTGCCCCTCGGGACGTGACAGCGCCCGGAACTCCGCCAGCAGCCCCGCCTTGTCCAGTGCGCGCTGGCCCAGCTTCTCCTGCAGGTCGAGCGTGCCGCCCGGCGGACGCGCGTCGGGGGCGGCATCGCGTTCGAGCACGGTGACGGGGTGATCGTGGCGGTGCAGGACGCGGGCGAAGGTCAGGCCCGCGGGGCCGGCTCCGACCACGGCGATACGGCGTCTCATGTCGATACACTGTATTGACTCAATACGCTGTATCGCAACTGTACGGTGTAGGCATGACTGTGTGGGACCGGCCGGAGCCGCCGACCCGGCCCGTGCCGCTCGACCGGGAGCGGATCGTCGCCGCCGCCGTCGCGCTGGCCGACGAGGGCGGGCTCGAGGCGGTGTCGTTGCGCAAGGTCGCCGCCCGGCTGGACGCCGGTCCGATGCGGCTGTACGGATACATCTCCTCCAAGGAGGAGCTGTTCGACCTCATGCTGGACGAGGTCTACGCAGAGATCCTCCCCGAGGAGCCGCCCGGTGACTGGCGGGAGGTGCTGCGCGTCCGCGCTCACCGCACCAGGCAGGCCGCCCTCCGGCACCCATGGCTCGCCGACCTGCTCGGCGGCCGTCCGACCCTGGGTCCCAACGCGCTCGCCGTGGGCGAGGCCACGCTGGCCGCCTTGGACGGCCTCGCCGACCTCGACACCGTCGCACGCGCCGTCGAGACCGTCAGCGCCTACACCACCGGCGCGATCAGGCGCGAGATCGCGAACCTGCGCGCCGAGGCCGCCACCGGCCTGTCCGAGCGCGAGTGGCAGCGCGCCTCCGGCCCGCATCTGAGCACGATGCTGGAGACGGGCCGCTTCCCGGCGCTCGCCAAATTCGTGTACGACGGCACGGAGGTGGACGCCGAGGAGTCCTTCGCGACCGGCCTGGAGTGGGTCCTCGACGCCGTCGCCGCCAAACTCACCCCGCCGTCGTGACGGTCATGGAATCGGACACCGTGCCGTACCGGAGCTAACCCCGCCCCTCGGCGCGGAGTTCGGCCGCCAGGGACGCGATCCGCTCCTGCGGATGGGTGGTTCCGGGGAAATAGGCGCAGACCCGGTCGGCCACGTCGCCGAACCGTGTCCTGATCTCGGTCGCGCACTCGGCCGGCGTTCCGGCGACCGCGAGGGTCCGCATCATCGTGTCGTCGATCAGGCCGATCATCGTCATGATGTCGCCGGCCTTCGACAGCGCGTTCAGCTCGGGCTGCAGATCCCCCCAGCCCTCGATGTCGAGGACCGGCTTGTAGGCCGGGGTCGAACCGTAGAACGCCAGCAGCCCCTTCACCCCGAAGCTCGCGGCCTCGACCTCCTCGGCGGTGTCGCCCATCGCGACGATGACCTGCGGGTACAGGTCGAGGCGTGCGCGCCCCGCCCGTTCCAGGCCCTCGGCGACGGCCGGGAGCGTACGCTCGCGGAAGTGCCGGTGGCTGTGGAACGGCATCACCAGCAGCCCGTCGGCGACCTCGGCCGCCGTCCGCGTCATCACCGGGCCCAGGGCGCCGAGCAGGACGGGCGGGACGCCGTAGGGGTTCGGTCCGGGCACGAACGTCGGGGGCATCAGGGTGTGCCGGGTGAACTCGCCGCGGAAATCGAGGGGCGTGCCGTCCTGCCAGGAGTTCAGGATCGCCTTCACCGCGAGCACCGTCTCGCGCATCCGCGCGGCCGGCCTGCTCCAGGTCGAGCCGTACCGGTTCTCGATGTGCGGCCTGATCTGCGAGCCGAGTCCGAGCCGGAACCGGCCCTTGCTCAGCAACTGCAGGTCGTACGCCATGTTGGCGAGGTTCATCGGGCTGCGGGGAAGGGCGATCGCGACGTTGGTCATCAGGTCGGTCGGCGGCACGTCCGACGAGCCGGCGGCGACGATCAGCGGCAGGAACACGTCGTGCGGGCCCTCGAAGGTGAACAGGCCGTCCACTCCGGCGGCGATCAGCGCGCGGGCGCGCTCCGCGGCCTCGTCCGGCCGCCCGTCCAACTGCACGTCGAGTTTCACTGACCGATCTCCGTTCCGCACGGCGCCGGCCGTTCACCGGCAGGGGGAAGGCTCCTGGAAAGAGCCCTGCCCGTTCCTTATCAGACGCGCCGGGCCGGGCATCCGGCCGCCCGGCCCGGCGCGCCGGTGCGGGTCAGCTGCGGCCGAGCATCTCGGCGGTGAGGACGTTGCCGCCGAGGCCCCAGCCGCCGTCGGGAACCTCGTCGACGAGGACCAGGGTGGTCGCCCTGGCGCGCTCGCCGTACACGTCGGCGTAGGCGTCGGTGACGGCGTCGATGAGCTTCTTCTTGGACTCGGGGGTCAGGGTGTCGGCGGGAACCTTGAGGTTGGCGAACGGCATTGAGCGTTTCCTTTCGTGCGGTGGGTGATTCAAAGGGAGGCGGCCGAGGGCGGGGCGGTCATCAGATGATTCCGCCGTTCGCGCGCACGACCTGCCCGTTGATCCAGTGCCCGGCCGGGCTCGCCAGGAAGGAGACGACCTCGGCGATGTCCTCGGGGGTGCCGAGCCGCTCCAGCGGCGGCTGCTCGGCGAGCCGCCGGATCGTCGCCTCGTCCTTGCCCTCCAGGAACAGGTCGGTGGCGGTTGGGCCGGGCGCGACGGCGTTGACCGAGATGTCGCGCCCGCGCAGCTCGCGGGCGAGCACCAGCGTCATCGCCTCGACCGCGCCCTTGCTCGCGGCGTACGCCCCGTAGGCCGGGAACTGCAGGCCGACCACGGACGTGGACAGGTTGACGACCGCGCCGCCGGCGCGGACGCGGCGCGCGGCCTCCCGGGCCATCACGAACGCGCCGCGGATGTTGGTGCGGTGCAGGGCGTCCAGCTCGTCCAGGTCGAGGTCGGCGATCGGGGACAGCGACAGCCGTCCCGCCGAGTTGACGACCACGTCGACGCCGCCGAACTCCTTCTCCGCCGCGTCGAACATCTCCGCGACGGCGTCCTCGTCGGCCACGTCGGCCTGGACCGGGACCGCCCGCCCGCCGGACGCCGTGATCTCCTCGACCACCTGCGCCGCGGCGGAGGCCGCCCCTTGGAACCCCACCGCGACCGCATGGCCGCGCGCCGCCAGCGCCACCGCGATGGCCCTGCCTATCCCGCGGGAGGCGCCGCTGACGACGGCCACACGCTGCTCACTCATGAGAACTCCTCTGACCTTATCGTCGATACGGGTTGTCGATATCGGCGTTATGTTGTGACGATAGCACAGCTCCGTATCGACGCTAGCGATAGTCGGTATCATTGATCGCATGACGGAGACGGACCCGCTTCGCGCGGCGATGATCGAGGCCGCGGAGCGGCAGCTGGCGTCGTCCTCGGACCACGAGATCGCGACGCGCGCGGTCTGCGAGGAGGTCGGCGTGAGCCAGCCGGTCCTCTACCGGCTGTTCGGCGACAAGCGCGGGCTGCTCGACGCCGTCGCCGACCACGGCTACGAGCGGTACACCGCGATCAAGGCCGCCCAGGAGCAGACCGGCGACCCGGTCGCCGACCTGCACGCCGGCTGGGACGGCCACATGGCGTTCGCCCAGGCGAACCCGGCCCTCTACCAGCTGATGTTCACTCCGCGGCCGTGGTCGCGCTCGACGGCGCGAGAGCGCGTGATGGACCTGCTGGTGGCGGCGCTCACCCGGTGCGCGGCGGCGGGCGCGCTGAAGCTCGAGCCGCGAACCGCCGCGCAGCTGATCCTCTCGGCGAACATCGGGACCGCCCTGGACCACATCGCCAAGCCGGCCCTGTTCGAGGACCCCGCGCTCTCCCACCGCATGCGCGACGCCGTGTTCTCGCACGTACTGACCACGCCGACCGCCCAGGACGACGCCGACCCGGTGCGCACCGCCGCGCTGCGCCTGCACGCGCAACTCGATCTCACCGGGACCGAGGCCCTGGAGCCCGCCGAGACCGCCCTCCTCCAACGATGGCTCGAACGCATCACGCGGCCCGGCCGGTGATGACATCCGCCTAAAGGGCTCTGGATCTCAGGCTTGCGTGTCACGGGCGATGGAAATCCTCACCCCCGGCACCGCCAGGCCGTGAGCCCGATGGGCGCACTGCACGAACCGGTAAGGCGTTGTGGGGCCTCTTGCGGACGGGCGTCGCCCAGCGGACCGTAGGACGGGGACGCTCGGCCGGACGTGGTGCCGGGGATCGCTGAACCCCGGGCAGGCCGTGGCCGCCCGCCTGGCAACGCGGCGACCACGGCGACGGTTCGTGCGTCCTGATGACCGTTCGGCCCCATCGAACAGACGGAGAGTCCGATGCGCACTTCCGAGAACGACGAGCCGTTCGCCATCGACCCCACCGGTCGCGACGTGCAGGGTGACGCCGCCCGGATACGTGCGCGCGGACCCGCGACGCGCGTCGTCCTCCCCGGTGACGTTGAGGCGTGGGCGGTGAGCAGTCCCCCGCTGCTGCGGCGGCTGCTGACCGACGACCGCGTCTCCAAGGACGCCTATCTGCACTGGCCGCCCTTCATCAACGGGGAGGTCGGGCCGGGGTGGCAGCTGTTCGCCTGGGTCGCGGTGCGGAACATGCTGACCGCTTACGGCCATGACCACCGGCGGCTGCGGCGGCTGATCTCGAGCGCGTTCACCGTGCGCCGCACGGCCGCGCTGCGTCCCAGCGTCGAGACGATCGTCGCCGCGCTCCTCGACGATCTCGACGCCGCCGCCCCGGGCGAGGCGGTGGACCTGCGCGACCGCTTCGCCTACCCGCTGCCGATCAGGGTGATCTGCGAGCTGTTCGGAGTCGGGGACCCGGACGCGCGCGAGGAGATCCGCCGCTGCGTCGACGCGTTCTTCCGGACGACCACCGGCCCGGAGGAGGCCGCCGCGGCGTTTCCGCGGATGCAGGAGATCCTGCGCGGCGTCGTCCGGGAGAAGCGCACGCGTCCGGCGGACGACCTCTCCTCGGCCCTCATCGCGGCCCGGGACGAAGGCTCGCCGCTGTCGGAGGAGGAGCTGGTCGACACGCTCGTCCTGTTCCTGAGCGCGGGGCACGAGACGACCGTCAACCTTCTCGGCAACGCCGTCCACGCCATGCTGACCCGTCCCGAACAGCTGGCTCTGGTCCGCGCGGGGCGCGCCACGTGGGACGACGTCATCGAGGAGACGCTGCGGGTCGAGCCTCCGATCGCCAACCTGCCGCTGCGCTTCGCCGTCGAGGACATCGAGCTGGAGGACGGCACCGGACTCGGCAAGGGCGATGCGATCCTCGCCTGTTACGCGGCGGCCGGCCGGGACCCGGACGCGCACGGCGACGACGCCGACCTCTTCGACGTCACCCGCACCGACAAGGAGCACATGGCGTTCGGGTACGGCGTCCATCACTGCCTCGGTGCGCCGCTCGCGAGGCTGGAGGCGTCGATCGCGCTGCCGGCGCTGTTCGGCAGGTTCCCCGACCTGGCCCTCGCCGTGAAGCCGAGCGAACTCGTTCCGCTCGACTCCTTCATCTCCAACGGCCACCGGACCCTCCCGGCCTACCTGAAGCCGGCCGCCTGACATCTACGGAGGTGACCAGGACCCGGGCCCCTGGATGCACCGCCGGCGAAACCGGGCGATCGTTCCGGAGGGAACGGGCTTGAGTCAACGGCGCCTGCCGCCGCTTCGGCGGACGCCGCTCTGCAATACGCGGGGACGCAGCCGGGTGCGCACATCGTCCAGGATGTCGGCGAGCTGGGCGATCTGATCGTCGGTCAGGAGGTCGATCAGCCCGTCGCGGACCGCCTCCACGTGCCCGGGCGCGGTCTTCTCCAGGAGCCGCCGGCCGTCGCCGGTGATGACGACCATGGCCCTGCGCTCGTCGTTGGTGTCGGTCTCGCGGCGGAGCAGTCCGGCCTTCTCCAGCTGGGCCACCTGGTAGCTCAGGCCGCTGCGCGAGGTGATCATCAGATCGGCGAGCTCGGTGATGCACCGGCGCTCGGGGGCGCACTCGTTGGCCCAGTGCAGGATCTCGTACTGGATCATGGTGAGCCCGGCGTCCTCGCGAAGCTGCCGTTCCACATGCCGCTGGATCAGGCCGGACGTCTCCAGGAAGCCGGTCCAGGCGCGCATCTGCGTCTCGTTCAACCACCGCGGTTCGCTCATGCGAGGAGCCTACCGGAGTTGGGGGGGGGTTGGCGGCAACCGACAAGGGAACCCCAGGCCCACGATGGTGGGGTGTGAAGCCCA
>NZ_WBMR01000002.1:59958-182135 GCF_008923365.1 Actinomadura montaniterrae
CGTCTCGTCCAACCCCCGCGGTTCGCCCTTGCGCGGCGCCTACCGGAGTTGCGTCGAATTCGACGCAACCGTACGATCGACCCCGTTGCCCAGATGCGTCGAATTCGACGCACTTCGCGTCGCGCCGTCGACGCGCCCACCTGACGAAAGGGCCGCTCATGAAGATCAGCATCATCGGCAAGGGGAACGTCGGCTCCGCGCTGGAGCGCCGTCTCACCGCGGCCGGGCACACCGTCACCACGGCGAACTCCTCCACCGCCCCGGACCGGGTCGCGGCGCAGGTCGCCGAGGCCGACGCCACCGCGCTGGCCGTGCCGTTCCCCGCCGTCGCGCAGTTCGACGCCGAGATCAAGACCGCCCTGCGGAACAGGGTCGTCATCGACGCCACCAACCCGCTGGCCGCCGACTTCATGTCGCTGACCATCGGGCACACCACCTCGGGGGGCGAGCAGGTCGCCGCCGCACTTCCCGGCGCACGGGTGGTCAAGGCCTTCAACACCGTGCTCGCCGCCACGCTGGAGGTTCCCGGCCTGTTCTTGCCGGTGGCCTCCGACGATAAGACCGCCAAGAAGACCGTGCTGGAGCTGGGCACGCAGCTCGGCTTCGACGCCGTGGACATCGGCCCGCTGGCCAACGCCCGCTACATGGAGCCGGCCGTGGAACTGTTGGTCCAGCTCGCGTACGGGCAAGGGATGGGCGAAGGCATCGGCTTCACCCTGGCACGGGCATGACGATCCCCAGGTGGACGGCGGGATTCCGCCCGGCGGTCGTCAGGCCGCACGGGCGGATCCCGTCCCATGCCTTCGGCGTGCAGGCCTCCGGGCCGAGGTTTGAAGCGCAGACCATTCGCGCGACCGGCACCGGAAGGAGCGGGAAATGACCGATCAGGATCTGTCCGGCAGGGTGGCCCTGCTCACCGGGGCGTCAGGGGGCATCGGCCTGGCGCTGGGCCGGCTCCTCATCGCCTCCGGCGTGAAGACCGCCTTCGTCTACGGGTCGCACTCCGGCCCCGCTCACGAGTTGGTCGCCCAGGCCCAGAACGCGGGGATCGGCGCGGTCGCGCTCGCCGGCGACCTCGCCGACCCTCATGTCCCGGCCAGGCTGCTGGACGACGCCGCCGACGCGCTCGGCGGCCCCGTGGACATCCTGATCCCCAACGCGGGCCACGCGCTCCAGCAGGACTACACCACGCTCGACCTCCAGGCGTGGGACCGCACGCTCGCGGTCAACCTGCGCGCCCCCTTCCTGCTGGCCCAGCACGCCCTGCCGGGCATGGCCGCACGCGGCTACGGGCGCGTGCTGTTCATGTCCTCGGCCGCCGCCTTCACCGGCGGCGTCATCGGCGCGGACTACGCCGCGTCCAAGGCCGGACTGCACGGCCTGACCCACTTCCTGGCCGCCCGCGTCGCCTCCAGCGGCGTGACGGTCAACGCCCTGGCGCCCGCTCTGATCGCCGACACGCGCATGCTGCCCGGCAACGCCGATCCCCGCGCCCTGCCCGTCGGCCGGTTCGGCCGGCCCGAGGAGGTCGCCGACCTGGCGATGGCCGTCCTGCGCAACGGATACCTCACCAACCAGGTGCTGAGCCTGGACGGCGGCGCCTACCCGCGCTGACCCCTCCCCCTTCGCTGACAGGAGCCCCCCATGCCCGTGGCCCTGCTCGCCCTCGCGATCAGCGCGTTCGGCATCGGAACCACCGAATTCATCATCAACGGCCTGCTGCCCGACCTGGCCGCCGACCTCGGCGTCGGCATCCCGGCCGCCGGGCTGCTGGTCTCGGGATACGCGGCCGGCGTGGTCATCGGCGCGCCGCTTCTCACCATGGCGGGGGCGCGCCTGCCCCGCAAGGCCATGCTGCTCGCCCTGATGACCCTCTTCCTTGCAGGGAACCTGCTTTCAGCGCTGGCCCCCTCCTACGGGGTGCTGATGGCCGGACGGATCGTCGCGGCCTTCTCCCACGGCGCCTTCTTCGGCGTCGGCGCCGTCGTCGCGGCGGACCTGGTGCGACCGGCCAAGCGCGCCAGCGCGCTGTCGGTGATGTTCTCCGGACTGAGCCTGGCGAACGTCCTCGGCGTGCCCGCCGGCACCGCGATCGGGCAGGCGCTCGGCTGGCGCGCCGCCTTCTGGGCCGTCGTCGCCGTCGCGGTGGTCGGCCTCGCCGGGGTGGCGGCGCTGGTCCCCTCCCGCCCGCGCCCCCGAGAGCAGAGCCTCGTGCGCGAGCTGAGCGTCTTCCGGCAGGGCGGCGTGTGGCTGGCACTGGCCATGACCGTGTTCGGATTCGCACCCGTGTTCACCGTGATCACCTTCATCGCGCCGATGATGACCGAGATGGGCGACTTCTCCCCCGGTGCGGTACCCGTGGTCATGGGGCTGCTGGGGATCGGCCTGGTCGCGGGCAACCTTCTCGGCGGCCGCATGGCCGACCGGGCCGTGCTGCCCGCTGTCTACATCTCCGTCGGCGCCCTCACCGCCCTGTCGGCGATCGTCGCCGTGACGGCGGGCAGCAAGCAGGCCTTCATCGTCGCGATCGTCCTGTTCGGGGTGGCCGCCTTCGCCACGATCCCGCCGCTGCAGACATGGGTGCTGGACAGCGCCTCGCAAGGGCCCGCTTTGGCGTCGGCGGCCAACATCGGCGCGTTCAACCTGGCCAACGCCCTCGGCTCACTGCTCGCAGGACTCACCATCCAGGCCGGGCACGGATACGCGGCACCAGCCTGGATCGGCATGGCCCTGGGGCTGGTCGGCCTGGCGGTGACCGGGCTGGTGAGCCTACGCGTCCGCCGCCAAGCCGTGCAGACGGATGCAGACCGGAAAGTGGCCGCCGAGGATGCGAGCGGTGACGTCCTTGAGATCAGCCAGTGACGCGGGACACCGAATCCTAAGGAATGCCTTCAAAGGCCAGCAGCACGACCATGGACCAGCCCGCGAACACGACCGCGAGATGGGTGACGAGGTCATCGGCGATGAAGTCGCCAGGGCGAGAACCGTTCCTTTGATCAGGGCGTCCGCGACTCCCCGTGACCCCTCTCGGGCGCCCCTAAGATCGTCGCCTCATCCATCGCGGGCCCCGTCACCCGGAAGCCGGTCTCAAGCGGGGGACAGCGGATTACGCTCCCTCCAGCCTTCCGGCTGGTCCGGTTCACGTCCGGCCCCGGACAGGGCCGTCTCACCGGAGCCGCAGTTAGCGGAGCGGGATTTCGATGCCGTATTCGTCCTTGGGCCGGGGGCCGTGGATGCGCCTGTCGGCTTCGGTGATGGCGACGTCGTTGATGCTCGCCTCGCGGCGTCGCATGAGTCCGCGCTCGTCGAACTCCCAGAGTTCGTTGCCGTAACTGCGCCACCACTGGCCTTCCGCATCGTGCCACTCGTACTGAAAGCGGACGGCGATGCGGTTCTCGCGGAATCCCCAGAGGCTCTTGCGGAGGGCGTAGTCCAGTTCGCGTTCCCATTTGCGCGTCAGGAACGCGACGATCTCGTCGCGGCCGCTGATGAAGGTGTCGCGGTTCCGCCACACCGAGTCCGGCGTGTAGGCCGACGCCACGCGTTCGGGATCGCGGGTGTTCCATGCGTCCTCGGCCGCCTGGACCTTCTGCAGGGCCGTCTCCCGGGTGAACGGGGGGTAGGGCGGACGATCTTCTGGCATGGCGGCCTCCTCGCATTGAGAACGGTCGTTCTCTACCGATGGGCGCTACGCTAGAGAACGCTCGTTCTCAATGTCAAGGAGGCGCGGATGCCCGCCCCGATCACCGAGGAGCAGACGCGGTCCGACCGGGAAGCACTGCTCGACGCCGCGGAAGGGCTCTTCTACGCGCGCGGGATCCAGGCCGTCGGGATGGACGACGTCCGCAGGGCCTCCGGCCTGCCGCTCAAGCGGATCTACCGGATCTTCGCCGCCAAGGAGGACCTCGTCGTCGCGATGCTCAGACGGCGCGACGCGCGCTGGCGGAACAGCCTGACCGTCCACGTGGAACGGGTCCCCGATCCCCGCGACCGGGTCCTCGCGGTCTTCGACTGGCTCGCCGAGTGGTTCGCCGAGCCGGGCTTCCGCGGTTGCGCCTGGGTCAACGCCCACGGCGAACTCGGCCCGTCGTCCCCGGCGGTGCTCGCCGAGGTCCGCGCGCACAAGCGGGCGTTCCACGAGCAGATCACCGCATGGGTCCGGGACGCCGGATCATCGGCGGCCGAAGCGGTCTTCCTGCTCGCCGAGGGAGCCATCGTGACCGCCGGCATCACCGGCGACCCCGCCCCCGCCCGCCACGCACGCGCTGCCGCCGCGACCCTGCTCGATACGAACGCGCCGTCCAGCGCTTCCTGACCGACGTGGAGACCGGCGGGTACCGCACCGGCTACACAATCAAGCCCAGCCGACCACTCGAGGACCTGTTGAGTCCCGTCGCCGAGGCAAGGCTGCACGATGCTGCGGCACCGGTCACGCAGGGCTGCGTTGCGATTTCGCGAAAGAGAACGCCCCCGTCGTGTGACGGGGGCGTGGGCGGGTGAGGGCGCTGTGCAGGGGTCACCGCTTGAGCGCCTTGGCGAGGCGGGCGCGGCGGGCGTTGCGCGCCTCGGCCTGCCGCTCGCGTACGCGGTCGGCGATGATGACCCGGCTGATGTCCGTGCTGTACATGCCCTGCTCCTTGTCTCCGCCGGGCCCTCTTGGCCCGACATGTACAAGGTTCGTCCTAAGGCCCCAGGGCCCACATCGGGACAACGCCCTATTCGCGCGCCTCAGGACGCCTTAGGACGCCTTAGGCCCCGCGGCCTGCGGACCTGCCACGACGAGAGCGCCGCCGGCATCGCCGCTCAGCCCGCCGGCCTCCGACGCACCGCCGGCCTGCGCTGGTTCCTTGGTGTCGGTGTATCGCGGGCGTATCGAAAATCCCATACGTCACCGCAACGGTCTTCCGTCTTCAGTGGGGCCCGGGCATTCGTCGATCAGGAAAGGTCCGTGATCATGGACTCGAATTCCGTACGTGGGATCAACCGGCGGCGGCTGCTCGGGTGGAGCGGGTTGACGGCCGCCGGGGCGGTGGCGGCCAGCGCGCCGCTGATGGGCTTTCGATCCGAGGACGCCGCGGCCGCGGGACGGCGACTTCCGATCCGAACCGGCCCCGGCATCCCGCCGGCCACCCGCCCCGGCGGCGCCTACGACCGCTATGTGGCGAAGCTGGCCGCCGAGGGGAAGTTCTCCGGCGTGGTGCTGTTGTCGCACAAGGGCCGGACGGTTCTGTCGCGCAGCTATGGCATGGCCGACAAGGAGAAAAGGATCCGCAATCACGAGGGCACCGCGTTCAGCCTCAGCTCGGCGGGCAAGCCGTTCCACGCGGTGGCCGTCTTGCAGCTGGCGCAGCAGGGGAAGCTGAAGCTGTCGGACACGGTGGGCACCCACCTGAAGGGCTTCGCCAAGAACATCGCCGAGCAGGTGACCGTCCACCACCTGTTGTCCGGCACGTCCGGGCTCGAAAGTCCGGATGAGAACGTGCAGCGCGTCTTCCAGAGCCGCGAAGAGGTACACGAGTATTACGAGCAGCGGGCCCGGCAGGCGAAACTCGTGGGCGTCCCGGGCGTGCCCGACACCTCCCACGCGGAGGCGGAGGTCACCATTTCCGCGCTGATCGTGGAAGCCGTCGCCGGCACGACGTACTGGGACTACGTCCAGGAACACATCTTCCGGCGCTGCGGCATGACCGGCTCGGCGTTCTACACCCGGCCGCAATGGCTCACCGACGAGCACATCGCGCACCCTTATATGACGCTGGCCGACGGCAGCCAGGTGGACGCCGTGCGCAACCTGGACAAGAGCAGCTCGGACCCGAACGTACCCGGCAAGAATCCGGGCCGCGCCTTCATCGATGCCCCCGGGGACGGCGGCTTCGCGACTGCGCCGGATCTGGTCCGGTTCGCGCACGGGCTGGGCGACGGCACGCTGCTCGACCGGCCGTGGGCCGACGTGCTCACCGGGGCCAAGATCCCCCACGGACCGGCGTCGTTCGGGGCGTACGGGATCCCGATCTCCATCGTCAACGGCCAGTGGATGTACCAGCGCGCCGGCGGCAACCCCGGCGTCGGCGCCAACTGGGACATCTACCCGTACACCGGCTGGGTCGGCGTCATCCTCGGCAACTGCGACGGCATGCCGCTGCAGGAGATGATCGGCCAGGAGATGCAGGCGATCACCGGAGCCTCGCCCGGCGACGGGGCCGGCGGCTGAAACAGCGCCTATCACTTACCCGGCAGCGCCAGATTCGGCTTCAAAATGAGGGCCTCGCGTCCCTGGAGGGAAACCACAGGAAGCCATCGGCGAACGGGACCAGGGAAGGCATCGGAACGCCGAGCTGAACGGTTTCGGCGACGACCAGGCCGTACAACGTTCCCGCCTGGAGCCGGTCGGCGTATTCCCGCTGGAGCTCGACCGGATCGACGAGCCACTCCGGATCCCAGCCGACCTTGGCGAGCTGGTATCCGCGGAGCTCGGCCAGAAGCCCGTACAGGCCGGCGCCCAGCTCGTCCAGTTCCTCGGGCGTCAGCCGCACCCGGGAGTGCCGGTCGATCGCCACATTGTGGCCGACACCGACCGGGATGATCGACATCTCGAGAAAGGGCCGGTCGGCGGCATCGAGCACGGTGTCGACCAATGGCTCGTGCAGCGCCACCCGGTGCGGGCCGGCGGGCAGCGGAGGATGCGCGGCGACGATACGGCGCGCCTCCTCGATGGCCGCATGGTTCTGCCCGTAGTTCAGCACGAGTTCGAACACGATCGCCATATTCACTCCAGACGTGACGGTCCCAGGTTCCATCCGTGCCGCCCTTGCGGCATTCCCTGCGATATCGGGTCGCGTGAGTTGGACGCCCGCTGGCACGCTGCCTCCATGGATAATGCAAAAGTACTGCTCATCGGAGGACGAGCCGGTGCCGGCAAGACGACGGTGGGGTGGGAGGTTTCGGCGCTGCTGCGCTCCGAGGGCGTCGCTCACGCGATCATCGATGGCGACTTCATGGGGCAGGTGCATCCGGCACCAGCGGGAGACCCTCACCGCGCGGGAATCACCGAGAGCAACCTGACCGCCGTGTGGGCGAACTTCGCCCAGCGCGGCTACCGATGCCTGGTCTATACGAACACCGCCAGCGTGCTGCCAGAGGCGACGGGCATGTTCGAGCGTGCCATGGGGGCCGGAGTGGGGATCACCCGGGTCCTGCTCACCGCCTCCGATGCCACCGCCCGCGAGCGGCTGGTGGGCCGGGAGCTCGGCTCGGAGCTGGAGCAGGAGTTGGAAGGAAGTGTCCGCAAGGCACGGCTCCTGGACCAGCGGGCCCCCGCAGAGACCGTGCGCGTGGCGACGGACGGACGGCTCGTTGTGGACATCGCGCGGGAGGTGGTCGCCGCCACCGGTTGGGCCGGGCCTCACTTCGCCGCCCCCAGATCGTGATCGTGTTGATGGGCTGGTCCGGGAACCGGCACGGCTCCCGGTGACCGGGAAGCACCCTGTCACCGCCTGAGGGTGGGCGGCTGTGATGGCCGTCACCGAAAAGGGTGACCCTGTGGACGGGAGTGCGCATGATCAAGCTGGGGATGATGGCACCGTTCGCCGACGGCCTGATCACCTCGGGCGGGTTCCTGCGGGACTACGCGGGCACGCTCGAGGAGTGCGGCGTCGAGTCGGTGTGGACGGTGGAACACGTGGTCGTCGCCGCGGAGTACGAACCGCTGTACCCCTACTCCGAAAGCGGCCGGATCCCCGGCCCACCGCAAGGCGTGCCGATGCCCGACCCGCTGGACACCATCGCCTACATGGTCGGCGGGTCCGACGCCCTGCGGTTCGGCACCGCCATGGTGGTCGCGCCGCTGCACAGCCCGGTCGTCCTGGCCAAACGCGCCGCGACCATCGATCTCCTGTCCGGCGGACGGCTGATGCTCGGCCTGGGGATCGGCTGGCAGAAGGAGGAGTACGCCGCGGTCGGCGTGCCCTACCAGCGGCGCGGCGCCCGTCTCGACGAGTGCATCGACGCGATGCGGGCACTGTGGTCGCAGTCCCCTGCTAGCTATCGGGGCGACTTCGTCGCGTTCGACCGCGTGCACTGCCTGCCGCGCCCCGCGTCCGGCGCGGTGCCCATCGTGCTGGGCGGCAACAGCGAACCCGCCGTCCGGCGAGCGGGCCGCGTCGCCGACGGCTGGTTCCCCTACACGATCGCGCCTGATGAGTTCGCGCAGCGGGCCGACCTGTTGCGCGCCACCTCCGCCGGCCGCACCGTCGAAGTCACCGCATGGCCCGGGAGTTGCGATCCGGGACGTGAAGGAGATCCGGACTTCGTCCGCCGGTACGTCGAGGCGGGCGCCACCCGCATCGTGATCGCGCCTCGCCTCGGAGGCCCCCTCCCGGACAGTCTGCTCGGGCCGCGCGGGCTGGACGCCCTGCGCGACCAGATCGACCGTTACCGCGACACCGTGCTGGACAAGCTGTGACCGGGGTGCTCGACACCGTCGTCCTGCCTGAGCCGACGGTCGAAATGTGGCTGCGCCGCTGGCGCGGCGAGTACCTGCCGGGCGCCCGGGAGCGCGGGCTACGGTTCGAGCGGATGTGGCGCTGCTACACCGGCCCCGAGCAGGTCACCGTCTACCTGTTGTGGTCCCTGCAAACGGCCTACGACTTCTACGCGATGCGCGCGGCGGCTGCGGCCGATCCGTCCGTGACGGAATTCTGGGCCGCCACCGACGCGCTTGCCCACGACCGCGAAAGGCGCGTGCTGGAGGAGGTTCCATGTCCCGCTGGGTGATCCTCACTCCTCCGGAGACGATGGTGCCCGGCGCCGACGGCGGCCCCGATCTGCCGGGCAGCGTCGGCGGTCGCGGCGCGCACTGGGACCTGACCGGCGACGCCGCCCCCGACATACAGGGAGCCGAAGCCGTCGAGCTGTCGCAGATCGCCAGCGCGCATGTCGAATTGACCGGACGGCGCATCAAACGCACTCTGCTGCTGACCGTCCGCCCCGGGACCCCGCCCGACACGATCGCGTCTTTCGAGGCCGACCTCATGGCGATGCCCCGCCATATCCCCGCCATCCGCTCGTGGGCGCTGAGCCGGGCAACCGGCCGCTGGACGCACGCGTGGGAACAAGAGTTCGCCGACGAAGACGGGCTCAACGGGCAGTACCTGCTCCACCCCTACCACTGGACATACGTGGACCGCTGGTTCGACACCGAACTGCCAACGGCGATAGTCGCCCCGCGCCTGGCCCACCTGTACCGCACGGCGTCCGGCCCCGTCCTCACCGCATCCCACTGCGGAGAGGCAGAGCACCCAGGAGCGATTGGACGATCCAAGGGCGAGCGTCCCGACCACTCGCGATGGAGTTTGGTCAGGGCGCCGCGGGCCGAGGGGTGATAATCTTATATCCCCTACCGTCCGGAATATCATGGTTCGGGGCGAACGGATCGGCAGGCATCCGGTCGGCTCTGCGGGTTCGTGTCCCAGAGCGCGAATGGCGGGCTCAATTCGATGTACAGGGCAGAACCAGCCCGAAGGTGCGCGCCTCACGTTGGCCGACGATGAGCAGAGGCGCGAGTTCTACCGGCTACGGCGCCGCGAGAACAACGAAACGGACTTCGCCTATCCCCTGCTGACGTACACCGTTAGCGAAAGCGACCTGATGCCGCCCGTCTGATCCGTGGCTAACCGAGTGCCGGTGCGTGCTCGGCTGGGCGGCGTCCCCAGGCGGAGATCAGCGGCGCGAGTGTCAGGTCGAGTTCGCCCGCGTGGATAGCGGCCAGATGGGCGTCGATCTCGGCGTCGTCGGCCAGGCCGGCGGCGAGCAGCTCGCCGCGCACGTGCCGCATGGTCGCCGCCTCCAGCCGATCGCAGGCCAGCCCGCCGACCGGGAAGAAGCCCGCCGCGGCGACATCCACCAAGCCGGCCTCGCGCAATGCCCGCGGCAACGTCCGGCCGTAGCGCAGGTCCGCGCCGCGGCGCGTCAGCAGTTCCCGGACCGCGTCGCGCAACCGGTTGGCCCGCCGCTGCGCAGGGCCGCTGTCGTCCAAGCAGGCCAGTGGCTGCAGAGCGGTATCGGCGTCCTCGACCAGCAGCCAGCCGCCGGGCCGTAGTGCCGCAGCCATCGTGGCCAGCGCCCGGGCCCGGTCGGGTACATGCACCAGCACGAGCCGGGCGTGCACCAGATCGAACGTCCCCGGCTCCGGGGGCGGATCGGCGGCGACGTCGTGCCGGCGCACCTCGTACCCGCCGCCTGCCTTCAGCCACGACGGGTCGATGTCCGTGGCCAGCACGTACCCGCTCGGACCGACAGCCGCCGCGAGCGCCTCCGGGATACTGCGGCCACCGGCCCCCACCTCCCAGCAGCGCGAGCCTGCCCTGACGCCCAGTCGTTCGAAGTGCCCCCGCGTCACACCGTCGAACAGCTCGGCCAGCCAAACGAATCTCTCACCCGCCTCGGCGCGCGCGTTGTCGAGCAGGTACCCGCGGGCGGAAGCCGCTTCTCCAGTCATCGCTATATGGTCACCTCCCCAAACCACGAGCGCCACGATTTCGAACCGACGGTCGCGGGTTCGGAGCCCTGGCGGGTGCGTACCGGAGCCCTGGCGGGTGCGTGCCGGACCTGCACAAGGGCATCCTCGAGATGCCCCGCGCGTCAGTTCGTCGTCGTGGCCGGTCAGGTGTGGTCCTTGCCGGGTCCGGGCGTCGGCCGGTCGCGGTGGCCGCCGGAGACCTGGGTGTAGCCGGCCACGATGGCCTCGAGTTCGGCGGGGGTGATCACGTCCTCGATGCGGTCGAAGCCTTGCGGGGCTCGGCGTTCGACCTCGTCGATGACCTGTTCCGGGCCGCCGAGCCGGTTGCGGAGGACGATCTGGGTGGTGGCTGGGAGGCGGTCGCGCTCGTAGGCGAGCAGGGCTTCGGCGGGGTCGGTCTCGGTCGCGAGGTGGGCGCTCAGGTTCACCGCGTCGAGGATGGCCTGGCCGGCGCCGTTGGAGCCCATCGGGTACATGGGATGGGCGGCGTCGCCCAGCAGGGTGACCCGGCCGTGCGTCCAGCGGGGCAGGGGGTCGCGGTCGCACATGGGGAACTCGAACCGGTCCCGGGTGGACGCGATCATGGCGGCGTGGTCGAACAGGTCGCAGGTGAAGCGCTTGACGTGCGCGGCCAGGACCGCCGGGTCGGCTGGACGCGTCCAGTCCTGCTCGTCGGGCGGCGGGTCCCCGGGACGGCCCGTCAGGACGCCCATGGCCCAGTTGGTCAGCCTGGTGCCCGGCGCGCCGCCCGCCGCTATCGGGTAGACGACCAGTTTGGCGGCGTTGCCACCGGCGATCACCATGGTGCGGCCGGTGCCGAACTCGGGCCAGTCGGTGGCGCCGCGCCAGGTCATCATGCCGCTCCAGCGCGGTGGGCCCTCATCGGGGAACAGGGTCGAACGGGTGGTCGAGTGGATGCCGTCGGCGCCCACGAGGATGTCCGCGCGCGCGTGCGAGCCGTCGGCGAACCGGGCGGTCACTCCCTCGGCGTCCTGCTCGAAACCGACCAGGCGGTGACCGGTGCGCACCGCGTCCGCGCCCAGCCGTTCGATCACCGCGCGGTGGAGCAGGCCCTGCAGCCGGCCGCGATGCACGCTGATCTGCGGGTGCGCGAATCCGGCGGCCAGACCGCAGGGCCTGCGCATGATCTCCTGCCCCAGCCGGTGGGCGTAGATCAGCTCACCGGTGCGCACCCCGATGCCGTCGAGCCGGTCCAGCAGCCCCACCGCACCCAGTTCCCGGACCGCGAACGGCAGCGCGTTGATCCCCACGCCGAGCTCCCGGATCCGCTCACCGCGCTCATAGACCACGCAGCCGATGCCCTCGGCGTGCAGGCGCAACGCGGTGAACAACCCGCCGATCCCGGCTCCCACGATCATCACCTTCACGGCATCTCCTTGTCCTCACCGAGACTGTCGCGGCCGCCGCTCGGCGTTCCATCGGCTGGGCGGTCCGCGCTTCTCGAGCGAAGCGAACCGGTCATGATCAACCGTGCGGTGATGCGGACGATGGCCAGAGCGACCACGCCGACCAGGCCGAAAAGCACGAGGCGCAGGGTGGGCGTCCACGGCCAGCTGGAACCGGACGTGCCGAGATCGGCGGCGGGATACTCCAGGATCTTGCGAGTCCACCGGGCCGTGGGCCTGTCGAACGTGCGGGCCATGGAACTCAGCACCGGGTCGAACGCGAAGCCCGGCCGCCTGTGCGGATATTCCAGCGGGACGCCGGCGCGGCGGGCGGCGGCTGCGATGGCGGGGTCGGGGCTCGCCGCGGCGGTGGTGCCCGGGACCATCAGCCGGTCGACGTCGTCTCCGACGTCGGCGAGACGTCTCCGCGGAACGAAGGTCAGCCCGTGCCGTGACCGCACGGTGGCCGTGGACGCGATCGCGACCGTCCGGGCGGCCTTGACCTCGGCGTACGGGCTGAAGATCGAGGCGAGTTCCAGTTCCCCGACGCCGCCGGTGAGCACCACCCCCAGCGTGCTGTTGTTCGAGCGGAATCCGAGGTTGAGCAGGTGCACGATCGCGTTGGACGGGGACAGCCGCGATTCCGGCATGCGCGCGGGCGCGCCCGGAGAGTAGTGGCGCCAGCCGACGGTCCGGGCGGCCGCGGCGGCGGTGTCCGTGCCGGCCAGCCGCTCGATCACCCGCAGCGTCCCGTCCACCGAGGACAGCAGCCCACCCGTGGTGATCACGTTTCCGTCGTCGATGTAGCGGACGCCGCGCCGCCAGTGCACCGCGGGATGCGCGTCCTGCAGGCCGGAGAGCCGGTACCAGTGCGTGGTGGCCTCGCGGCCGTCGAGGAGACCGGCGTCGGCGGCCAGCCGCGCCCCGGTGCACACGCTCAGCACCAGCCCGCGGCTCGCGGTGCTCCGCAGCCATCCGATGACGCGGCGATCGCTGTCCTCGTCGGACGGCATCTCCGGCACCACGGTGACGTCCGGCGCTCTGCCGCCCAGCCGCGTGCTCAGTTGCGCGAAGTCCAGGTCCGGGACCAGGTCCAGCCCTCCGAGCAGCGGCACGGGCCGGCGTTCGGGTGCGACCGTGTAGACGTTGAACCTCCCCGTGCTCGCCAGAACGTCGTACGGGACGAGGGTGTCGGCCACGTTGGAACCCGCATTGCCGACCACGACGGCCACGGTGGGCTTGCCCGGAGCATGCGCAGGCGGAGCCACTGCGGGGAGTTGCCTGGCCGGCGGCGGCGCGTACCTGTAGGAGGCAAAGCCTCGGGAGCTGATGAGGAACTCCACGCCCGGGACGAGGAACAAGGCCACAAGGACTACCAGCCCACGGCCGAGGATCCGCAAGACCCGCGCGCCCTGTTTCTTTCTCACCGCGGACAGCCGGGTGGCCTCAGGACCGGGACCTGCACCACATGCATGTGATCGACCAAACCCTCGGCGAGGAACTCGCGCACCACCGACGGCCCGCCGCCCAGGCGCACGTCCTGGCCACCGGCCGCCTCGCGGGCCCGCTCGAGCGCCTCGGCGGGCGAGGCGTCCAGGAAATGGAACGCGGTGCCGCCCTTCATCCCGATCGACGGCCGCGGCCGGCGGGTGAGCACGAAGACCGGGGTGCGGAACGGCGGGTCGGGGGCCTGGCCGGCGCCGGTGGCGAAGCCGCCGAGCGAGATCGAGAAGTTGTGCCCGCGAACATCGGACATACGGTGCTCCTTCGGTGATCAAAGCCCCGGCCGGCATCCGCGAATGACCGATGTCTTTCCGGGTGTGACCTCACCCTCGAAGACCGATTCGCGAGCGGCAACGAATCGTGGCGGCAATGTCCGAAAACTTGGTACTCCTGTCGCGGCGGCATAGGGTCCTGAGAGTGGACGAACGGCTGATGGTGGTCGTCGGATACGACCGGGCGCAGTTGCTCGACATCGCCTGCGTGACATCGACGTTGAACGAGGCGAACTGGGGCGCCACCCCGCCCTACGAGGTGCTCCTCGCGACCCCGGGCGGCCGGGCGATCACCTGCACCGACGGGATGACGCTGCACGGGCAGGAAGCGCTCGAACGGCTCAAAGGCCCGCTGGACACGCTGATCGTGTCGGGCGGGCTGGGCTACCGCGAGGCCGCCGCCGACCCCCGTTTCGTCGGACACGTGCGCCGGCTGGCCAAGGAGAGCCGGCGGGTCGCGTCCGTGTGCACCGGCTCCGCCGTGCTGGCCGCGGCCGGCCTGCTCGACGGCAGGCGCGCCGCCACGCACTGGATGTGGGCCGATGAGATCGCCGCACGGTACCCCAAGGTCGTCTTCGACCCCGGCCCGATCTACATCCGCGAAGGCAACATCACCACGTCGGCCGGCGTCACCAGCGCGCTCGACCTGACGCTCTCCTTCATCCAGGACGACCACGGGCCGGAACTGGCACGCGGCGTGGCGCAACTGGTCGTGACCTACCTGCAGCGGCCGGGCGACCAAGCGCAGATGAGCATGTTCGTCGCCGCCGCACCGCAGCCCGAGCACAGCCTCGTCCAGCAGATCACCGACCACGTCGCCGGCAACCTCGACGGCGATCTGAGCACCGCCGCCCTGGCCCGGCTGGCGGGGGTGAGCGAGCGCCATCTCACCCGGTTGTTCCTCCAGCACCTCGCCCACACCCCGGGCCGCTACGTACGCCAGGCCCGCACCGAAGCGGCCGCGCACCTGCTGGCGACGACGACGCACCCGATCGCGAGCGTGGCCCGGCGCTGCGGATTCGGGACGGCCGAGACGCTCCGCCAAGCCTTCATCGACCAGTACGGAACCGCGCCCTCGCGCTACCGCGCGAACCATTCGACGCGGCAGACGGCAGGGAACCGAGCCAGAACACCTTGATCCCTCAGCCCCACCCGTCGGACGGCACACGAAATCGCTCAGCCTCGCGGACCCTTACCAGTAGCCTTTCTCGAAGAGGCTGGAGGGAGCCAGATGGGCGCGCTGCTCTACTACCCGTTCGTGGTCCCGCCCCCAGAGATCATTTACCAGTCGCTGCTGTACTGGGACGGCTTTGCGTCCGTCGTACCGCAGGAAAAGCGCTTTTACGACCGCGCCGTTCCCGCGCCGCTGAAAGAACTCGGCGACCGGGGTCTCTACCGGCCGCTCACCGTACGCGCACCCCTTTACGGAGCAGACTGGCGCTCGACCTGGGCGAAGGCGCTCAGCTCCCAGTTGCGGCGGATGGCCGTCCAGCCGGGTGTCCGCACGGAGCCCGCGTTCCACGTGTGGCCCACCAAGCTCCCCAACCGGATCGAACGGGAACTCCTCCGGCTCCGCCTCGCCACCTGGCCTGACGACAGCGGCCCGCTCGTGGTGCCGAGACCGGTCGGGGAACTGATCATCGCGACGCTCGCGCGGGAGATCGCCGTCGATCTCGAAGAGCGAGCGGACGGCGCCCTCTACCCGTACACCGATAGCCCGACCGCACGTCGGCAGACCATGCACATGACGGTGCGCGGCGATCGCGAGGCGGCTTGGGAGGTGGAACTCGGACGCGTCCTGCCGACGCCGGCGCCCACCACCTCGCTTTCCGACGTCCTGGCCTTCCGCGAACGCCATGCGGACGAGCGCGCACGCCTGATGCGGGCCGTGCATCGGCTCCTCGGAGACCTGCGCCGGGACTACGAGCACCCTTCCGACGTCATCACCGAACTCCGCAGGGAGCTTGACGAAGCGGCCGAGGAGCACCGGTCCGCGGGCCGGGCCGCCGGAATCGCCTGGGCGAGCCGGTCCGTCGCGGCCACCGTGGGCGTCGCCGCAGCCGCCCTTGGAGCCCTGGTGGTTCCCGATGCCGCCTGGTTGATGGGAGCGGTGAGCGGTTACGCCATCAATATCGCGACCCGGGAGATCCGCCCGATGCTCGCCTACCGGCCGGGACGGGACGATTTCAGCTACCTCCACAAGGTCCGGAAAGAGCTGCGATAGGCCGGCCGGCTGAGGCGATGTTCTAGGCGACCTTGACGATCTTGCATTCGATGCCCGCGGGTCCGATCGGAGCTTGCGCCGGGGTGGTTCCCGCGAAGGCCTTCGTGCCCCGGACGTCGAAGGTCTGCAGGCCGATCCGCTGGCGAGAGGCCGCGTCCAGAACCTCGACGGTGACCGCGTACCGCGTCGCGTTACCCGTGATCGTGCCGCTGATCGTCACCGTGCCCTGCGATCCGGTCGAGTTCACCTGGCATTCGACGTGCGTGCTGTAGTTCTTCGGGCCGAGGGACTGGGTGCTCGCTCCTCGCGCGCCGGTCAGGTAGAGCACGGCGAGCACTCCCGCGAGCCCCGCCACGGCCAAGGCGACGATCAAGAAGGTCTTCCGCCGGGGACGCGGGCGCGAGCCGTAGTCGTCATCGGCCATGGTCCACTCGTGAGTCGGCATCGCTGTCCCGTCACCCTGATCGATCCTGCTCCGCGAAATCTGCGCAGGTCAGCATATAGCCGAACACGTGTGGGTTGATCTTGTCGGTCCGGTCCCGGGGGCCCCGCCGCCTGCGGCGCGGTCCTAGCCAAGAGGCCCGGTCAGGCGCGCATAGAGCCTCGCCAGGCCGGGCGGGGTGTAGGGCGGGGGTGTGGAGTGGCGCTCTCCGGCGGCCGGCGGCGCGAACACTCCAACCGGATAGAAGAAGACCCGGCGTTCGGCGTCGTCCGTGCGCAGGTACACCTCCCAGTAGCGCAGCGACGCGTGCAGGGAGATCTCGGTGACGTCGTCCCAGGCGTAGCGCCAGCGGCGCAGCGCGCCCACGATCGTGACGCCCTGGTCGTCGACGATGGCGCGGCTGCGCAGCGCGGCGACGGCCGTCACGAGGGCCGCGGCGAGGACGGCCAGAAGGATGATCGCGCCGAGCGTCTCCAGGTACGCCAAGCCCCGGAGCAGTGCCCGCGTCAGCAGGCCGGCGCTGACGGCCAGGAACACCACCAGCGCCGCCATGATCAACAGATAGCGGTGACAGCGCACGGTTCGTCGTTCCATGCGGCAGATGTCTAGCAGCTTCGGGGACGAGCACACGGCCCCGCCCGTGTGGAAGGGTGCGTTCCAGATCACCAGTGGGTGCGGGAGGACGTGCGGGTGTCCAGCGAGAAACCGAAGCCGCGGTCGCGGCGCTCGGCGCGGGCCTGGCCGAAGGGCTGATGGCGATCCACGTGCTGCTCGCGCAGGACGGGCCCCGCATCATCGAGCCCGGCGACGGCGGAAACGCACCGGCCGTCCCCTGGACGCCCATGAGCGTCCGGCCGGCAACCTGATTCGTGACGGCCGGTGGCCGCGGGTCGCCGCGTGGTCGGGGCCGCTCTGGAATCTCGCAGGCACCGGGATGGTTGATGCCGGTGTGAAGAAGATCGGTTTTCTCTCGTTCGGACACTGGAGCGACGGCGCGGGCTCGCGGACGCGGTCGGCGGCGGACGCACTGCTGCAGTCGGTCGATCTCGCCGTGGCCGCGGAGGAACTCGGCGCCGACGGCGCCTACTTCCGGGTACACCATTTCGCCAGGCAGCTGGCCTCTCCCTTCCCGCTGCTGTCCGCGATCGGCGCGAAGACGTCCCGCATCGAGATCGGCACCGGCGTGATCGACATGCGGTACGAGAACCCGATGTACTTCGCCGAGGACGCCGGCGCCGCCGACCTGATCTCCGGCGGGCGGCTGCAGCTCGGCATCAGCCGGGGATCGCCGGAGCAGGTCATCGACGGATGGCGGTACTTCGGGTACGAGCCGCCCGAGGGCGACACCGACGCCGACATGGCGCGCAAGCACACCGAGGTCCTGCTCACGGTGCTGCAGGGCCGGGGCTTCGCCCAGCCGAACCCGCGCCCCATGTTCCCCAACCCGCCCGGGCTGCTGCGCATCGAGCCGCATTCCGCAGGGCTGCGCGACCGCATCTGGTGGGGCTCGAGCTCCAACGCCACCGGCGTGTGGGCGGCCGAGCTGGGCATGAACCTGCAAAGCTCCACGCTCAAGAACGATGAGACCGGCGAGCCGCTGCACGTCCAGCAGCGCAAGCAGATCGAGGCCTACCGGCAGGCGTGGAAGGACGCCGGGCACCAGCGCGAGCCGCGTGTCTCGGTCAGCCGCAGCATCTTCGCGCTGACCAGCGATCTGGACCGCGCCTACTTCGGCCGGAACGCCGACTCGGGCGACCACATCGGAATGATCGACGAGAACACCAGGGCGGTCTTCGGACGCTCGTACGCGGCCGAACCCGACGTGCTGGTCAAGCAGCTCGCCGACGACGAGGCCATTCAGGCCGCGGACACGCTGCTGCTCACGGTCCCCAACCAGCTCGGTGTGGACTACAACGCGCACGTCCTGGAGAACATCCTGACCCACGTGGCACCCGAACTCGGCTGGCGCTGAGGCCGCACCCGACCCCTCCGGCCACGGCACGAACGCCCGGCCGGATCTGCGGCCGGTGCGGCGCGCCTGCGGTCATCCGGCCAAGAGGATCACGATCACGAGCGCCAGCATCACGAGGGGCACGAGAGCGAGGATCGCGAGTTGGAGCAGGCAGCCGCGCTGCTTCACGGTGCCGGGGGCTCCGATGGTGCCCGCCAGGTACAGGGCCGCAGGGCCGCGGTACTCCAGCTCAGCCGGCTGCTCAGGGGTGAGGACCGTGGCGGCGACCCCGGCCTGGCCGCCTCCCTGTGACACGCTGACGTGCACCGGCCTGTCCGCCGGGATCTCGAAGGCCGCACTCCCCCAACCCTGGTGGTAGTGGGCGCCGTCGACACCGACGGTGAGGCCCGCCTTGGCGACCACCCCGCGACGCGTGTGGAGGCGCAGGACCCGCGTGGGCCCGTTGTGGTCGCCGACGTACGGGATAGGCGTCTCGCTCATGCCCGCCATCGTTACCACGAGGCCCCGCTGCCGGACCACCCCCGCGCGCCACCGTCAGCACGCCCCGCCCCGATGCCGAACCGGAGTCGCGCAGTTGGGACGCGGACGTCCGGCGTCCCGAAAAGATCCCCGGCAGAATTCTCGGGAGGCGGTGTCGGATCGGGGCATCGGCGTTCGTAGCAAGGGTGAGGCACCGACCATGGCGCCCCGGCGGAGCCGGAACCACAATGGTGAGGACGGGAACGATGACCGATTCAACGGCGAACGGCGGAACCAAGCCCTTCAGGTTCGGGGTCGTCGCCCCGCTCAGAACGGACCTGCCGACATGGCGAGACCGGCTGCACCGCATCGCGGACAGCGGATACTCCACGCTGCTGATGCCCGACGTCCCGCAATGGCAGCCGGCGCCGGCCCCCACGCTGGCCGTCGCGGCCACCCTCACCGGCCTGCGGGTCGGCAGCTGGGTGTACGCCTCCCCGCTGCGCCCGGCTTGGAGCACCGCGTGGGAGGCGCACTCGCTGTCGGTGCTCACCGAGGGTCGCTTCGAGATGGGCATCGGCACCGGCCGGCCCGGCATCGAAGACGAACTCCGCGACCTGGGACTGCCCGCCGTCCCGCCGAGCGAGCGGTTGACGCAGGTGCGTGAGACCGTGACGGCGCTGCGGGATCTCGACGGTCCCGACCTGCACACGCCGGTGGTGATGGCCGTGCGCGGGCCGAAGGCGCAGGCACTGGCGGCCGACCTCGCGGACACCGTCGCCGTCGCGCTGATGCCGGGAGACGAGCGGGACGAGATCACCCGAATGGTCCGCGACTTCCGCGCCCGCGTCACCCGGGACGTCGAACTCGCGCAGCACGTGGCGGTGATCGGCGACGCCGTCGCGCCGTTCATGGCGCCCCCCGACACCGACACTGCCGCGCTTCACGCCGCGGATTCGCTGGCGGTACTTCCGGAGGACCCTGCGGCGGCCGCCGAGGAGATCCAGCGGCGGCGCGAGGAGCTCGGCTTCTCCTACTTCGTCTTCGGCGCCGACTTCGCCGACACGCTCGCCCCGGTCGTAGCCGACCTGGCCGGACACTAGCCCCGGGACTCCGGCCGGCTGATCGCGGTCCACCACATGCGCTGGGAGCCGCACTTCCGGGCCGTCCCGGACATGGTGCCGGCTTGTGAGGGCCAGCTGCCACAGGCACCTCGCCGACGGCCGGCGGGCAGGTCGAGGCGAATACTGAGAGCCGGACAGGTCGGGAGGGCACATGCTGGTCGAGGAACTTCAGACGCCGGCGCTGCTGGTCGAGCGGGCGGTGCTCCGGCACAACCTCGACACGATGAGCGCGGCGCTGCCGGGGCTGCGGCTCCGGCCGCACGTCAAGGCGCACAAGTGTACGAGTCTGGCCCGGCTCCAGCACGCCAACGGGCATCGGGGCTTCACGTGCGCGACGATCCGCGAGGTCGAGGCGATGGCCGCGGCCGGCCTCGGCGAGGACCTCCTGCTGGCCAACGAGGTGCTCGACACCCGCCGCCTGGGACGCCTCGTCCAGGACGGGCACCGGGTGACGGTCGCCGTGGACTCGGCCGAGACGATCGAAGCGGCCGCCGCCGGCGGGGTACGCGAGGTCGTCATCGACGTCAACGTCGGGCTGCCGCGATGCGGCTGCGCGCCCGCCGCCGCCGGCTCCCTCGCCGACCTCGCCCGCAAGACTGGGCTGTCTGTACGCGGTGTCATGGGCTACGAGGGGCACCTCATGCTCGTGCAGTCGCAGGACGAGCGCCGGGAACAGACCGGACAGGCGATGGAGCAGTTGCTCGCCGCGAGCGCCGACGTCGGCGGTGACCTGATCAGCGCCGGCGGGACCGGCACCTACGCCGTCAACACCTGGGCCACCGAGATCCAGGCCGGCTCCTACGCCCTCATGGACACCGCCTACCAGAAGCTCGGGCAGCCGTTCCAGCAGGCCCTATCCGTCCTGGGACGGGTCATCTCGGTGTCGCCCGAATGGGCCGTCGTCGATGTCGGGCTGAAGTCGCTCAGCCTCGACCACGGGCTCCCCAGCATCGAAGGCGCGAAGGTCTGGTTCTGCTCTGACGAGCACACCACGTTCAGCACCGAAGACGGCACACGGCCCGCGGTGGGCGACCTCATCCGCGTACTGCCCGCCCACGTCGACCCGACCGTGGCCCTCCACGACACCCTCTACCTGGTCGACGGCGAACAGGTGCTTGAGCGATGGCCGGTCGACATGCGCGGCTGGCAATGATCGCCGCTCTGCCGCCGGGCGAGGATCAAAGGGCGGTGAGCCCGATCTCGACGTAGGACTGATTTGTTCACTCTGGGTAGTCAATTCCATGGTCTGTTCGGGTCGGCTACCGGCCGCGGCCAGCGGGGCCGCACGAACAGGCACGCCACGTATGTGACAAGGAGTGAACATGACCGATCTGCCGCCGCCGATCACCCCTTTCCTCGAGCCCGCCGCCAAGGCGCTGACCGAGGCGACCGATCCGCACCCCCGGATCTATGAGGTCCCGCCGGAGAAGGGCCGGGAGATCCTGCTCGGCCTGCAGAGCGACACCAGCGTGCCCCGTCCGGACGTCGACGAGGAGTGGGGCGAGGTCGACACCGGCCAGTGGGGCACGGTCCGCACCCGCATCATCCGCCCCAAGGGGGCGAGCGGGCCGCTGCCGGTGATGTTCTACATCCACGGCGCCGGCTGGGTCTTCGGCGACGAGAAGACCCACGACCGCCTCTTCCGCGAACTGGCCGTCGGCGCGGGCGCCGCGGGCGTCTTCCCCGTCTACGACCGGGCGCCGGAGGCCAGGTATCCCACCCAGGTCGAGCAGAACTACGCGGTGGGCCAGTGGGTGATGGAGCACGGCGCCGAGCACGGCCTGGACACCACGCGCGTCGCCGTCGCCGGCGAGTCGGTCGGCGGCTGCATGTCGGCGGTGTTCGCACTGATGAACAAGCAGCGCGGCGGGATCGACCTCAAGGCGCAGGTCCTGCTCTACCCGGTGACCAACGCCGACTTCGACACCCCGTCCTACCTGCAGTTCGCCGAGGGCTACTACCTGACCCGCGACGGCATGAAGTGGTTCTGGGACGCCTACGCCCCCGACCCGTCACGGCGCACCGAGGTGTACGCCTCCCCGCTCCAGGCCTCCCTGGACGAACTGAGGGGACTGCCCACCACCCTGCTCATCACCGACGAGGCCGACGTACTGCGCGACGAAGGCGAGCAATACGCCAACAAGCTGCGCGAGGCAGGAGTGGACGTCACCGCGGTCCGGGTCGCCGGCATGGTCCACGACTTCCTCCTGCTGGACAGCCTGCGCGACACCCGAGCCACCAACGTCGCCCGCAAACTCGCCGTGGACGCTCTCAGAACGGCACTGCACGGCGACTGAGCCGGCCGCGTGGCCGCACCGATGACGCACGCGCACGAACCGGGTCCGCCGGCGCCCCATGCCGCCGGGCCCGGCCTGCTCTCGCGCCGGAAGACCCGCCGCGGCGCGTTCCTCCACCGCCGAACTCCGCCGCCCCGAGCGCTATTTTAGAACTAGATATTAGAAAAACGTTCCAATACTCTGGGTTCATGGGCCGCACGGAGGGACGAGCGTGAGCTGTCCCGCGCACGTCGACACCGACCGTCCCCACCTCACCGCCGTTCCCTCCCGCAACGCCTGGTGGACGCTGTCGGTGGTGACCATGGCCAGCGTATTGATGGGCTTGGGCGGCAACTCGCTCAACGTCGCGCTGCCCGCGGTGGTCCGCCATTTCCGTGCCGGATCGGTGCAGGCGAGCTGGATCCTGCTGTCCTTCATGCTGGCCAACACGGTGCTGATCATCGTCTTCGGCCGCTTCGCCGACATGTTCGGGCGACGGGCCATGTACCTGGCCGGGCTCGCCGCCTACACGCTGGGGAGCCTCCTGCTCGGCTTCGCGCCGACGGCCTGGACCGTGGTGGGGCTGCGGGTGCTGCAGGCCGCCGGGGCCGCGATGCTGCTGGCCAACAGCGCGGCCATCCTCACCGACGTCTTCCCGCGCGAGCACCTCGGCCGCGCCATGGGCGTGTACACCGCGGGCTTCTCCATCGCCCAACTCGCCGGCCCCACCCTCGGCGGCTTCCTGGTCGACGACTTCGGCTGGCGCTGGGTGTTCTGGTACAACGTCCCGTTCGGCCTGGTGTGCCTGGCCTGGGGCGCGGCCGTACTGCGGCCGGCCGAACCCGCCCGCGGCGAACGGGGCGTCGACGTGCCGGGCAACATCCTGATCCTGGCCGGTCTCGGCGGCCTGCTCTTCGGCCTGTCGCAGGCCGGCGACCTCGGCTGGACCAGCCCGCTCGTGCTGGGCGGTGTCGGCGTGTTCGCGGTCCTGCTGCCGGTCTTCATCACCGTCGAGCGGCGCAGCCCGCACCCGGTCGTCGACACCGTCCTCTTCCGCGACCGGCCGTTCGCCCTCGGCATCCTCGCCACGTTCCTGGACGCGACCGCCCGGATAGGCGCCGTCCTGCTGATGGCCCTGTTCTTCCAGGCCGTCCAAGGAGACGACGCCGTCACCGCCGGGCTGAAGGTCCTCGCGATGCCGGCGATCGCGGTCGTCGCCTCCACCGGATCGGGCTTCCTGCAGCGCGGCATGGACGCCCGCACCATGGCCGCGCTCGCCTCCGCACTGACGACCCTCGGCCTGGTCGTCCTGCTGGTCGCGGTGTCACCTCACACCGGCTACTGGCCGATCATGCTGGGCCTGATGCTCATGGGCGCCGGATCGGGCGCCTTCCTCCCCGCGAACGCCACCGCGCTGCTGCGCGCCCTGCCGTCCCACCGCCTCGGCATCGTCAACGCGATGCGCCTGATGATCATGAACATCGGGATCGTCGTCAGCACCGCGCTGGCCTTCCCCATCATCACCGCCCCCGTGGCGGCGCCCCTGCGCGACCACGTCTTCGCCGGGACTTTGTCGCAGGTCTCCGCGTCGGGCGTGGCCCAGCTCGTCACCGGCTACCGGTACGCCCTCGGTCTGATGGCGAGCCTCTCGGCCCTGGCCATGCTCTCCTGCTACGCCGCACGCCGCTCCGGCAGGACGACGTCATATCACGCTCGCAGTCCGCGCCGCGGTCCATGCGCTCTTCGCCGCGTCACCGGTGGTGTCGCAGGCGCCGGCCGCCTCCCCGAGCGGAAAAGCTGACCAGGGGTCTGGTCGGCGGACAGGCGTGCGCGTTTGTGTGACACTCGCTTCGGGCCCGGGCCGTCCCCGTGCGCCGGTGGCTTCGTGCTCCGTGAGGGAGGGTGTCGTGCCGCGGTGGGAGAAGGTCACGATCGCCACGGTTCTTCCCCTGGCCGCCGGGGCTCTGGCCTGGTGGGTGTGCGCGATGGTCGGTGTCGACCCGAACGCGGCCGGGATCGTGGTGAGTCTGGTCGTGCTGGTGCCCGGGACGCCTCTGGTCATCTGGGCTGGTCAGACGGAGGATCCTCCCGTCCGGCGGCCCCGCCCGGTGCCCGCCGCCATCGGTGACGTCCCGCGCGAGCCCAGGGCGTTCCAGCCGCGTGCCGATCTCCTGGCGGGGATCGAGGAGGTGTTCCGCGACGGCGGAGCGGCGGCGGTCTGCGCTCTGGTCGGGGCGAGGGGCGTCGGGAAGACCCAGATCGCCGCGGCGTACGCCAGGGACCGCGCCGACCGGGGAGTGCCGGTCGCCTGGCTGCATGCCGAGACCGCGGGGCAGTTGACCGCGTCGCTGCACCTGATGGGGGCCGAGCTCGGGCTCCGGGGCGCGGCCGACGACTCCTCGGCGGTCGTCCGGAAGCTCAGGGCCTGGCTGGAGGACCGGCGTGAGCCCTACCTCGTGGTGCTGGACAACGCCGACGACCCCGACGCGCTGGCCCCCTTCCTGCCCGCCCGGGGCGCCGCCCGGGTGCTGATCACGACGAACGACCTCGCCTTCGAGCGGATCGCGGCCCCGCTGCCGGTCGCCCGGTTCACCGCCGGCGAGGCCCGGCGGTACCTGCGCGACCGGGTCGGCGCGGCCGGCGACGCGGAGCCGGTCGGTGAGCTCATCGACGAGCTGGACCGGCTCCCGCTGGCGCTGTCGATCGCCGCGGCCGCGCTCGTCGGCCCGCCGCGCGTGGGCTACGCCGCCTACCTGGCGCGGGTCCGTTCCACCCCGGTGGACGTCCTGCTGGACCGGCCGAGAGGCGAACCGTATCCGCGCGGGGTCGGGCAGGCGATCGCGCTGGCGCTGGACGGGGTCGGCGCGCAGGCCCGCGGGCTCCTCGGCGAGCTGGCGGTGTTCTCGCCGTCGGGCGTGAGGGCGGACATGCTGGGCCCCGAGGCCGCCGGCGCGCTGGCCGAGCTGGGCGCGGTGTCGCTGGTGGCCTTCTCCCAGGACGGATCGACGGTGCTGGTGCACCGGCTGGTACGCCGGGTGGTCCGGGACGAAGCCGCCCGCGACGGCACCCTGGCGTCGCTGATCGAGGCCGCCGCCCTCCGGCTGGTGTTCGTCGAGCGGATCGCCGACGAGGACACCGGGCGGGAGCTCCCCACGATCCTCGCGGTGGACGAGCACGCCGCCGCTCTGTGGGAGTCGTTGGAGCCGCTTCTGGACGAGGACGCCGCGCGCGCTCGCGCCGCCGCCGAAACGCTGTTCAAGATCCGGCATGTGACCGCGGAGCATCTCCTCTACCTCAATGACGGGACTCGCGCCGTCCCGGTCGCGCGGGCCGTCGTCGAAGGGCGCCGGCGGGTCCTGGGCCCGGACCGCCCCGAGACCCTGGACGCCGTCTACACGCTGGCGCACGCTTACGAGTTCGCAGGTCAGGCGGTCGCGGCCGTGGACCTGTTCGGGGATCTCGCCGCCCGGTGGTCCCGGATCCGGGGCGAGGACGCGCCCGAGGCGTTGCGCGCCCGGGCGGGGCTGGCTTCGGCGCTCACCACGGCCGGCCGCGCGGACGAGGCGGTCCGGCTTCTGGAGACCGTCGTCGCCGCCCAGTCGCGGACGCTGAGCACCGACCATCCCCACCTGCTCGCCTCGCGGTTCTTCCTCGCGTTCGCGCTGGTGGAGGCGGGGCGGCCAGACCGGGCGGCGGAGCTGTTCGAGGCGCTCGTCGCCGACAGGGCGCGGCTGCTGGGCGCCGACCACCCTGAGGCGCTCGTCGACGAGGGACGGCTGGCCTGGGCCTACCACCACGCGGGACGGTTCGAGGAGGCGATCGCCGTGTACGAGCACGTGCTGCCGCGCCAGGAACGGGTCATCGGGGCCGACCACCCCGACACCCTGATAACTGTGCACGGTCTGGCGTCCGCCTACGAAGCCGTCGGGCGGACGGCAGAGGCGCTCACCCGCTACGAGCACGCCGTGCTGGGGCTGGAGGCCGTGCTCGGACCCGACCAGCCTCTGACGCTCAGCGCCGCCCGCGATCTGGAGCGAGCCCGCCGGCTCACCGCCCCCAGCTGACCGACCGTCCCCTCTAACGAGGCAGAAAGTGCGGGACCTGCAATTCGGGCGAGTACGGGGTTGAGCCGGCCCGGCCCAGTTCACTCCGCAGCGCGGCGAGTGACACGGCCCCAACGAGCACGGTCCCGTCCGGGAATCTGAAGACCGGCACTTGCGGTCCGGATGCTCGGACGGACGGCGCGGGTTCGGCGCGGGGCGGCCGCTCGCCGTCGTTCTCGCCGTTCCAGCGGACGCCGATGGCGGACGCCAGGTCCCGCAGCACGTCCGTGTCGGCGACGTCCAGACCGTCGGTGAAATGGGCGCGGTACAGGAGGGCTGCCATGTCCTCGGCGGCGCCGCGCGCGGCCGCCAGCGCGATGAGCCGGTGGGCGCGGGCGGTGTGGGCGGGCACGATCCGGTCGAGGTTCAGCATCAGGCCGTCGGCCGCCGCCGCCCGCGCGATCTGCTCGGGCCACGCGGCGGCGCCGCGCCGGAGATGGCCGCCGCCCGGCGGCGTTCCCGGTGAGGAGACCGCGGGCTGGTACGGCCTGAAGACGACCTCCAGTTCGCCGCCACCCGCCCGGTGCTCCTCGGCGGCCCGCTGGAAGCGGGCGTAGCCGAGCGCCGACCACACGCAGGCGATGTCGTGGGTGAACTCAACTTTCATGGGGCTCGTCCCTCACTGGCGGCACGGACCGTTCCGTGCCGCCTCAGCATGCACGCCGCCGCCCACCCAGTCAATACGGAACGTTCCGTGCCGCCTGAGGGCTATGCTGTCCGCATGTCACCGAGACGTCCCGAGCGCCGCAGCGAAGAGGCCGCCAACGCCGTCATCAAGGCCGCCATGGACCTGTGCCAGGAGGTCGGGTACCGGAAGGTCAGCATCGAGGGCATCGCCGCGCGCGCGGGCGTCGGCAAGAACACGATCTACCGCTGGTGGCCGTCCAAGGCCGCCGTGCTGCTGGACGGCCTGCTGTCCACCTGGAAGATGGACGCGTCGTTCCCGGACACCGGTGATTTCGTCGCCGATATCAAGGCGCAGATGGCGGCGGCCTCGCGCATCCTCGGCGACCCCGCCGTCTTTCCGCATTACCGCGCCCTGATCGGCGAAGCCCAGCACGACCCCGACCTGCACCGGGCCTTGTGGGACACCTTCATCGGTCACCTCGCGGGCGCTGCCGCCGAACGCATCAAGAGCGCGCAGCGCCAAGGCCAGGTCCGTTCCGACGCCGACCCCGTCCTTGTCACCGAACTGCTCTACGGCGCCGCCTACTACCGCCGGCTGCTCACCCCGCGCATCGCCGACACCGAACACATCAACGCCATCGTCGACCTCGCATTCACCGGCCTCGCCCCCAAGGCGGAGTGACAGGACCACGGCCGCGGACGGCCAGATCGGCGTCTGTGGCAGGGGCGGAGCAAGCTCTTCTCGCTTCCGGACATGATCTATGCCGGCGGTGTCACCTCGGCGCCGTACTCCCATGGCGAACGGATTTCGTTGATCTTCAGGCGCGCCGACCTGATCTCTGACCTTCGCCGACCTGCGCTTTCGCCGAATTGACCGATGTCGTTCGGCGCTTTCTGACCGATCGCGGTCTGCCCGGCCGCCGGTAGTCGCCGCTCCGCCGCAACCGCCGCACACGTGAGCCGGCGTTCTACCGCTGCCGGCGTCCGGTAACGGATCGGCGCATGGCGGCGTTTTGCGGCACAATGATCGGGCTTGATGCGGACGGAATGACACAGGCTGGCACCGAATGCACCGCTCCCATACACCTCTTCATCCGCAGGGTGTCGAACCGTGAGATCGGCCCTTTCCCCACGGCGCCATCGGGGTGAACACGAAAACTGGCGCTGTGCTGCAGAAAGACTCCATCGAGTCGGAGAGCTGGCTCCATGATCTTGTTCGCAGTAGTGCGCCTCCCGGACCGGACCCGAGCGCGACCCGGCGCGGTGCTCGCGACGCCGCCGGCCGGGCGAGCCGACCGAGCGGGGGCGACCGGATGAGCGAGCCGGCCGAGATCTCGGTGCTCGTCGTGGACGACGACTTCCGGGTGGCGGAGGTGCACTCGCAGCTCGTCCGGGCCGTGCCCGGGTTCCGGGTGGCCGGACGGGCCGGGTCCGCCGCCGAGGCGCGCGCCATGGCGGCCGAGTTACGGCCCGACCTCGTGTTACTGGACGTCTACCTGCCGGACGAGTCGGGGCTGAACCTGCTGGGCCAGCTGGAGGCCGACGTCATCCTGGCCACCGCGGCGGCCGACGCCGAGTCGGTGCGCACCGCGCTGTCGGGCGGCGTCTACCACTACCTGATCAAGCCGTTCACCGGGGCGCACCTGGCCGAGCGGCTCACCGCCTACCTGCGGTTCCGCAAGCAGATCGGGGTCAGCGGGCACTTGAGCCAGGCCGACATCGACGAGGCGCTGCGCACGCTGTACGGCGCGCCGGGGACCCCGCGGCCCGCGAAGAGGGGCCACGCGCAGATCACCAGCCAGCTGGTGATGGAGGCGCTGGAACGCTCGGACGGCCCGCGGTCCGCCGCCGAGATCGGCACGGAGATCGGCATCTCCCGCACCACCGCCCAGCGCTACCTGGCGTCCCTCGCGCAGGCGGGCAAGGTCCGGGTCACCCTCCGTTATGGAAGCACGGGACGGCCCGAGCACGAGTACGCCTGGCGGCCCGATCAAGCGCGCTGACCGGAGACCGCGCTGACCCGAGACCCGCGCTGACCCGAGACCGCGAGTCCAGCCAAAGTCCTACAGACCCCCTGGTCAGCGCGAGGGAGCGGGAGCGCCCCGGGCCGGTGGCCGCAGCGACCGGAAGCCGGTCCTGATCCGGAGCCAGGCGTCCGCGGCCGCCTCGATTCCCGACCGTTCGGCCAGGGCGGCGAGGTGGCAGTCGATCGCGTCCACCGCCCAGGCCGAGTGGCCGGTCGCCACGTTGTCGATGGTGTTGTGGACGTCGGCGTAGCGGCTGCTGAACCCGTGGGTGCGAAGCGCGGCCCGGTCGCGGCGGTAGGTCCCGCCGACCCCGGACAGCTCCATCGCCAGGTTCAGCCCGAGCGTCTCCGGCAAGAAGGTGCGGGGGAACCGGCTGAGCGCCAGCCAGTAGACCGGCAGCTCGAACGACTCGTCGCGGAAGCCCGGCCATTCGGCGAACTCGCGCGACGCGGTCGACGGCAGGTCGAAGCCCATCTCGCGCATGAGGTCGCGATAGATGAGCGGGTGGTTGAGCGGCAGCTCGCCGTTGCCCAGCTCGTCCCAGTACGTGGCGAACAGGACGCGGCCCAGGTCGCCGACCGCGTGCCGGTGGTCGGTGAAGCCGCCGAGCCAGCCGCCGTCGATCAGGTTGAGCGGCGCGAGCTGGAGGAAGGTGTCGATGACGCTCTCGCGGGGCGGGACCGCCAGGCTCTCCCCTGCCCGGAACTGCTCGTCGTGCCGGTCGTGCTGGTCGCGCAGCCAGCGGCGCAGCGTGCCGGGCTCCCATCGCCGGGGCGGGCTCTTCATCCGTTCGATGCCCGCCCGCGAGCGTTCCAGCCATCCGCGCGCGTAGTCGAGCGCGTAGCCGCGGACGGCGGGCGAGTCGTCCCGCTGGAGCAGCCTTCGGTACGCCTCCCGCACCGTCGCGGGAGCGGCCTCGGAAGCGTCTTCGGGAGCGGCCTCGCGTGCCACTGCGCGCTCCGGCGCACTGGGGGCGACGGACAGCGCGGCAGGTGCCGGGGCGGCGGCTTCCGGTGCCGCCGCTTCGCCGAGGGAGGCGATCCAGCGCCCGATGACGGCCAGGTCCTCGGGTGAGAAGACTCGGAACATCGGACCGCCCGCGCCGATCAGGTCGCGCAGCAGCGGGCTGGCGTCCGGACGGCCCGGCCGGACGAGCCTGCTGCGTCCCAGCGCCCCGAGCATCTGGTCGGCGCCGGCGCCGAACCACTCGGCGAGCGTCCTGCCCTCCAACCGGTAGTCGTGGTGGTACGCGCTCGCTTCGCGTGCTCGGTGCCGCAGCAGTTCCGCCATCTCGAAAGCGGGATCGAGCGCCCGGCCGCTCAGGTCGTACAGCTCGTCGCTCCACGCCCGCAGTTCGTCGAGCGTCCAGCGGACGGCCCTCCACGGCCGGTCGTCGCCGGGGTTCTCCCGCAGGTACGTCCGGACCGCCGCCAGCGACCGGTCGGCCGACGCGCCGAGGTCAAGCGCCGACCACGTCCGCGCCGTGGCGGCGGACCGGTCCAGGCCGTCCCGGACGGCGTGCAGCGGCGGCGGCACGCCGACCCAGCGCAGGCACAGGTCGGCTCCGAGGAGTTCGGGGGCGAAGGCGGCCGGGTAGCGGCTCGCCGCCAGCAGCAGTGCCGCGAGGCGAAAGCTCCGGTCGGCGATCTGCGGGTCGGCGGCGAGACGGTCCTCCGGCACGATCCGCCCGGCGAGGCCCGCGCCCTCCATCAGCCGCCGGTAGCGCGCCGCGCGGTCCTCGCCCGGCCTTCCTACGCCGACGTCTTCGGCGTACAGCGCGAGGACGTCCATGCTCAGTTGCCGATCGGCATCACCCGCACCGACGAGCCATTGCAGCCATGCTCCGGCCTTCAACGCGAGCGGAGCGCAGTTCAGCACGATCCGGCGGACCGCGGGCAAGCCGGTGCGTGCCCGGAAGCGAGACGTCTGCGCGCGGGCCCATTCGGTGATCTCGTGCCGGAGTCCGTCCGGGTCGAGACGGCCCGGACCCGGAGCGATCAGCTCGCGCACCTGGTTCTGGACCGGGCCGGGCCAGAACTCGCGCTCCGGGTCGTCCGCCCACAGGTACAGCGCGCGGAAGGCGGCGGGGTCGGCGCCGCCGAGGTCCGGGGGGTTCACAGCAGCTCCGTGTTCGCCATCGGCCGCTCGCTGGTGCGGCCGCGCGTGTCGAAGAGGAAACGTGCGTGCTCGCCCAGCAGGGAGGCGGTGTACACGCTGTGGTCGGTGACCAGGAGGGTCAGGTCGGCGGTCCGCAACGCGTCCGGCAGGTCCGTGACGCGGGACAGCCGCAGGTCACCGACCTGCCATGTCTCGACGTACGGGTCGTGGTAGGACAGCTGCGCGCCGTGCCGGGCCAGCTGCTCCGCGATCCGCCGCGCGGGGGATTCTCGCTGGTCGGCGACGTCGGCCTTGTAGGTGACGCCCAGCAGCAGGACCCGGGCACCGCGCAGCGCCATGCCCCGGTTGTTGAGCAGTTGCTGCGCACGCTGCACCACGTACCGCGGCATCCCGGTGTTGATCTCCTGCGCCAGCTCCACGAACCGGAACGAGTACCCCAGCGTCCGGACCTTGTAGGAGAGGTAGTTGGGGTCGATCGGGATGCAGTGCCCGCCGACGCCCGGGCCGGGGAAGAACGACTGGAACCCGAAGGGCTTGGTCCCGGCGCAGGAGATCGCGTCCCACAGGTCGATGCCGAGTTCGTTGCAGAACACGCTCATCTCGTTGACCAGCGCGATGTTGACGTGCCGGTAGGTGTTCTCCAGCAGCTTCGCCATCTCGGCCTCGCGCGTGCCCTTGGCGAGGACGACCGTCTCGACGAACTTGCCGTAGAAGGCCTCGGCCGCGGCGGCGCACGCGGGCGTGTACCCGCCCACGATCTTGGGCGTGTTGGCGACGCCGTACCGGCCGTTGCCCGGATCGATGCGCTCCGGCGAGAAGGCCAGGTGGAAGTCCTCCCCCGCGGTCAGCCCGGACTCCTCCAGGATCGGCCGGACGACCTCCTCGGTCGTTCCGGGGTAGGTCGTGGACTCCAGGACGACCAGGGTCCCGCGGCGCAGATGGGCGGACACCCGCCGTGCCGCGCCGCGCACCGCCGTGAGGTCCGGGCCGCCCTCGGGGGCCAGCGGCGTCGGCACGCAGATGACGATCGTCTGCGCCGCGCCCAGCACCGCGGGATCGCCGGTGGCCGTGAAGCCCGCCCCGAGCATCGCGGCCACGTCGGCGTCCGTCACGTCGTCCACGTGGGAACGGCCCGCCGCCAGGCCGGCGACGACGGCGGCGTCCCGGTCGAGTCCGCCGGCGGTGAGCCCGGCGCGGCACGCCTCGCGCGCCAGCGGCAGGCCGACATAGCCGAGACCCACGACGACCAGGTCCATGGGCGAGGCTCCTTCCACGGGTTCCCCCGATCGCACGGCGGTCACACGATGACCCGGCTGGACGGCGACTCGCGCATGTCGCGCGACGTCCGCAGGTCCCGGGTGACCAGCGTCTTCTTCAGCCAGCGGTCCGTCCCGTCGAAGCGCGCGCTGAACGCCGCGCGGCCGTGCACGGCGAGGTAGTTGTCGACGATCAGCAGCGTCCCCGGGTCGATCTCGAGGCGCTGCTGCACCCGGTTCAGCTCGTCGATCAGGCGCCGCAGCGCCGCCTCGGCGGCCGGGCCGCCGTCCGCGCAGCGCATGAAGTACGGGTCGATCCGCAGGTACGGCGAGTCCTGCGCGCCGAACAGCACCGGGACGGCCTCGGGCTCCTCGCGCATCTTGCGGGCGCGCAGCAGGCTCGGATGACCGGGATGGATCTCGGCCATCTGCCTCAGGTGCTCGTTGTCCGGCATGATGTGGAACAGCGGGCGGCGGAGGATCTCCATGTCCGCCTCGTCCAGCCGGACGTCCCGGATCGAGGAGACCAGGGTCGGCACCCGGTCGTGGTTGCGCATGCCGAACAGCAGCAGGTAGTCGCAGCGGTAGGGGTGGAAGCCGTCCTCGGTGTGCCACTCCAGGAGCACCTGGCCGTGGCCGCTCTGCTCGGACTCGTCGCCCTGGATCGGGACGACGTTGTGGATGAGCCGGCCGCCCTGCAGGGTGGACCAGCTGAAGGCGTCACCGGTCAGGCACATCGCGAACAGCGCGAGGACGAACTCCTCGCGGCGTCCGCGCGCCTGCTCGGCGGCCTGCGACCAGTTCGCGGGGGTCGGCCCGATCGCCCGGTCGCTGACGGGCCAGCCGCGCACCATGCCGAAGGCGGCCCGTTCGTGCAGGCAGAACTCGGCCAGGAACCGGCGCACCCCGTGCGGGACCATCGCGGTCAGTTCCCACGCCTGGTCGAAGAACCGCGGGGCGGCGGGGTCGATGTCCAGCGCATCGATCTTGTCGATCAGTGCTTCGAGCTCGCCGATGTCGGCCAGGGACATCGAGTACGAGACGGGTTCGTCCATCGTCGTCCTTCTCCTTCGCTGCGTCACTGGAGGGGGGTGCCGAGCCGTCGCAGTTCGGCGGCGATCCTGCGGGCGGTGTCCCCGGCGGACACGTGCGGCACGGGATCGCCGAAGCGGTCCCGCAGCAGCGCCGTGACGAGGGCGGGGCCGTACCGGGAGCCCGCCCACGCGGGGACCTCGGCCGTCAGGTCGGCGGCCGTGCCGGCGCCCGGCAGGGAGCCGAGCAGGTCGAGCACGGCGTGCTGCAGGGGGGTGCGGGGAGCGGCGGACGCGCCGCCGCGCGCGGGAGGCCGCGGCGGGGGCAGGGCCGCGCGGTTCAGCTTCCCGTTGCGGGTGCGCGGCAGGTGCGGGAGGCGGATCCACACGCCCGGGACCATGTGGGCGGGCAGCCGGCTCCCCGCGAACGCGGTCAGCTCCGCGTCGGCGAGGGACGGGTCGGCGGTGGCGACGTAGGCGACCAGCCGCATGTGGTCGCCCACCCGGGCGGGCACGACCGCCGCCTCCCGGACGCGCGGATGGCGCTGCAGCGCGGCCTCGACCTCGCCGGGCTCCACCCGGTAGCCGCGGATCTTCACCTGCTGGTCGATCCGGCCGAGGAAGTCGACGGTCCCGTCGGGACGCCAGCGGACCATGTCGCCGGTGCGGTACAGCAGGCCGTCGCCGAACGGGTTCGGCACGAAGCGCTCGGCGGACGCCTCGGGCCGGCCGAGGTAGCCGCGGACGGCCACCCCCGCCCCGCCGACGCACAGCTCCCCCGGGACGCCGATCGGCAGCGGGTTCAGGCCGTCGTCCAGGACGAACGCCAGCGCGCCCGCGACCGGCCTGCCGATCGGCACCCGCCGCCCGGCCGCTCCGGACGGGCGCTCGCAGGTGTGGCACAGCGCCCAGACGGTGGCCTCGGTCGGCCCGTACTCGTTGATGAGCACCGCGTCGCCGGTGACGTCGAAGTGGCGGGCCGGCAGCCCGGGCGGGCAGGCCTCGCCCGCGACGACGGCGCAGCGGATCCCGGCGAGGACGTCGGGCGCGGCGTCGAGCACGGCCGCGTACTGGGCGGGCACCCCGTCGAAGTGCGTCACCCGTTCCCGGTCGGCGAGCTTGGCCAGCGACCAGGGGTCGGTCACCTCGTCGTCGGTCGGCAACACCAGCGTCCCGCCGCGGCTGAGCGTCAAGTAGATCCCGGCGCCCAGGGCGTCGAACGCGGGTCCGGCGAGGGCGAGGTAGGAGTCGTAGGGGCCGGGGAAGACGGGGTACCGGGCCGCCGTGGAGTTCACGATCTGCCGGTGCTCCACCTGGACGCCCTTCGGCGCGCCGGTGGAGCCGGAGGTGTAGATGACGTACGCGAGGTCCGCCTCGTCCACGGGGACCGGCTCGTCGAGGCCCGGCGCGCCGGCGGCGTCGAGCCGGGCGATCAGCTCGCCGGTGACGATCGTGCGGGCCTTCGCGTCCGCCCGCATGAACTCCAGCCGGTCGGGCGGGTAGCCGGGGTCGAGGGGCAGGTAGGCGGCGCCCGCCTTGAGCACGCCGAGGAAGCCGGTGACCAGGTCCGCGGACCGGCCGATGCCGACCCCGACGACCTCCTGGCGGCGTACTCCGGCGTCCAGCAGGTACCGGGCGAGCCGGTCGGAGCGGCGGTCCAGGTCCCGGTAGGTCAGCCGGTCGTCGCCGCAGACCACGGCGGTCGCGTCCGGCGGGCCGTCGACGATCTCGTGCAGCGCGCGGCCGTCGCCCGCGGCGGGGGCGGTGGCGCTGAAACCGGTGAGGACGGTCGTCCGTTCGGCGGGTTCCATGAGCGGCAGCGCGCCCAGAGGGGTGTCCGGCGCCGCACCCATGACCATGCGCATCTGCGCCAGGATCCGTGCGACGGTGCCCGCCGAGAGCCGGCGCGCGTCGTAGGCGGCATGGCCGGGGCCGACGGCGAGCGTGGACCCGACCGGCCCGTGCGGCGGGACGTGCGGCGTCAGCGTCAGTCCGTCCACGTGGACGGGCGCGTCCCGCACCGCGTCCATCAGCCGCAGGCTCGGCATGAGGCGAACGCCGGTCTCCTCCATGGCCCGTTCGAGCGTCCCGGCGTGCCGTGCCGCCGCGGCCCTGGCCTCGCGCGCCCGCCGGGTCAGCTCGCCGAGCGGGACCCCGGCGTCCACCTCCAGCCGGACCAGGCCCTCGGGCACCCCGATGGCCAGATCGGTCAGCCTGGTCCAGCGCCAGGCGACGACCGCGAGCGCGGCGAGCAGCAGGCCGTCGTCCGCGCCGGCCGGCGCTTCGCCGAGGGCGAGCACTCCGGCGGGATCGGCGTCCCCGGTGGCGTCGCCGTCCTCGGGCAGCCGGGGGTCGATGGCGTCGGCGAGCTTCTCGGCCCAATGGTCCAGGTCGGCGGGCGTCGCGTCGCGGTCGCCCGGAGGCGCGCCGGTCGCCAGCGCATGGACGAAGCCGTCCGGTGTGCCCCACATCGCGGGCACGGTGGCGGTGACGACGCCGTCCTTCAGCTCGGCCGACGGCGTGGCCCGGAAGCCGCCCTCCGGCTCGGTGGCGGGACCGGTCGACAGGTCGTGCAGGAGCGCGGTGAGCCGGCCGAGGCGGGCGGGGCCGGCGCCGCCCGTGACGTCCACGGTGAAGGTGATGTCGTGCCAGGGACCGGACGGGTCGAGGACCCGCTGCTCCCACAGCCGTCTGCGCCGGGCGCTCACCGGTTCGCCCCCCGGCTCGCCGTGCCGGTCGCCGCCCCGTTCGCCGCGGCGACGGGCTCCCGGTCCGCGAGCCCGGAAAGGAAACCGGCCATCGCGTCCGCGAGCGCGTCGGCGTAGCCCGCGGACACCGCCTCGCGGCGGCGGCTCACCCGCAGGCGCCCGCCGGGCAGGAGTTCGACGAGAAGGGCGGTGTCGAGCTCGTCGGTGTCGACCCACACGTGCCGGGCGCGGACCCCGGGCACGTCGAGCATCGGTTCGGGGTTGTCCTGAACCGAGACGACCGTGTCGTAGGGAGGCCGCAGCTTGGCCAGGCGCGCTATCTCGTGCACCGGGACGTCCGGACGGCGCAACGCCTCGACGAGCGCCTCGCGCGCCGCGTCCAGCGCCGGCGCGCGCAGCCGGACGCAGGTCATCTCTATCATGCAGGCGACCGCGCGCTCCGCCGCCGCGTCGCCGCGCCGCGCGACCGGCAGGCCGACGACGACGTCCGTGCGGCCGGTGAGGTCGGCGACCGCGTGCGCGTAGGCGGCGAGCGCTGCGACCGTCGCGGTGGTCCCCCGAGACCGGACCGCCGCCGTGAGGGCCGCCTCGTCGAACCGCCGGACGGTCGCGGCGAGACCCCCGGACGGTCCCGTCCCAGGCGGCGGCTCCACCACGGTCGCCCCGCTGAGCGCGGTGCGCCAGTAGGCGCGCTGCTCCGCGAGATCGTCCGGCGCTGGCGGACGGTACCCGGACGCCAGCTCCGCGAGGCCCGGCGCGGGACCGCCGAACCGCGGCTCCCGCCCTTCCGCCCGCGCCCGGTAGGCGGCGGACAGGTCGCGGGCCAGCACGGACGCCGCCCGCGCGTCGAACGCGATGTGGTGGACGACGATCCCGAACCGGCCCGGCGCGAGCGCGGCCCGCCACACCCGGCCGTCCTGGATGTCCAGCGGGGCGATGAGCGCGGGGAGGACGTCCCCGGGACGTGCCACGGTGATCAGCTCGACCTGCGGCGGCCGGCCGGGCGGGCGCACCGCGACCGGCGCGTCCAGCACCGTGTACCGGCTGTGCAGTGCCTCATGGCGCGCGTTCACGTCATCGAGCGCCTGCTGCATCGCCGCGGCGTCGAGGGCGCCGTCGAGGTCCCAGACGATCGGGCAGAGCGCGGTGAGGTCGTCGGGGTCCATCTGCTGCGCGACGAAGAAGCCCAGCTGGGACGGCAGCAGCGGGACGGCGCCGTCCGACGCGTCCCGCCGGTCGTCCTCACCGGACGGGGCGCCACCGGTACGCGGACGCCCGGCGATGAGGGCGGTGAGGCCGGCGGGCGTGGGCGACTCGAAGACGGCCGAGAGCGGCACCGGCGCGCCGAGCGCCGCCGCTAGTCGGCCGCTGAGGCGCCCGGCGGCGAGCGAGTCGCCGCCGAGGGAGAAGAAGTCCGCGTCCGGCGGCACGGTCGGAAGGCCCAGCACGTCCGCGAAGACGGCGGCGACGCGTTCGGCGTCCGTGCCGGCGCCGTCGAGGTCGGGCGCGGGCCGCGCCGCAGGACGAGCCGCGCCGGACCCGGCCGCGGACTCGACCAGCGCGGCGTGGTCCAGCTTGCCGTTGCCCGTCAGCGGGAACCGGCCGACGTGCTCGGCGCGGGCCGGGACGAGGTAGCCGGGGAGCCGGTCCCGCAGGTCGGCGAGCACGTCCGCGCCGTCCCGGTCGCCGGTGAAGAACAGCGCGAGGCCGGTGGCGCGGCCGTCCGGCCCGTCGACCGGCACGACGGCGGCCCGGGTGACGCCGGGGACGCGTTCGGCGGCGTGCTCCACCTCGGCGGGCTCGATCCGGTGGCCGCGGATCTTCACCTGCCGGTCGGTGCGCCCGGCGTAGTGGTAGAGGCCGTCGGGCGTGCGGTGCCCGCGGTCCCCCGTCCGGTAGGCGGGGACGGTGCGGCCGTCGATCGTCAGCTCGGTGAAACGCTCGGACGTGCCGGCCGGATCGCCGAGATAGCCGAGGGCCAGGCCGTCGCCGCTGACGCAGATCTCCCCGTCCACCAGGTGTACGGACGTGCCCGGGACGGGAACGCCGATCGGCACCCGTCCCTCGGCGGAGTCGGCCGCGGTGAAGCGGTGCGTCGTCGTCAGGATCCCGTTCTCGGCCGGTCCGTAGAGGTTGATCAGGGCGATGTCCGGGTGCCGCGCGACGAAGGCGGCGACATGCCGGGGCGAGAGCTGCTCGCCGCCGACGGCGACCTGCCGGAGGCCGGTGAACGCGCCGGCGTCCTCCTCCACGTGCAGGTTGAACACCGAGGTGGCCAGCACCAGCGAGTCGGCGCCGTGCCCGGTCACCAGCTCGCGGAGCCGGCCGGGGGTGAGGTACAGGTCCCGGACGGCGACCAGGGTCCCGCCGGAGCACAGCGTGCTCCACAGCTCCAGCGACATCGCGTCCCACGGGACCGCCGCCGCCAGCGGCATCACCACGGGCGCGGTCAGGTCGAGGTGGCCGGCGCGCGGGACCAGGCGGCCGATCGCCCGGTGCGGGCACAGCACCCCCTTGGGCTCGCCGGTGGATCCCGAGGTGAACAGCACCACCGCCGGGTCGTCCTCCCGCACCGCCGGACGGGCCGGAGCGGCGGCGGCCCGGCCCCGGGCGCGCAGCTCGGGCAGGGTGCGGGCGTCCACCTCGACCGGTGCGCCGAGCAGTTCGGTGATCCGGGCGACGCGCGCGGGGGGCCACGCCACGTCGAGCGGGGAGTACGCGGCGCCGCTCTTGAGGATCCCGAGGGCCCCGATGACGAGGTCGGCGGACCGGGGCAGCCGCAGCGCGACCCGGTCGCCGCGGCCGGTGCCGTACGCGGCCAGCCCGGCGGCGACCTCGTCCGAGGCGGCGTCGAGCTCGGCGTAGGTCAGGGCGCGGCCGCCGTCCAGCACGGCCGGCCGGCCGGGGTGCGCGCGGGCGTGCCGGCCGAACAGCCCGGTCAGGGTGCGGGACACGGGTCAGCCCGCCACGACGGCGGCGAGCCGCCCCAGCACCGGGTTGTCCCGCAGGTCCTGGTAGGAGAAGGACAGGCCGGCATGGCGCGCCTTGCCGATCATGGTGACGCCGAGCAGGCTGTCGCCGCCCAGTTCGAAGAAGTCGTCGTCGGCGGTGACGCCGTCGACCTCCAGGACCTCCTCCCACAGCTCGCTGAGGGTCTGCAGCACCGCCGGGTCGGCCTGGGACACGGACATATCGGACTCCTTGCCTTGTTCGCGGAACACTCCGGCCGCGCGGGAACCACCGCGGGCCTGGCGGGGGGATCGATCGGGTCGGCGGGACGGTCGGCTGGACGGTCGGCTGGACGGAGTGGCCGGGCGGGTCAGGGATGCTGCCTGGTGGAGCGCGGGACGCTGCGTCCGGCCAGGTGGACGAGGTTGAGCATCCGGTTGGTGAGCCGCACCTGCGGGGACGAGCCCGGCACCGGGCGCGCCATGTCCCGGAGCGCGTCGCGCACCGGCAGCGGGCGCGCGTGGTGCCCGGACCCGTACGCGTCCCGCAACGCGCGCAGCAGTCCCTTGCCGTTGCGGTGGACGATCACCATCGAGGGCGCGAAGTGGACCCCGAGGCCGAGCCGGGACAGCCCGCTCACCAGGTCGTTGTCGCTGCCGGGGACGTTGACGGCGGTGCCGCGGGCGGCCAGGAAGTGCTCCCGCCAGACCGCGCTGTTGCCGCCGGCGAAGAAGGTGACCCGCTGCCCGGGCCCGAGGCCCCGGTAGCGCTCCAGGTAGCGGGACTGGCGGGCCTCCGAGAGCAGCCCGGCGTCGAACGGCAGCACCCGCCCGGTGACGGCGCCGCGGTCGGGCGTCAGCTGCGCGGCGATCTCGGTCAGCCAGTCCGCCCGGGGCAGCGCGTCGTCGTCCAGGAACGCCAGGATCGGCGAGCGCGCATGGTCGGCGGCGTGCGCGCGCGCCGGCGTCGCGCCCATCGGCCGGTCGTTGCGCAGCACGCGCACCGGCAGGTCGCCGACCGCGACGGCGTCGGTGATCCGCGGCCGGGAGCCGTCGTCCACGACCAGCACCTCGTGCAGCAGCCCGCCGTCGCACTCGGCCAGCGCGATCAGGCAGCGGCGCAGATCGCGGTACCGGTCCCGGCTGGGAATGATCACGGTGATGGGTGCCACCATTGCCGTCTCCAATCGCGACACAGCCGCGGCCACGAGTCCTCGCGGCCGGCCGGCAGGTAGGTACGTCGGATGTCGTGCGGTGCCGCCGTCCAGGGGCGCGGCGGCGCCTTCACGGTGCCGAAGGCGAGGACGCCGTCCGGGACCGCGCCCGCGGCGGGGCGCAGGCCGTAGGGGTGGGCCAGCGGCGGAGCCGGGTCGCCCAGCCGGTCGCGGACCGCCGCCAGCGAACGGGTGATCTCCGTGCGCTGCTCGTCCGGCCCCAGGGCGGGGAGCTTGCGGTGGGTCACGGTGTGGGAGCCGGCCCGGTGCCCGTCCGCCACGAGGTCCGCCACCTCGTCCCAGGTCATCGACCGGTCGGGGGCGGCGTCGGCGAGCCCGGTGATGACGAAGAACAGGGCCCGCACGCCGAGCCGGTCCAGCACCGGCAGCGCGTGCTCGAGGTTGTCGCGGTGCCCGTCGTCGAAGGTGATCAGGACCCGCGGCCCGGCCGGCGGGTCGAGGTCCGCGCGGACGTCGGCCGGGTCGAGGGCCGGGCCGTACTCGGCGAGCACCGTCTCCAGCCCGCGCTCGAACGCGCCGGGCGTCAGCGAGGTGTAGTGGTCGAGGGTGGGGTGGACGTGGTGGAAGTACAGCACCAGCGGCCAGCCGGGCGCCGCGCCCGCGGCCGCCTGCCGCACCTCGGGCGGCGTCCCCGGCGAGACCGGATCGTCGAGGACCGTCATCGGGCCCAGCCCAGCGCGGACGCGACCGACATCGGCACCGGGACGCCGTCCGCCCGGGCGGCGGCGGTGTTGCGGGCCTCCAGCTGGTCGGGAAAGTGCAGGTCGGGCGGGGCGTCCGGGTAGCCGTCCACCACCGCGTCGTGCAGCACGCCGAGGAGCTTGTCGGTCTGGTCGAGCCCGAACGCGCCGGGCGACATCCCGATGAACAGCTGCCCGCAGTTCATCGGCCGTGCGGGCTGGGCGCGCTGCTTGGCCACCAGCGGGCTGACCGTCTGGCCGCCCAGCATCCCCGCCAGCACCTCGGCGATCAGCGTGACGCACAGGCCCTTGTAGTCGCCGAACACCGGCACCGAGCCGCCGCGTTCCAGGTCACCCGGGTCGAGGGTGGGACGTCCCGCCGCGTCCTGCAGCCAGCCCGCCGGGATCGGCTCGCCGCGCTGCGCGGCCGCCCGGATCTTCCCGATCGCGACGACGCCGGTGGCGAAGTCGACGACGAACGGCTCGTCCTTCTCCGTCGGCGTCACCATGCACACCGCGTTGCTGCCGAGGGTCGGCTTGACCGCGCCCGGCGCCGCCAGGCTCGGCCCGGAGACGTTGAGCAGCAGCCCGACGACGCCGTGCCGCTGGAACGGCCACCGGTAGGCGGCCATCATCCCGACATGGTTGTTGCTGTGCACGCCGACGGCGGCCACGCCGAGCCGGGCCGCCGTCGCGGCGCACCACTCGGCGGCCAGCGCCGCCGCGGGCTGCCCGAAGCCGCCCTGCGCGTCCACGCGGGCGGTCGCGCCCTCCTCGGTGAGGGCCGGCTCGGCGGCGGGGTCGACGCCGCCCGCCGCCACCCGCGCGAGGTAGGTGGGGAGGAGCCCGATGCCGTGCGAGTGGTGCCCGCGGACGTCGGCCTCGACGAGCACGTCGGCGACCAGGTCGGCGGGCCCGTCCGGGCATCCGGCCTCCCGCAGCGCGGCGGCCGCCTTGCGCTTCAGCTCGTCCGGCGCCATCCGCAACTCGGCCGGTGCCAGCGCCGGGGCCGGGGCGGCGCGGTCCCCCCGGTCCGGCCGCTCCGCCCGGTCAGTGCGGGGCTCGGCGATCAGCATGCCCTTGGCCAGCCGCAGGACGACCTCGGCCGGGCGCGGCGCCCCGACGAAGTGCTCGTCGGCCGCGAGCAGCACCGGCGTCTCGCCGCGGGCCCGGCAGGACTCCAGCAGCTCGGCCAGCCGGTCCGGCGGCACCCGGTCGGCGTCGTCGATCACCAGCGCGTGGCCGTCGATCCGGCCGAACCGGGGCCGCAGCTCGCGGCGGAGCACCGCGGCGAGCGTCGACTTGCCCGCGCCCCGCGCACCGCGGATCACGACCGTGTCGCCGTCCGCGACCCGCAGGTCCGCGCCGCGCAGCAGGACCAGCTCGTCGCCCGGCCCGCCGACCGTCACCACCAGGTCGCTGATCGTCAGCATGCCAGCTCCCGGGTGGTGGCCCGGACCCGGTCCAGGGCGCCGGCGAGCAGGCCGGCGATGCTGTCCGGCTCGTACTGGCCGGTGCTGTACTTGATGTGCAGCACGAGCCGGCCGTCGATGACGTCGCCCTCCAGCATCAGCGTGTACGCCTCGGTCTGCCCCTGCGCCCGCCGCCGGCGGATCGGCTGGTCCGCCTCGCCGAGGTAGGCGCCCGGCCTGCTGTTGAGCCGGCCCATGTGCCCGCGGAAGTTGTAGCGGAGCGTGGTGGCGGGCAGGTCGTCCAGCCGGCCGCTGAAGAACCGCAGGGCGTCGAAGCCGAACATGCGGTCGGGGACGGCGCGGACGTCGGCGGGGTCGAAGCGGTCCCGCGCCGTGAAGACGATCGGGAACGTGTTCTGCAGGTACCCGATCGTGTCGATGACGTCGATGCCCATGGGCGTCAGGTGGCGTCCGATGTGGTAGGCGTCGACGGCCACCGCGGGCAGGTCCCAGCGCGCCATCACCGCCTGGGCGGCGGCGTCCAGCAGCACGTCGCTCGGCCGCAGCGCGGCCTTGCGGCAGGCGGCGGTCAGCGCCGCCGTCACGTCGGCCTCCAGCTCGCCGCTGTCGATCCGCATCGTCGGCAGGGTGGCGTCCCCGTCGAGGTCGGTCGGGGGGTTGGCGACGCGGTCCCACGGCCGGTCCAGCCACCGGCCGGCGTCCTGCGCGGCCTCGTCGGACGCGGCCCATTTCTCGACGGCCGCGACGTAGTCGGCGGGCGCGGCGCACAGCGGGCCGGGCTCCCGGTCCCGCAGCGCGCGATCCAGCTCGCCGCCGACCAGCCCCATCGAGAAGCCGTCGAGCGTGAGGTGGTGGACGGTGGCCAGCAGCCGTCCCGGCTCGTCGCCGAACGGGAAGTGGACGACGCGGAACACCTCGCCCTCGTCCGGGCGCAGCGTGCCCTGCAGCCGGGCGATCTCGTCCTCCATCGCGCCGGCGCGCCCCTGGTAGCCGGGCAGCTCGGCCTTCCGCACCACGGTCCCGGCGTCGGCCGGCCGTACCTCGGCGGACCAGCCGGCGGCGCCGTGCCGGTAGGCGGTGCGCAGCGCCGGGTTGCGCTCGACGACCCGCTGCACGGCGCGGGCGAGCGTCCCGTCCGAGAGGCCGGCGGGGACCGTGAACAGCGTGCCGAGGTTGAAGTGCCGCCACTCGCCGAAGTCCATGCGGGTCCAGCGGTACTGGGTGGGGAGCAGACGGGTCACCAGGACACCCTCCTTCTCGCGGGCATCGATCTTGCGGGCATCGGGACGGTGCGCGCCGTCATGCGGTCATCTCCGAGAGCGCGCCCTCGGGTGCCCGGTTGCGCGGATGCCGGACGGCCAGCTCGGCGCTGACCAGGCAGCTCCCGGCCACCAGGGCGAGCAGCACCAGCCAGCCCGCCGAGGTCGCCCGGGACAGCAGGAACGTCACCACCACCGGCCCGGCCGCCTTGCCGATGGAGTCGCCGAGCGCGAACACCGCCAGGTAGCGGCCGCGCAGGCGTTCGCGGGCCAGGCCGATCGAGACCGTCCACTCGCTGGCCGAGGCCGACAGCTCGCCGACCGAGTGCAGCACCACCGCCAGCACCAGCAGGACGACCGCCAGGACCGCCCCGACGTACTGGGCGAGCAGGTAGCCCGCGACCGCGATCGTCATGCCGAGCGCGGCGCGCTGGTAGGACGGGCGGACGTCGGCGGGCCCCTCCAGGCCCTTGGTCGCCCGCACCTGGAGCAGGACGATCATGACGGTGTTGACGGTGAACAGGACCCCGACCACCGCCTTGGGCGCGTCGGTGTGCTGGACGACCCACAGCGGGACGCCGACCGTGAAGATCGTCGCTTCGAGCAGGACCAGGACGTTCAGCACCGACAGCAGCGTGTAGCGCCAGTCGGACAGCACCTCCGCGTAGCCGCCGCGCGCCTTGGCCGGCGCGGCGTCCTCGCCGTCCCGCGCGGCGCTCGCGAGCGGCGGCGGGACGATGCCGACCACCAGCACGATCGCGACGAAGAACGACAGCGCGTCCAGCCCGAAGGCCAGCACGTACCAGAAGTGCGAGCCGAGCCCGAGCACCACGGCGGCCAGCAGCCCGCCGACGCCGTACCCGGCGTTGCGCACGGACCGGTTGAACGCCAGCAGCCGGTTGCGCGCCTCGCCGTCGGCGATCTGGGCCATGAAGGAGTGCTTGGCGGGACGTCCCGACGCGTCCGCCATGTTGGCCAGCAGCACCGTCAGCACCAGGACGCCGAAGTTCCGGGCGAACATGTACCCGGTGGTGCCGATCCCCGCCAGCGCGAACGCCGTGATCACCAGCGGTTTCGCGCCGAACCGGTCCACGAACACCCCGCCGAACGGGACGAGCACCGCGCTGCCGATCCCGGCGATGCTCATCGCCAAGCCCACGGTGACGGCCTTCATCCCGATCTGCTGGGTGAAGTAGATGATGACCAGCGGCGTGATCAGCCCGGTGCCGAGCGAGTCGGCGACCGCGACCCACGCCCAGCGCCGCACGGCCGGGACGTCGGGAAGGCCGACCAGGCGGCCCAGCAGCCCGCTCACCCTCACCACTCCGGGCGGGAACCGTCGCGCTGCAGGAACTCCAGCCGGTTGCCCAGGTTGTCGAACGCGTAGAAGCGCCGGTGGCCGGGGAAGTTGTCGTCCCAGGTGACCTCGACGTCGTTGCCGGTCAGCCGCTTGGCCAGCCCGTCCAGGTCCGCCACGCGGATACCGGGGTGCGCCTTGCGCGCCGGGCGGAAGTCCTGCTCGACGCCGAGGTGGATCTCCAGCGTGTCGGCGCGCACCCACAGCCCGCCCCGCGCGGCCAGGACCGGCGGCTTCTGGATCTCGATCATGCCGAGGACGTCCACGTAGAACCGGCGGCACTCGTCCTCGCTGCCGGGCGGGATGGCGATCTGCACGTGGTGCAGCCCGTAGCCGAACGGCGACTCGTGGTCGGGCCCGTATCCCTGCTCCGAGATTTCGTAGTCCGTCATGTCGTCGAGCTCTCCATTTCACACAGGGCCCGCCAGACCCGGGCGGTGCCGGCGGGCAGATGGTCGGTGCCGGGGTCGGGCCGGGTGGCCCGCAGTCCCGTCACGTACGGTCCGAGATCGAGGTCGCAGAAGGCGGAGAGCCGGTCCGTCGCGCGCCCCTCGCAGAGCGCCCGATAGCCGATCACCAGGACGCGGTCCGGGTCCAGGCCGGGGGCGGTCTCCAGCCAGGGGCGGTGCCAGGCCGCCCACTTCGCGCAGGCGTCCTCGACCGTCCGGGGACGCCAGGGCCGGTCGCCGGTCCATTCCAGCTGGGACGCCGCCGCCTCCAGCGGGTTCCGGACGAGCAGGACCAGCCGCGCGTCCGGGACGGCCGACAGCACGGCCGGCAGGTCGAGGAGGTACTCGTTGTACTTGTCGCCCCAGCGCGGCCACGGCGCGTACGCCTTGGCGATGACGTCCGCGACGAGCGCCGCGGCCGGATCGCCGGGCGCGTCAGCCGGGCCGTGCGCGTCGTGGGCTCCTCGGGCGGCCGCTGCCGCAGCTTCCCGGAGCACGTCGTCGACGCCCTTCAGCCAGCGGTCGGCGCCCTCGCCGGCGGGCGGCCGGCGCCGCAGCGCGTACGCGATCTCGTCGGCGCGGAAGTGCCGTCCCGCCAGGTCGGCGGCGGTGGTCCAGCGCGACAGCAGGTACGGCAGCTTCCCGTTCACGGTGAAGATGCCGCCCGCGTCCGCGTACGCCCGGCTCAGCGCGTGGGCCAGCGCGGTGGTGCCCGACCGCTGCGCCCCCAGCAGCAGCAACGCGGTCACCGGTCCACCAGCTCCTTGAGCAGGCGCATGCACTCGACGCTGGCCTCGTGCCCGCCGTCGGTGAAGTCGTCGCCCCACGGGGTGTCGCGCTGCCGCTGGTTCAGGACGCGGCCGATGCGCCAGTGCGTCTCCAGCGAGAGCCATCCGGCGTAGCCGTCGGCGCGCAGCGTGTCGACGATGTCGCCCCACGGCAGGTCGCCGTCGCCGAGCCGCACGTACCCGCTCGTCCCGGCCGGGTCCTTCACGTGCACGTGTTCGATCAGGTCCTTGCCGAGCTCGTACTCGGCCGGGAACGGCGCCGCGTGCATGCCGCTGAACACGCTGTTGCCGGGGTCCCAGAGCACGCCCAGACCCGGCACGTCCACCGCGTCCAGGAACCGCAGGACGAGTTCCATGGTCGGGGTGTTGGTCCGCGTCCCGGTCTCGACGAGCAGCTTCACCCCGTCGAGGTCCACCCCGTCGAGCACCCGCCTCGCGGCCTCGGCCGCCCCGGCGGGATCGGGGTCGCCGTCCCGGTAGAAGGTGAAGATCCGCACGTGCGGCGCGCCGAGCACGCGCGCCTGCGCGACGGCCCGGACGAGCACGGCGCGGGCCTCGGCGACCTCCTCGTCCGTGCGCGGGCGCGGGACCTTCAGCGCGGGCGGGCAGAACCCGGCGACGGCCAGTCCCCTCCCCTCCAGCTCCCGGACGACCTCGCCGAGCCGCTCGTCGGTGAGCTCGTGCGGCGGGACGTTGCCGACCGAGCGGATCTCGAGCCCGGCGAACCCGCACCCGGCGGCCGCGTCGGCGGCCCGGCCGAGGTCCTGGTCGACCTCGTCGTTGATCACGGCTAGGCGCATTCCACGGCCTCCCAGGCGGTCCGGAGGACGCGCAGGTCCTGGTGCGGCGTCCCGGCGCGCGACTCCACGGTGACGTCGACACGGGCGTCGCGGAACGCCGCCAGCCAGCCCAGGTCCCCTTCGGTCAGCGGCCGGTGCGCGCGGTCCGGCTCGAACCCCTTCACCTGCACCGCCGCCGTCAGCGGCGCGAGATCGCCGAGCGCTCCGCGGAAGTCGGCGGCGATGTCGTCCAGGCCGAGGTTGTCCAGGACGAGGCGGCAGCCGTACCGCTCGCAGAGCCTCACCAGCTCGTCCGGCCCGGCTCCGCCCCGATGGGTCTCGACCAGCACCTGCTCCGGCTTCCGGTCGGCGGTGAGCGCGCGCATCTGGCCGGCGGTCGCGTCCGCGTCGAGCGCCCCCGGTGCGGCGAAGACCTTCACGCTCTCGCCCGGGAACCGCTCGGCGGCCTCGCCGTCCCGGCCGGGGCGTCCCAGCGTCACGGATATCCCGACGAACGACACCGGCAGGCCGCACAGCCCGGCGAGGCCCTGCTCCTCCCAGCGATGGCCCTTGCCGGCCCGCAGGTCGGCGACCGTCCCGCCCGCCCGCCGGACCAGGGCGGCGAACTCCGGCGCGTCCAGCCCGGGCGCCGAGCCGGACGACAGGCCGAGGCGCGCGCTCACCGCGCTCCCGCCTTCCGGATCTCGTCCAGGACGACCGTCACCGGCCGCGCCCGTTCCAGCGAGCACAGGTCGGGCCCGTGCGCGAACTCCTCGTAGACCTTGGCGCGCATCGCGCCGGTCGGCTCGGCGGGGAGCGTCCGCGTGCCGTCCTCGTCGCGCAGCTGCACCGCGCCGTCCGCGATCGTCACGGACCGGCCGTCCCCGGCGATCACCAGGTGCTCGGCGCGTGCCGGGACGTCCGCCGCGATGGTGAACGCCAGCGTCGAGCCCGCCGTGAACCGGACGAGCCCGCTGACCCGCACATCGATGCCGGGAGCACATTCCCGATGATCACGCAGATCGACCGATTCGACCTCTCCCAGCAGTTGGCAGGCCAGATCCAGGTAGTGGACGCCGAGATGCGCGGTGATTCCGCCGAGCGCCCGCCCGGAATCGGCTCGCCAACCGGTGTAGTGCGTCGCCGCGTCTCTCGGACGGCTTACGAGCAGCGTTCCGGTCGCATCCTTGAAAGGCCGGTCCAGCAGCTCTCGCGGAAGCCGGAAACGGTGCTGCAACATCACGCCCATTGACCCGGGGAGCCGATCGAGTTCCGCGACCGACATGCACGGCGGCTTCTCCAGCAGCACGGCCTTGCCGGCCGCCGCGGCCGCGGCGGCCAGCTCGGCGCGTCCCCCGGGCGGCAGGCACAGGGCGATGGCGTCGACCTCCGGGTCCGCCAGGACCGCCGGCCATCCGGGCGCCCTGGTGAACGGTTCGACGCCGACGTCGCGATCGGATTCCAGAACCGAGTGCACGGCCACGCCCGGCACCTGCCGGATCGCCTCGGCGTGCTGCCGCCCGGCCTTTCCGAATCCCGCGATCACCACACGCAAAGGGTCCTCCGATCAACGGATTCCTTCGGTCGCGAACCCCAGAAACATAAGGGCACGCTCTCATCGGAGGCAACCCATGAAAGTGACGCAATGCGGACACGCGCCCAATATTCAATTCTCGATCGGTTTTATATGTATTTGGCCCGGCGAAAGCCATCCGACACATCTTTTCGGCACCATCAATTGATCACGCCTGCCGCCTTCCCCGACATCCCCGAGCAGCGATGATCGTGCCATCGTGAACCATAGGATGGCGTTCGGCCGGCCAACAATCTTGTGCGCCTTACTCCAGTTAAACGCCTTTAGCCCCCTTTAGTGCGTTGTGCTCACACCGACGGAACGCTCCCCGCCGCCGCGATCCAGGCTCAGGCCGGCCGGGCCGGGGGGCGGAGGCCGTCCATCAGGAGGTCCAGCAGGCGGCCGGCCCTGGCTTCGTGTTCGGGCCGGGGGGCCACGGTGAAGATGCCGATGAGGGAGGCGGCGATGTCCTCGGCCGCGACGTCGGACCGGAGGTCGCCCGCCGCGCGGCCGGCGTCGAGGATCGCGGTGATGGCCGCCAGCAGCTCGCTCCGGGTCCGCGCGTGGGCGATCTCGCCCGACTCGATCATCGCGAGCAGCGTGTCGAGCATGCCGTTCTTGGCCGCGATCCAGTCCCCGAACAGGTCCATCCAGCGCCGCATCGCCGCGGCCGGGGCCAGCCGGCCGAGCAGGTCGCGGGCGCCGCTCGTCAGCCGCACGACCTGGTCCCGGTAGACCGCGTCGACCAGCGACTCGCGGGTCGGGAAGTGCCGGTAGAGCGTGGCGATGCCGACTCCGGCCTCGCGGGCGATCGCGCGCATCGACGGCTCGCCGTCGGCCGACGCGAACACGCGGGTCGCCACCGCGAGCAACTGGTCGCGGTTCCGGGCGGCGTCCGCCCGCGGCGCGCGCATCTCCGCCTCACTCAAAACGGATCACGCTCCGGTTGTGTTACGGTCGTCCATGGAAACGGAGCATAGTCCGTTTCGACGCGCTCCCTCGTTCCCCAAGGAGACAGGCGTACATGCAGGAACAGAGCGATCAACCGCCGGCGGGCAGGAGCAGGGCGGTCCGGCTCGATTCATTCGGCGGCCCCGACGTGCTCGACGTCCGCGAGGTTCCCGCTCCGCAGGCCGGCCCGGGACAGATCCGCGTGCGGGTCACCGCCGCCGGCCTGAACCCGATGGACTGGATCATGACCGCCGACGCGAACACCGCCGCCCGGTTCGGCCTGAGCCTCCCGGCCGGGTTCGGGACCGACTACGCGGGGCTGGTCGACCAGGTCGGTGACGGGGTGACCGGCTTCGCGCCCGGCGACCGGGTGTTCGGGGGCGCCCTCTCCCGCGCGGTCGCCGACTTCGTGGTGATCGACCCGGCCTCGGAGACCGCGGCGAACGAGGCCCACCACACTCCCGGCGGCGTCGACGACCGCACCGCCGCCACCCTCACGATCGCCGGCCGCACGGCATCCGCCGCCCTCGCGCTCGTCGACCCCGGCCCGGACGACACGGTGCTGATCGGCGGCGCGGCGGGCGGGGTCGGGGTGTTCGCCGTCCAGCTGGCCCGGATCGCGGGAGCGCGCGTCATCGGGACGGGATCGGCGGCATCGTCTGACTTCCTGCGCGACCTCGGGGCCGAGCCGGTCGCCTACGGCGACGGCCTGGCCGACCGGGTCCGATCCCTCGCACCCGGCGGTGTCACCGCCGCCATCGACCTGCACGGGACGGAGACGGTGCACGCCGCAAGGGAACTCGGCGTCGCGGACGGCCGCATCTGCACCATCGCCGCGCAAGTCGACGGCGTCCCGGCGGCCAACGGCGCGAACGCCGCCGCCGGCGCCCTGGAAGAGGTCGCCCGCCTGGTCGCGGCGGGCCGGCTCCGGGTGCCCATCGCGGCGAGCTTCCCGGTCGAGCAGATCCGCCGCGCGGCCGAACTCCAGGCCGGCCGCCACGTCCACGGCAAGGTCGTCATCGACCTCTAGACGCCCGTCGCTGCCGGGGCATGGGCTTCGGGGAACTGCGGGTGTGCCGGTGAATCCATTCTCAAGATCAGCTGGGCGCCCGACCCGCGGCAAGAGAGGCCGTCTGTGCTGCGGCAGCGCCCGAGATGAATCATCCGGTCAAGGAGCGCAGGTAGGCCATAAGGGCCTTGCCGCGGGGAGAGAGGCGGTAGCCGATCTCCAGGCTTTCGGTGAGGCCGAGGGCCTTGAGGCGGCGGACGTCGGCCTTGAAAGGGAGTTTGTCGCGGTCCAGGCGTTCGGCCAGGTCCAGGGCGCGCAGGCCGGGATGTTCCTCGATGAGGCGGAGGACCTCGCGGGTCCAGGGGGCGCGGCGGCTGCGGGCGTCGACGGCGTCCAGGGCGGCTTTGAGATCGGCCAGTTCCTCGCCGGTCAGGTCGGCGTTCGCGGCCAACTCCGATCGGGGATCGGGGCCGCCGAGGTGGAGCATGACGCGGTGGTAGCCGCCCTGTTTGGTGCTCTTGGACAGGGCGGTGAGCAGTGCCGCGCGGTCTTGGAAGCCCGACCGCACGGCGTCCTCCTCGGTGATCTCCTCGGGGGTGACGGCCGTGACGGAGTCGATGACGACGATCCCCGCCCAGGTGCGCTGGGTGCTTCCCGCGCGGACCCGGGGCTCGGCCCACACCCGGAACACCCGGTCGATCCGCCCGCCCGCGATCCCCTCAAGGACCTCCCGCCTGAACAGCATCGTTCCCTCCCGGGTGAAACGCCCTCGTGCTGCCTTCTTCCTAAGTACCTAAGAAAAGCACTCCCACCCGGGCGGGTGACCCAGCGACGTCCAACCGGCCTGATGCCAGCGCACGGGTATCGGCTGGGCTCAGATGAAGTGGGGCTTGTCGCGGCTGGTCAGGTCCAGCGCCACGTTTCCTGGCGTGCAGACCCTGAGCGTGGTGCCTCTGCGGATCCCCGCAGGCACTCGAAGAGTCACTCTCCGCCAGCTTCGTCTCCCGAGCCCGCTGGCTCGGCAGCGGCGGCAACGCTCGCGGGCCGCCCACGTGCTGCCCTGGCAGCGTCGGCACGCCGAGCCATCACCTACCCCCTGCACTCGACGCCGATTTTATTTTTGGAAAGACTGATAAAGACCGTATGGCTCTGGAGCGACGTGTTCGACGGCCGCCGGACTCGACCGCGTCCTGGCAGAGCGGGCGCCTCGGGCACCTTCGGGGTTTGTCGGCCGATAGCCTGCACGTGTGCAGAAACCGGTGTCCGGGAGCGACCAGGATGGCTGACGCCGAAGACGTTCGCCGGCTGGCGCTCGCGCTACCCCACGTGGTCGAGATCGACAGCGACGGCTTCGATTTCCGGGTCGGCGGCAAAGGGTTCGTCTGGTCCTACCCCGAGCGCAGGCCGGGGAAGCCGCGCGTCATCCGGACCGACATCGCCGTCCTGTACGTCGGGGACGAGGCCGAGAAGCAGGCGTTGCTGCTCGGTGAGCCGGAACGCTTCTTCACCACACCCGCCTACGACGGGATGCCGCTGGTCATGCTGTGGCTGGGCGAAGTGGACGTCGACCGCCTGGAAGAGCTCGTCACCGACGCCTGGCGCATGCGCGCACCGGACGCGCTCGCCGGCGACCTCGACGACGCAGCCGAGTAACCCAGCACACGTTCCTCGGCGGCGGTAGAGGGCACCCGCCGAGTCTGGCGGACATATGATCAAGAGTCCTTTATGTAATTACTTGTCGTATTTATCGAACAACGGAACAGGTCCCGCGCCGGCGAGGGGCGTTGGCGCGGGCCTGCACGAAACAAGCGGCTCGGCGGTCACGGCGACGTGACCGCACGTCAGGGCATGGTCTCCGTCCGGATCAGGCCGAACCATTGCCCGGGGCGAGGCTCTCGTGTGAAGGTTGCTTGACCGTTGACTTCACTTTCATGATTTTTCAGCTTGACCGCGATTCCCGACCAATGACCGGTCACCGCCTTCTGCCGCAAGAATGCTGAATCGTGTCGGGGAGTCGCACATATAGCCTCGGGGGCTTTCTGGTGGCCGATATCGACGCGCTGCTGAAGAAGTACTTCGTCCAGCCCGAAGACACCGTTCCGCCTTCGCAGCCGCTCCCCGCGACGTTCAAGGGCTGCGAGGTCACCCCGCTGATCGACGGCACCACCTACTTCGACGAGCTGAAGAAGCAGCTCGCCAAGCTGGGCGTGGGGTCGCCGGCCGAGAACGCCCAGCAGTTCATCTACATCGCCGGCTGGGACCTCCACCTGATGGGCGGCAAGATCCTCCCGGCGCCCGGCTCGTCCGGCACCTACACGCCGCTGGTCGAGCTGGCGAAACCCTTCTCGCTCGACGGGCCCGCGCTCCCGGACCAGCTGAACGACCTGCTCAAGGCCAAGGCGAGGGCCGGAGTCGACGTCCGGATCCTGGGCTGGGCCTCGTTCGCGATCATGGCCGACAACTACGTCCAGAGCAAAGGGGTGGAGCACGGGCTGGCGAACATCCGCAACGTCAACCTCGCCACCCTGACCGCCGTCATGGACCTGCGCACCGAACCCAAGCTCGCCGAGAAGGCCTGGGTGAACATCCTGACCCACTCCGCGGGCTCCGCCCATACCAAATTGGTGGTCCTCGGCAGCAGCACCAGCGCCATGGGCTTCACGGGCGGGATCGACTTCGTGGGCGACCGCCACGGCTCCCAGCCGCACCCCGCCAAGCAGTGGCACGACGTGCAGGCGAAGGTCGAGGGCCCGGCGGTGCAGGCGATGTTCGACTTCTTCCGCGCCATGTGGAACGAGGTCAGGGGCCGGAAGGTGAAGCCCTTCCGCGTCGGCTTCGCCGGTCTCGACAGCCACACGCCCGGCTCCCCGGAGCTGGCGCCGCGCACCCTGGTGACCCCGTCGCAGGCCAAGCACCACGTCCAGTCCCTGCGCACCCTGCCGCAGTTCAACTACAAGAGCAGCAACCGGCTGCCCGAGAACGACAAGATCTCGTTCGCGCCGTCCGGCGTGTTCGAGGTCCGCACCGCCTGGCTCAAGGCGATCAAGGCCGCCGACCGCTACATCTACATCGAGGACCAGGGGTTCTGGTCGATCGAGCTGATGAGCAGGCTGCACGACGCCGTCCAGGCCAAGCCCGACCTCAAGGTGATCCTGGTGGTCGGGGTCGCCGACCCGAACGACCCGGTCTTCCCGCCGTACGGTCTGGTCGCGCTGACCCAGGGCCTGCTGAAGGGGCTGACACCCGCGCAGCGCGGCCAGGTGGCGATGTTCACCCGCAACGTGATCGTCCATACCAAGTCCACCATCGTGGACGACCACTGGGCGATCATCGGGTCGGCCAACGCCTTCCGGCGCAGCCTCTACACCGACATCGAGCACTCGGTGGCCGTCCTCGACGAGGAGGACTCGCTGGTGCAGGTGTACCGGGTGGAGCTCTGGAGCGACTCGTTCGAGCTCCCCTTTGCCGACCAGCCGCTGATCGTCAATATCGACAAGGCGCTCAACGTCTGGAACCCCGCCTGGGGGACCCCCGGCAGCGGGGTCACCCTGCCCGCCGGCATCAAACCCGTGGTCCTGCCCACCGCGGAGAAGACGCTCACCGCGAACGAGCAGGAGAGATACGACATGTTCGCGGACGTCGACTCGCGCGACGAGTGGGGAGCGTGCTCGACATGACGATGTTCATCACCCTCAAGGACTACCTCGGCGAGAAGTGGCCGCCGTTCCTGCCCAAGCCTCCCGACCCCGCCGTCCTCTCCCACATCTGGATCGAGCCGCCGCAGTCGACGGAGGAGCCCGGCAAGGTCAACCTGCTGACCCGCCTGCTCCTGGAGCAGGACCTCGTCCTGGCGCTGCCCGGGATCGACGCGGTGAGCGTGGTGCTGCAGCGCGACACGAGCGGCTCCCCCGACTCCGAGGGCATCGGGCTGGAGCTCGACTTCGTCCCGAACACGGTGCTGCGCGTGACCGACGCGCCCGTGGCGCTGCGGTTCGCCCCGGCGCTGCTGCGCCCCATGCGCAAGGTGAGCACCGGCGGCGACGCCCGCTACGAGCCCGACCCCGGACGCCCGTTCGTCGAGTTCGCGGTGCCGAAGCTCAGCGGGACGGCCAGCAAGGACGGCCTCCAGTCCGACACGCCGCTCAACCTCGCGCTCCCCTACCCGGTGCAGATCGCCGGCACCGGAGTGGTGATCGACAGCGCGACGGTCGGCTTCCACCAGGCGGGCGGCAAGGTGTGCCTGGTGCTGCAGTGGAAGGAGGGCGCGCTCAGCAGGCTGCTCGGCCAGTTCGTCCCCAACCTGGGCGACCGCAGCCCGGCGGGCGAGCAGGACGTGACGCTGCGCCTGATCATCGGCTCCGGCGGCCTCGAAGAGGCGCGCCTGGACTGGCAGGCCGCCGCGTCCGGCGCCTCGTTCGCGCTCCCCGGACTCAGCGTGGGCGTCCCGGCGTCCAGCCGCTTCTCGCTGCTGCTGATGCGCCAGGGCGCGGGCCTCGGCCGCGCGGCCTTCGTCGTCACCCTGCCCGGAACCGACCCGGTGACGGCGGGCAGCACGTTCGCGTGGGGCCGCGACGGCGACCGCGAGCTGCACAACGACGAGCCGCCCCAGCCGCCCGACAAGCCCCTGTTCGCCGTCTCCCTCAAACCGGCGGACGGCCCGCGCAGCCTGGTGCTGCTTGACGTCGCGCTCGGCACGCCGAAGCTGCCCGGCTTCTTCCAGCAGCTCACCACGCCGATCCCGCCGCTCGACCTCAACGACCCCGCGTCCCTGTGCAAGCCGGTGGTCTTCGACCCGGCCGACCTCGGGACGGGCTGGACCGCGCAGCTGAGCGTCAACCTCGACGCGGGCGGCGGGTTCACCCTGCCCTTCCTCAAGCAGGGCCAGGGCGGCGACTCGCAGTTCCTGCAGCTCTACACCACCACGCCGCTCACCAAGCTGCCGATCACGCTGCCGCAGGGCGAGGTGAGCTTCGACATCGGCGTGCGGGTGCGCGTCTTCAGCATCGGCTTCGACCTGCTGTGCCGGCTGACGTTCGACCTGGCCACCTTCGCCCTCAAGGTCGACCACGACCAGGGCATCCAGCTGCGCTCGACGGAGGCGGAGCGCCAGTTCCCCGACCTGTTCGGGATGCGCTGGCGGTTCCGGGGCAAGGACCTGGGCGACAAGACCTTCCACTACTTCACCCTCGCCACCAAGGACTACCACTACCAGCTCCAGCAGCCGGACGGCGCGGTGCTGGAGCTGGACTTCACCCGTGCCAGCGAGGAGCCGATCACCTTCAGCGTGCGGGACTTCGCCCTCACGCCCAAGGGCGTCAACCTCGCCGCCACCGTCACCGACCGTCCGGCCCGACTGAACGGCCTGCGCACGCGGTTCCGCTTCACCGACAGCGGCTTCGTCATCCGCGAGAACCGGATCGCCGACTTCTCCCTCGCCGGCTCCGGTCCGCTGCCGCCCGACCTTGTGGGCGACGCGACCGCCGACATCGCCCTGCAGTTCGCCCAGCGCGACGGCGGCAACCTGACCCTCGTGCAGGGCGCCGCGAACCTGCGCGGCGTCAAGCTGCTGGATTGCAAGGGCACGCGCTTCCAGTTCTCGGTGGACGCGCTCGGCCTGCGGTTCGTCGACGACGGCGCCTTCCACCTGTACTTCACCATCACCGGGTCCGCCCAGTTCGTGCTGGCGCCGGGCGATGACGCCGACGGGCCGCTGGGCCTGCTCGGCAAGATACGCATCGACCTCGTGCAGTGCCCGCTCACCGGCGACGCAAAGGTGATCGCCGAGCATGTGAAGTTCCTGGTCGAGCTGCCCAAGCCGGTCACGTTCAGCTTCCTCGGCTGCTTCGAGATGGAGCTGCGCGCGATCGGCTTCGTCCCGCAGTGCGAGTTCTTCGACGGCGACGGGGCCATGCAGGTGACCGGCCAGCTGAAGTTCGCGCAGGGCCCCGGCGACACGCCGGACTCGCGGCCCGACTACCACGAGCTGTTCATCGGCCTCCCGGCGCCGGGCGAGCTCGTCCCGCGCATCCACTTCACGCGCCTGCCGGTGAACCTCGCCATCGGCGCGGCGTTCCGGCTCAGCGGCGTGGTCGACTTCGTGGACGAGCCCGACCAGACGGGGCTGGTCGGCGAGGGCGTGGTGCAGATCCACGGCCTGCCCACCATCGCGGCCAGCTTCGGGTTCCTGCGCGTGCGCCGCGGCCCCGGCTCGCCCTGGCTGCGGGCCTGGTTCCTCTACCTGGAGATCCGCCAGGTCAGCTTCATGATCCCGGTCGTCCAGATCTACCTGCGCGAGATCGGGATGGGCTTCGGCTACCGCTTCACCATCGCGTCGATCAAGGCCGCCGACGCCGAGAACGACGTGAAGAAGCTGCTGAAGACCCTGGAGGGCCTCTCGCGCACCCAGGGGGACCTGTCCAAGCGCGACCGCTGGGCGGTGGACCTGGAGGACGCGGGAGAGGACCCGCGCTGGACGATCGTGCTGCGCGCGATGATCTCGCAGACCTCCGCCTCGGCGTCGCCGCTGCGCTACGAGGCGTTCGCCGAGGCCGACCTCGCCTGCGTCTTCCTCGTCGACGCGATCATCGCGTTCCGCAGCGACCTGACCTTCTTCATGGCGGTGCGCGGCTGGTTCAACACCAACTACGCCGACTACGTCGACAACAAGGAGGGCGCCCGCGAGAACCCCATCCTCAGCGGCTTCGTGCTGCTCTCGCCGCGCCAGAAGCGCTTCCTGGCCCACATCTCCAAGCCGGAGGGCGGCAAGCCGGGCGTCCACCCGCCGCTGCCCGACTTCGTCCGGGACGCGATCGCCGGCAGCCGCTTCTCCGCCACCCTGCTGATCGAGCCGGGCCTGTTCCACTACGAGCTGGGCTGGCCCAACATGCTGCGCTGGCACACCACGCTCGGTCCGCTGGCCGTCGAGGTCGAGGGCGGGTTCATCTTCCGCGTCTCCACCACCGAGATGGTGCTCGGCACCAGCTTCCTCGCCCGCGGACGGCTCGACCTCAGCGCCGGCGTGGACCTCGGGCTCGTCGGCATGCGGATCACCGCCACCGCGCGGGTGGCCTTCGGGGCGCGCTACATCGGCGTGGTCGACTTCCGCGACCCGCTGAACGACTCGGCCGTCTACGGCGCGATCGGGCTGGAGGTGCAGGTCTCCTTCGCCATCGAGTTCTGGATCAAGATCCCGCTGGTGTTCACCACCATCCGGCTGTCGTTCGGCTTCAGCCTGGAGATCACCTTCAGCGCGGGCCTGGAGATCGGCGTCAAGGGGCTGAGCATTCCCGGCGTGCGCGGCACCGGCACCGTCGGCGTCTCCTGCTGCGGCCACAGCCTGCAGGCCACCGTCAAGATCGCCTTCGAGGAGGGGAACGTCGAGGCGGCCCTCGACCGGACGAGGCAGTTCCTGTCCCTGGGGCTGGAGGCCACCGAGGTCGAGCCGGTACCGGGCACCGGCGGCGCGCTGGACGCCGCGCCGCGGTTCACGTCCGCGCTGGGCGCGCGCCGTGCCGCCCTGCCGCCGCGCGCCCTGGCGGCCGTGATCGGCGAGCGGGCGGCCGCACCGGTTCCCGATGTGTTCCACGTGCCCGGCTACGTCCTGTTCGTTCTGCGGGACGCGCCGAGCTGGGACGCCGACCACCAGATCTACTTCGTCCTGCTGCCGCAGGCCGAACGGCTGCACCGGGACGCGCAGGGACGGCTGGTCCCGGACGAGGACGGCTTCCCGATCACCGAGCCCGAGCTCGGATTCCTGCCGCCACCGCCCGCCGACGGCACCACGGTCGCCAAGGACTTCTCGCTGCGCGTCCCGAAGCCGGCGGCCGGAGAGAGCTACACCCTGCGGCACTTCGAGCCCCTGCCCACGCCCCAGTTCGTCGACGTGACCAGCGCGGTCACCGCCGGCGCCCCGATCACCTGGGCGGTGAACTGGGCCGCACGGATGTACACCGGCGGCTCGGCCGAGCGCCGCGTGGTGAACCCGACCACCGGCCAGGCGAGCGACCCCGCCCCCTTGCAGGACGGGCTCAGCCTGGCCCAGCACCTCGGCAACGCCTTCAAGCAGACCTACACCGGCGCGGGGGACACCGCGGTCGCGCACCCGGTCGGCGATCCCGGTGCGCTGCCCGGCTACCGCCCGCCCGTCAGCGACCCGCGCGTGCAGAACCCGTCCGACAGCTCCTTCGAGGCGGCCGTCCGCGGAGCGTACGAGCAGTTCCGCGGCTCGCCCTTCCTCAAGCGCGACCCGCAGGAGCTCTACGAGCAGCTGCTGGAGGCCGCGTTCGACCCGAGCACGACGATCTACGCCGCCGACGGCGCCGCGCAGGACGGCGGCGACCCCGGCACGGTCGGCGCCGTCCAGGCCGACCAGCAGGCCCACCAGCTGCGCGGCGTGATCATCCACGACATCATCGCCGACCTGCGCGCCTTCCACGCCGAGCCCGACCCGGCCAGGCGCGCCGCGCTGGCCGCCGGGTCGCTGGCCTTCCAGATGGGCCTGGTGTTCGCGGTGCGCACCGCCGACGGCCGCCGTCCCGCCTGGCTCGACCAGGTGGCCACCGGCCTGGACGCCCAGCCGTCCATCAGCCAGCGCGAACGGCCCGACGCCACCGGCCCCGGCGCCGCCGGCCAGGACGTGCGGTCCTTCAACGTCGCCCAGACACGGTTCGACCTGTTCCCGCCCGAGTTCCAGCAGGTGCGGCAGTACAGCGACGCGAGCACCATCGCCCTGGCCTGGGACCTGAGCTGGCAGCGCCAGGCACCGCCGGGGGTCAGCCGCGTCCAGAACGACCCCGACCACCACCTGGCCCACTACCTGGTGCGCCGGCGCGCCCTGGACGGTGACGAGGCCGAGCGCACCACCACGGTGAAACCGGTCAAGGTGCTGCACCGCCACACCACCGACGTCGCCGCGGCCGGCCAGGTCACGCCGACCGACACCCTGTCGCAGCTCCAACCGCGCTTCCAGGTGGTCGACCACTTCCCCGACACCGCCGCCGACCGCGCCGCGCTGCCGCGCGAGGGACGCGGCTACGTCTACACCATCACGCCGGTCGACTTCGCCGGCAACGCCGGACGCCCGCTGACCCTCATCGCGACCCGCTACCCGTCCACGCCCCCGGCAGTGCCGGTGGACGGCGACCTCACCGTCAGCTACAGCATCGCCCCGTCCGACCTGGCGCCGACCGGCGCGGTGACCCCGCAGGTGATGGAGCCGCGCCAGGTCCACGTCGAGTGGAGCGAGGCGGCCCGCCAGGACGGTCCGGCGGTGCCGATCCGCACCTACCGGCTGGTCTTCCGCCGCGAGAGCACCGTCCCGATCGGCTCCTACGGCCTGGACAGCACCACCCAGCGCGGCCGCACCGCCGGGCTGCCCACCTCCAACGCCCGGCCGCTGCCCACCGACATCAAGATCGACCTCGACCATGTCTTCGGGCCGCCCGGTGCGCGCGCGGCGGTGGTCCCGGTCGCCGCGCTGCGGGACGCGGGCGTGCTGCCCGACGGCGCCTGGCGTCCCGAGGCGTGGCGGGTGTTCTTCCAGACGATCTGCGACCGGGACGTGCCGTCGGCCCTGGCGCCGGTGCAGCTCCTGCTCGCCGCCGAAGCGGTCGCCGCGCCGCCCGCCACGCCCGCGCCGACCGACCGCGTCGAGCACTCGGGCAACCCGCGCGAGGAACGCCGCCCGGCCGAGCTGGAGTGGCTGCCGCGCCCGACCGGCTTCGCGGTGGTCCGGCCCGAGGACGAGCGCGCCGAGCCCGGCCTGGCGCACGCGCCCATGCCGCTGCCCGGTACGGCGGACGGCGGCCCGCCGCCGTTCGTGTTCACCGGCGACATCGGCGCGGGCGTCGGGTTCCGGCCGCATCCCCTGGGCATCCGGGCGATCCGGTTCCGCTGGAACCAGGGACCGAGCGGCGACGCCGCCTACCCCCTGGAGCTGAACGCCGGGTACCGGCTGTACGAGCTGGACATCGACGCGGCCACCACCGACACCTTCGCCAGCGCCGCCCGGCTCGGCGCGGAGCTGCGGCTGCGGCAAGAGGTCCAGATGCTCCCGGCCGGCGACCTGCCGCTGGTGCCCGGCGACACGCTCGACACCAGCCAGTGGGAGGCGTGGTACCCCGGGGCCGTCCAGCGGCGCCGCCCGCCCGACCCGTCCGCCCAGGGCGTGCGGGACGAGCGCGGTCCCTGGTACTCCTGGCAGGACTCCTACCTCGAATGGCCCGAATGGCCGGGCGTCACCCAGCCCGGCGGCAAGCGCGAAACGCCGCTGCATCCGCTGCTGGAACGCCTGGTGGAGCGACTGCGCGCGCTGCGCCCCGGCAGCGTCACCGACCCGCGGGGCCGGGTCGCCGACGGCTACGCCGCCGCCCTGCAGCTCAGCCCGCCGACACTGCCGAACGACCTGGCCGGTTTCCTGGCCAGTTGCCCGCCGGGCGCCGACCGCTACGGCTGGGGCGCGCTGCAACGTCTCGGACTGTCGGTGACCTTCAGCCTCCACGACCCCGACACCGGCGCCGTGCTCGGCCCGAAGCTGCTGGAACTGCTCAAGGAACTCTTCGCACGCCTGGAGAGCACCCCCGCCGACCCCGACGCCGCGGCCTTCGCCGCGCTGCGCCGGCATCTGCACGTCGAGCTGCTGTTCCAGCCCGGACGCAGCATCCAGCTCGGCGAACGTCCGGCCGCGGGCGACGACCTGCTGGCGCTCGTCCAGATCAGCCTGCGGCCGGCCGTGCGTCAACGGCTGCGCTACCGCGCCGTCACCCTCACCGGACGCTCCAACGCCGACATCGAGGTGCGCCTCACCCTCTCCGCGCCGTGCAGCCTGGTCATCCGGCCCGACGGCGGCGCCGGGCAGCAGGAGCTCGAACCGCGGCCCGCGCCGATCGCCCGCACGATCCGGCTGCCGCTCAACGGCGAGGCGGCCCTGCTGCTGCGCGGCGCCACGCTGCCCGCGACGGTCGAGGTCCGTCCGCAGGCCCGGCTGACCACCGATCCCGCGCCGTTCGACCCGGCGATCGCGCCGCTGCTGGACTACGACCCCGGCCGCAAGCTGCTCAGCGCCCGCACCCTGCTCAGCGCCGACCAGCTGGCGCTGCTGCGCCCCTCGCTCGCCGCCGCCGACCTGCCGGCGGCGGAGAACCTGGCCGGGACGGTCCGGACCGAGGACTTCGGCCCGGCCGACGAGCGCACCCACCACTTCACCGTCGCGACCGGCGCGCTGGCCGCCGCGTTCGCCGGGCCGGGCGACGGCGTCCCCGAGCACGTCCAGTGGATGCGGCTCAAGTACTACCTGGAGACGTTGAACAGCAACGACCCCAAGGTGCCCGATTCGGGCAAGGTCACCCTCCCCGCCGACGCGGCCGGGATCGCCAAGGCGCTGCCCGACGTCCTCGCCTGGACGGCGCGGTTCTTCGACGCGAGCGGCGCGGTGAACGTGGGACCGGACGGCCTCGGCGCGACCGGCGCCGGTCCCTGGACCGCCACGGCCTACCCGCGCGCCGGTTCGCCCGCGCCGGCCACGCCCGGCGCCGACGGGCGCCTGACCTACACGCAGCTGATCGAGGACCGCTGGGCGCACACGCTGCGCTACTACCTCCAGCCGTACGGCCGCTACGACCTGCTGTGGCAGAGCCTGCGCCGCTCCCCCACGCTGTTCCCCGGCCGCGCGGCCGCCGAGGCCGACACCCCTGCCGTGCAGGTGGATCCCGACGCGGGCGGGCTGGACGTGGTGCTGGACCGAACGCAGGCCGTCGACGCCCCGCTCGTCCTCGGCTCGCGGCGGCTGGACGAGCCGGCCACCCCGGCGCGTCCGCCCGCACCCGGCGCGATCTGGGAGGTGATCGTCGCCCAGCACCACGAGCAGACCCTGGCCGAACGCAACCAGACCCTGGTCCGCCGGCTCTCGTTCCGGCAGGTCGCCTTCACCCTGCTGCGCCGCTTCGGCTACTCCGACTGGTACGCGTGGGTGCGCGGCTTCGCCAAGGAGCACCAGCGCGAGCTTCCCGTCCGCCTGGTCGAGGACGCCTACCCGCCCGTCCCGGACGCGCTGCCGGGCGCGCCGGACCATCTCGTCCTGGACGGCACGACGGACCAGGACGAGCTGCGCGGCCTCGACCTGCCCGAGCGCGTCGGCGACTTCTCCCAAGGCGTCCTCGCCCTCCAATGGCGGGCCCTGCCGTTCTACTACGAGCACCGCCTGCTGGTGATCGCCCAGACCGACGGCACCGTGTCGCCGGTCAACGGCGTCACCCAGCGCGACCTGACCTACCGCTCGCCACTGCCGAGCGCCACTGTCAGCGGAACGGACATCGTGTGGCACCGGCTGCCGCCGTTCCCGCCCCCGCTCCGCGCCGACGGCATGTTCCAGCAGGACACCCGCGTCCGCACCATCACGATCCCGCTGCGCCGGTTCTGGGACAGCCTGCCCGACGAGGCCCAGCGGCGCTGGCCCGCCGAGGCGCCCGACGCCGCGGGCGGCGCCGCCACCGCGCGCAAGCCGGGCGCCCTGCCCGACCCCGAGGTGGTCTACCAGATCGTCGAGTTGTTCAGCGGCAACATCGAGGTGCAGGCCGAGTGCTTCTACGACCCGGTCGCGCAGAGGTTCACCCACCGCCAGCTCGGCAAGCACTTCCTGGTGGCGCAGACGACGCTCGCGCCTCCGGCCGGCGCGCTCGGCGACTTCCCGCTGGCGGTCGATCTCGTCCAGGTGAGCGAGGAGCAGCTGAGCACCGGCTATGACACCGGCGGCCTGCCACTCGACACGCGCAACCGGGTCGCCATCGACGCGCACGGACGGCTGCTGCTCGCCGGAGTGATGACCAGGGGCGACCGCGACGCCCTGGTCCGGCTGATGCGCGCACCGGACGCGGCCAAGATCCGGAACCTGTTCGACAGGTGGTACACCACCGAGCCGGTCAGCGCCCCCGCCGCGAACCTGCCCGACCGGCTCCGGGCGCTCATCGACTTCCTGCCCGCGCCGGCCCTGACCCTGGTATGGCAGGGCCCCTCGGACGCGGCCGCCGCGGACCTGCGGCGGCTCCCCGGCGACAGCGCCTTCACCGGCGCGATCGCGCAGATCATCACCCAGGCCACCGGTGCGGCCCCGGACGCCGTCACTCGCGTGGAGATCCCCGCCGGACCCGAGCAGATCCCGGACGAGCTCCAGAACAAGGTGGCGCTCGCCCGCGACGCGTCCGGAACCCGGTACACCGGCATCACCTGGACCGGCGCGATGAGCGGCGACGACATCGCCGCGCTGCGCCGCTGGGCCCGCTTCCCCGAGTTCGCGGACGCCGTCGAGAAGCTGATCACGGCCGTACACGACGCGAGCACGGGCACTCCGCCGCCGTCGGTCACCGTCCCGTTCGCCGTCGCCGTCCGTCCCGTCCAGGGTGGGCTCAGCGGCGCCCTGGCCGACAAGCTGCTGCTCGGCGCGGTGCTGATGCGTTACCACGGCATGATGCGCGCCGACGATCCGGCCGCGCTGGCGGCGTCCTATCCGGGACGTCCCGACCAGCTCGCCCTCCGGCGGCTGCACCGCACCAGCCAGGGCAGCGGCATGCGCGGCCGGTCCCTGGTGATCCGGGCCCGGCGCGGCAGCGCCGCGCCGAGCGACCCGCGACCGATCGATCCGACCGACCTGTGACGGCCCTTTCACGGCCGGAACCGGCGGTGCCCGCCGGCCACGAGCGGACCAGGAGGAGCAGATGGCGAAACTTCCCGACCTGCCGAAGGTGAGGATCGCGGGCCCCTTCTGGACGGCCGAGGCCGACGTGATCCGGCTGGCCGACCCGGCCACGAACTTCGCCTTCCGCACCCTGTTCGCGGACACCACACCCCGCAAGGCGGCAGGCGAGAACAACGTGCTGCTGCCGGGCTCCCTGCTGGCACTGGTCTACGTCACCAGCGTCACCATCAACCCGACCAACGGCGCGACACCGCAGTACGAGTGGACGCGCAGCGGCACCAAGCCCGACGGGCACCTCCCGCCCCAGGCGATCCGCGCGGCGATCAGCGCCGGCACCGCCGGCCTGCTGCTGCTTCAGGCCCCCGCCGACGGGTGGCCCACCGGCATCACCGGCAACCTGCCGGTCCTCACCTGCCTCGGCGGCGAGATCGTCCTCGACGCGATGACGCCCCAGGCCGGCGCCGTCCAGCGGCTGTACACCGCGCTGGGCCTGACCCCGGCGGCGATCGCGCAGCGGACCGGCCCCGCCCATCTGCTCGGCGGCCCTGGCCGTCCACTCCGGGGGGCTGTCGGCCTTCGGCCAGATCCGCCTGCTCTGGGACGGCGCACCGGTCAGTGCGGTGTTCCAGCTCGCCCGGATCGTCCCCGACCCGGCTCCGGCGACGGGGCCGGCGGTGCGCGGCTTCCGGATGACGATCGAGACCGAGCGGCTGACCGGCGCCGAGCAGGCGGCGCTCCTCACCTCCTGGCGGCGGCTCAACCGCTATCTCAACCCCGGCAACCCGCTGAACGGGCCGGGTCCAGCCGGTGCCCGCACCGCAATGGGCCACCCTCGAGCCCGCCGACCCGCTCACCGTCCCGCGCCTGTTCTGGGAGATCGCGCCCTGGCAGGAGCAGCCCGGCACGCGCCCGATCGGCTTCCCGGGCGAGACGTTCGGCCTGCTGAACGGGCAGTTCGACATCCTCACCGTCGCGTCCGACGACGCGCACCGCAACGTCACGCTCCAGCAGAGCAAGGGCCTGCTCGACTCGTCCAGCCTGGACGCCTGGCTGCGCACCGACGCCACCGACGACACCGGCGCCCCCGACCTGGCCACCCCGGCCGGGTCGCTCGGCCCCGCCCTGACCCACCTGGCCTTCACCCGCTCCGCCGACGGCCGCGCCCGGATCTACCTCAACGGGCGGCTCACGGCCGAGCACACCGTCGGCGGAAGCCTGTCCGCCTGGAACGACCGGTTCGAGCTGGCCCTCGGTGACGAGATCACCGGCGGACGGGCCTGGCTGGGCACCTACCGCATGGTCGCGCTCTACGACCGTGCCCTCACCGCCGAGGAGGTCGCCGCACGCTTCGCCTCGGGCCCGGCTTCCGCGCCGATGACGACCCGGGGCCAGGCCCTGGCGGCCGCGCTGACCTTCAACCTGATGGCTCCCGGGGCCGGGGCGGGGAGTTTCACGCTCGACGGCGCGAACCTGTTCGACGACCTCACCCTCGCCGTCACCCTTCCCGACGGCTCGCCCGCCGCCCTGGCCGGCGACACCACGCTCCAGTTCGGATGGAACGGCTACAGCGCCCCGCACCCGGACGGCCTCCAGTTCCTGCCCGGCATGCGCCTCGCCGACGCGGGGACGCCCGGGATGAGCCAACGCGCCGCCCCCGGCTTCGCCACGGTGACCTTCCGCGCCACCGCCCGGCCGGACGACGTGCCCCGACTCCCCCTCACCGGCGCCTTCGTCGAGGCCCTGCTCGTCGCCCACTGGGGCCGTTCGCTGCAGGATCCCGTCCCGAACCGGACCGCCGACGCGGCTCGGCTGTACGGCTCCTCGGCCGGCGACCTCGTGATCGGCTACACCTCGCGCCTGGACGCCGCGGAGTGGCAGGAGCGCTTCCTGCTCAACGGGATGCTCACCGCCACCGACCTCGTCTCCTGGCCGCAACAGCTCGGCTACGACGCGTCCAACGCGCGCATCACCCTGCCCGCGGCCCGCGCCGCCGGAGCCCCGCCCCTGACCCACCTGCGCCACACCATCCGGGTGCTGCTGAACCAGCACGAGCTGCCCGCCTCCATCCTCACCGGCGCGGACGGCCCGCTGCTGTTCACCTTCGCCCCGGGCCAAAGCTGGCAGCCCCTGGCCCTCGTCGAACACCAGCTGGTCGAGGTGACCCCGGCGGCCGACGGGAGCGGCGGGACCCTCGGCCGCGAGACCCGCTGGACGTCCGTCCAGGAGGTGCGGCTGCTCGCGCCCCAGCGCGCCGCTCAGTTCCTGCGGGGCCTGACCGGCCTCCAGACCACCGACCCCGTCACCGGCATCAGCCCGCTCGGCGGCGTCAGCGGCGGCTACCTGGCCGCCGGCCTGTCGGCGCTGCTGGCCGACCCGGGCGCGGCGCTCGACGCGCTGCCCCGCGACACGCTGCTCATCGAGGCGAGCGGACACCACCTGGTCGGGCTCGTGCCCGCCCCCGACAGCACGGCCACGACCCTGCAGCACCTCCCGACCGGCAGCCAGGGCGCCCTGCTCAGCAGCCCGGCGGACTACGCGCCCGGCGACCCGGCCGACCCGCGCTGGCTGCTGCTGACCATGCCGTTCCTGGGACGCCTGCAGGACACCTCCCGCGACCTGGCCCAGCCGCCCGCCGGGCAGCAGCCGAGCCCGCTGCAGACCGACCCGCTGCTGCTCATCTCGCGCCTGCGCGCCGGCGCCCCCACCACCGCCCTGCCCGCCCTGGCCCTCGCCCTGTGCGGCTGGGCCGACAGCACGCCGCTGCCCATCACCCTTGCCGGCCTGGACACCGCGGTCGGCCGCGGCTTCGCCCGGCTGGACCCGCCGGCCCTGGAGGAGAGCTGGTTCCGCGCGCAGAACCCGCCCCCCGAACCGCAGGACGACCTGCTCCAGAGCGTCCTCGCGGCGCTGCCCGAGACCCCGGCCCGGCTCAGCCGCCCGGCCGCCCTGCGCCAGGCCTTCGACCCGCGCCGTCCCTTCTACCCGCCCCGGCCGTCCGGTCTGCCGGACCTGCCCGGACCCTCGCCGTACGCGGACCCGGTCTGGCGCGAGGACGAGCTGCTGCTGACCCAGTCGGTGAGCACCCTGACGCCCACCGGCAAGCCGCCCTACGGCTGGGCGCTGGCCGCGGCGCTCATCGCGAGCAGCGGACTGCTCGCCCAGGCTCCCGCCGACGGGCCTCGCCGCTATCCCGCGGCCACGCTCATCCCCGCCCCGCTCTCGCTCGACGGCGCCGCCAACCCGCGTCCGCTGAACATCGTGGTCAGCCCGTACCTGGGGCTTCAGTGGCGTCCGGCCCCGACGGTCCCGGCGGACGGGCCGTCTCCGCTGGCGCCTCGGCTTCTGGTGGCTGAGCTGCTCTGCCTGGCACCCGGGACCGCACGGCTGCAGCCGGTGGCGAGCCGCATGTGGAGCGTCCAGCCCGACAACCCCGACCTGGCCGACGAGAGCCACCTGCGCGCCCAGGCCCAGAGCTGGGCCGCGCAGTCGCAGCGCCTGCTGGCGCCGGAGTCGCCGATCGCGGTGCTGCGCTACCGGATCATCAGCGACAACACCCGCCCCGACAACCTGGGAGAGGCGGCCCTGACCACCGGCTACGCCTTCGCCCTGGTCCCGGTGACGAGCGCGTCGCCGCTGGCGAAGCGGTTGTTCCGCATCCGTCCCGCCCTCGCGGCCCTGCGCTACCGCGAGGGTCAGTGCAACATCGCGGCGCTGCCCGCCGGCGCCCGCGACTTCGAGCTCGCACCGCCGCAGACGGTCGGGGTGCAGCCGCTCTACCTCACCCAGCGCCCTCGCACCGACCTGCCTGCGTGGCCCTGGGGTCTGAGCGCCCTGCGCGTCGGCGTCCGCTACACCAAGGACGAGCAGGGGGCCATCGGCACGGCCGCCCCAGGCGCGGCAGGCCAGACGCTCTGGTGGCAGACCGTCCAGCGGACGGTGCAGTTCCGCTCCGCGCTGCACACCGACCGGCCTACCGGCGGCCTGCCGCGCCGCTTCCGGGCGCCCGCCGTCCGGAGTCTGCTCCCCGCACCGCCCGACCCGCCCTTGCCCGCGCTGACCGGAGATCTGTTCGACCAGCCTCCCCTCGCTTCGCCGGGCGCTCCGGACGACCCGGCGCTGGACCGTTGGCAGCCCGTCCTGCCCGGCGGGCTGCGCTACCTGGTGACCGGCATCCGCCCCGGTGTCTTCGTGACGCTGCGCAACCAGCTCCTGCGCCAGAGCGGCATCGTCCTGACCGGCGAGCACGTGCGTCCGCGCGGCCTCGGCATGCTGTCCGGCGGGCTGCCGGTACAGCACCGCGCGCCGCGTCCGGTACCGCTGCCCGCCAACGTCGACGGACGGCAGACGGTCGCGCTGCGCACCTGGGCCGGCCACTTCGACCCCGACCAGCTCGCGCTGGTCACGCCGTCGCCCGCCGACGAGGCGTTCCGCGCCTCCTTCTCCGACCCGCCGGACAAACCGACCTACCGGCAGACCGCCCAGCGCCTTCGGATGCAGCTGGCCGCGGGCGAGCGCCACACCCTCGACGTGGCGTGGGACGGCGTCCTGACCTTCATCTACCGGATCGACGGCAGCGTCCCCCTGGTCGGCGGGCAGCAGCCGGAGACCCCGGCGTGCGGCATCCGCGACTGGATCCTGACCCTGGAACTCGTCGCCGCCGGACAGGTCACGGCCCTCCAGGACATCACCACCCCGGCCCTCGTCCTCACTCCGTCACTGCGCGCCCAGCTCACGGCGGTCGGCGTGGCCGTGCCGGACGCCGACACCATCGACACGACAAAGTTCTCGATCCGCCAGTTCGCCCTCCCGGGCGACCCTGGCGCCCGCGCCGCCCGAGCCCGCCAGCTGATCGCGGCCCTGCCCTCTGGCGCTTCCGTCCTCGCGCGCGCCACCGCGCAGTTCGCCCCGCACCAGCCCGGCGCCGAGGGGTACCACGACGGCTACGGCCACGAGCTGCGCTTCCCGCTCCGCGTGGCCGACCCGAACGCGCCGTCCCTGCCCCTGGTCCCGCGCCACGTCCATTTCGAGGACCCCGAATACAACCGGCGCCTCGCCTCCCCGTCCGCCCACGCCGGCGTGTCGGTGCAGTTCCCTGGACCCGGCACCAGCCCGCAGCGCGCCCTCACGCTCTCCGCCGAGCGGCGCGAGTGCAACGCGACGAGCACGCTGGCCCTGCGTTTCGACTGGGACGAACCGCCCCCCGGCACCCCGGACGTCACGCTGACGCTCCAGAAGATCGACCTGGACCAGACCCCGCGCGACCTGACCGCCCTGAACCCCGCAGGTGCCCTCGTCCCCGGGAAGCTCTACCAGCTCTCGCTTGCCGCGATCCAGGATCTGAACGGCCCCTTCAGCCCGGGCGAGCGGCTACGACTCGTCCTGCACGTCGACTCGGGACCGGTCGAACCAGCCGCGGTGCGGCTCGACATCACCATCGTCGAGGCGCCGGTCATCCCCGCGCCCGAAGCGGCCTACGCCCTCCTGCGCAGGCAGAAGACCGGCGACCGCGCCTACGTCGAATGCGTCCGCTTCGCCTGGGCCCCCGAAGCCCAGCGCGTCGAACTCGTCAACCCGGCCGACCTCCGCACGGAAGTGGTCCGCCGCCGCGCCGTCTTCCACCTCACCGACTCCGCCCGCCCCACCCGCGACCCGCAGTACACCCTCCAGAAACTCACCCCGTCCGGCTCGACCCACATCCCCCCGGCCACCTGACCACCTGACCACCGCCCGCAGTCACCCGCCCCGACCCCCACGACGCCCGGTCTGTGCGCGTGGCATCTGCTGTGGGTGTTGGCGCGCTCGCAGAGGCGCGCTCAGGGGCTTCCGAGGAAGATTCGTTCCACCGCCCGCGCGGCCGCATGGCCGTCATCCCAGGGGCAGAACCGGGCACGGAACGTGTCGCGGGCCTTGGCAGCGGTGTCGTTCCACGGCTCGCCGGTCCGGAAGGCATCGATCAGCTCCTCTTCGGTGCGGGCGACCACACCGGGCGGAATTGCTGTGACGTCGACGTTGACGCCCCTGGTGAGCCGGTAGGTCTCCCAGTCGTTGGCGAGGACGACGATCGGACGGTCCTCCAGGACGGCATAGTCGAACATGATCGAGGAGTAGTCGGTCAGCAGCACGTCGGAGGCGATGCACAGGTCCTCGACCGACGGATGACCTGAGACGTCCATGACCATTTCCGGGTGCCGGCCGTTCCCCGCCGCTGAATAGTAGTAGTGGGAGCGCAGGAGCAGGACGTACTGGTCGCCGAGTTCGCGCACGAACCGCTCGACGTCGAACATGGGCCGGTAGCCATCTCGATACTCCCGATGCGTCGGGGCGTAGAGGATCGCTTTCCTGCCCTCAGGGATTCCGAGGCGTGTGCGCAGCCGGGCCTGCTCGTCGCGGGTCGCCGCTGCGAGCCGGTCGTTGCGCGGATATCCGATCTCCAGCAACTCGTAGCGGCAGGGGAAACTGCGGCGCCAAGCCTCGCTGGAAAGCGGATTGGAGGACAGAAGGAAGTCCCAGCGGTCCGCGCGGGCGAGCTGGGCCTTGAAGTCCAGGCCCTTGGCGCCCACGGGGAAAGGCAATTGGTCCAGCCCCATCTTCTTCAGCGGGGTGCCGTGCTGGGTCATCACGTGCACCTGCCCGGGACGCTTGATGATTGCGTTCGGGAAGGTGACGTTGTTGACGAAGTACTTCGCCCGTGCCATCACCCGCCAATACCGCAGGGTGCCGGGTGCGACATGGTCCACACCGTCCGGCACGGGTCCGGGGGCTGCGGGCTTCACGATCCAGACACCGCGCAGGTGCGGCGCGATCTCCGTGGCCTTTTCGTAGATGGCGGCCGGATTGCACGAGACACCGCGATACCAGTAAGCGGCGTACACCACGAGGTTCTCGTCGATCGGCATGCGCAGTTGCACGCGGTAATAGAGCCTGCCGAGCAGCCGCCTGCCCGTCCGCCCGGCGCTCCGCGCGGACCGTACGGCCGTCCGCGGCAGCGTCTTGGCTCCCCGCCGCGCCCCGACGAGTGTGACGGCCATCCGGTAAGGCCGGTACGCACCCCTCTCGAGCAGGCGATACTTCACGGCCTTCAACCGTCCGCCCTGGGGGCCGCCACCGACCGGACGGCGGCGGCGGTAGAACTCGGTGAGCCGGCCGAAGAATTCGGCGCGGTCCGGCGGGGAGATCCGGTCGCCGCGTTCAAGGATCATCAGCGCGTGCCCGATCACCCGGTCGAACATCAGCCCGCGGAACGGCTCGGTGCCGGGATGGGCGTCCATGAACGCGAAGATCCGCTCGTACTGGTCGAAGGCGTCGAAGTGGCGGCGGCTCGCGCTGCTCGTGATGCCGCCGGACCGGCGCTGGCGGTAGACGTAGCAGACCCGGTCAAGCAGGCTCAGCCGTCCGCCCGCCATCAGCAGCGGGAAGGAGACGTTGAGGTCCTCGTAGTAGCCGGCGCTGAAACGCAGGCCCAGGTCGAGCAGGTACTCGCGGCGGATCACCTTGTTCCAGACCGCCATCATGATCCGCAGGACGCTGGGACGCTCCGCGCAGGTGAAGGCGTCGGGCGCGGGCGGGTCCCGGAAGTGGCGGCCGCCCGAGTTCGGCACGCGGGCGCCGTCCCACAGTTCGCGCTCGTGGTCAACGATCAGCACGTCGGGCCGGGTCGCCTCCAGCCGGTCGAGGACCGCCCGGACGGCTCCCTCCTCGGCGTGGTCGTCGCTGTCGAAGAACCAGACGTAGTCACCCGCCGCCATGTCGAGCCCGGTGTTGCGGGCCTGCCCGAGCCCGACGTTGCGGTCCAGATGCCGGACGCGGAGCCGGGGGTCGGCCGCGGCCATCTCGTCGAGGATCGCGCCGCAGTTGTCGGGCGAGCAGTCGTCTATGGCGATGACTTCCAGGTCGGTGACGGACGGGTCGAGGATCGACTCGAGGCACTGGCGGACATAGCCCTCCACCTCGTAGACGGGCACGATGACGCTGAGAACGGGGCCGCCGGATCGGGCGGGGCTTTCGGGTGAGGACATCGCCGGTCCCTGGGGACGAGGAGCGGGTGGTCGGCTTTCCGGGCTTGCGCGATCGGCCGGCGACCCGTCCGCGCCCGAGGCGTCCGCTGCGTTCACAGCCTGGATATGCGCTGCTCAGCCCGGCGCAAACGTGTCACATCGACCATTCGCCCCGCAATCTACTATAGCGATCGTAGTTCGTCCCCCGGCTGATGACTCGGCCATCCGGCCCGCCGAGCACGCGACCCCGCCGACCGGCCGAGGGCGGCGCGGACGGCTTCGCCAACTCTTGCCGGATCTTGCCGGGATGGTTGACCTTGGAGGGGCGAAGCCAAAAGTAGGCTACAGATCGTGATTATTCAGAGACGTACCGTATTGGCCGGTGTGGCCGGACTGGCGGGCGCGGGACTCTGCGCCGCCTGCGGCGGGAGCTCTCGGCAGGACACGGGTACCGTCCACCGGCACGCCGCTCCTGAGGCAGGATCTGCCGCGGCGGCTCGGCCGGCCCGATCGCGGCCGGAGGAGATCGTGCACGGGGCACGGACCTCCACCGCTGTGGCTTTGACTTTCCACGGGTCCGGCGACCCGGTTCTGGCGCAGCGCCTCCTCCGGGAGGTGAACGCCGCGGGTGCGCGCATCACCGTCATGGCGGTCGGGAGCTGGCTGGACGAGGAGCCGCGCATGGCGCGGTCGTTCCTGGACGGCGGCCATGAACTGGGCAATCACACGCAGAACCATCGCGACATCGACGCGATGCCCGCGGCGGCCTCCTACGCCGAGATCGCCCAGTGCGCCGAGCGGTTGCGAAAGCTGACCGGTACGCCGGGCGCCTGGTTCCGGCCGTCGCAGGCCCCGCACGCGTCCCCGCGGGTCCGCGCTCAAGCGGCGGCATTGGGGTATCGCGGCTGCCTGTCCTATGACGTGGACTCGCTCGACTTCACCGATCCGGGTGCGTCGGCCATCACCCGAAAAGTGCTCCGCGAGGTGCGCGGCGGCTCGGTGGTGAGCATGCATCTGGGGCACGCCGCAACGGTCGAGGCCCTGCCGTCCCTCCTGGACGGGCTCCGGGCACGCGGGCTGCGGCCCGTCACCGTTTCCGAGCTGGTGGCCGCATGAAGCGCCGGTGGTTGATCCTGGCCGCCGCCGGGGTTCTGGCGACCGCATGTTCCTCGGAAAGCCCCACCGCGAAAAGGGAGCCACAGGCGCCCAAGAGCGCCGTCGCGAAGGCGGCGAATTCGCCGGTGGACCTGTACGAGCACGACCGGCCAGGTCTGCTCGACCCGGCCGTGCGCGACCTGCCGCCGCGGGTGTACATACCCGACTCGGAAAGCGACGACGTGATCGTGCTCGACCAGAAGACGTTCAAGCAGATCGGGCGCTTCAAGGTCGGCCGCAAACCGCAGCACGTCGTCCCGTCCTGGGACCTGAAGACGCTGTGGGTCAACGACAACGACTCCAACGACCTCGTCCCGATCGACCCGCGCACCGGAAAGCCCGGCAAGCCGGTGAAGGTCGACGACCCCTACAACATGTACTTCACCCCGGACGGCCGCTTCGCGATCGTCATGGCCGAACGGCTGCAGCGCATCGACTTCCGGGACGCGCACACGATGCAGGTACACAAACGCGTGAACGTGCCGTGTACCGGCCCCAACCACGCCGACTTCTCGGCGTCGGGAGACTTCTTCCTCACCGCATGCGAGTTCTCCGGCGACGTGCTGCGCCTCGACACCCGCCGGGAGAAGGTCACCGGCGTCGTCAAACTGGCGAACGGCGCGATGCCGCAGGACGTGAAGACCTCCCCCGACGGCAGGACCTTCTACATCGCGGACATGGCCACCAACGGCGTCTGGACGATCGACGCCGCGACCTTCCGCAAGACCGGCTTCATCCCCACCGGGAAAGGCGCGCACGGACTGTACGTCAGCCGCGACTCCTCAACGCTCTACGTCACGAACCGCGGTGAGGGCACGATCTCGCTCATCTCGTTCAAGACCGGCCACGTCACCGAACGCTGGCGGCTGCCCGGCGGCGGCTCACCGGATATGGGCGGAGTCTCGGCGGACGGGAAGGTGCTGTGGCTGTCGGGCCGCTACAACTCCCAGGTGTACGCGATCTCCACCTCCACCGGCCGGCTGATCCGCCGTCTCAAGGTCGGCAGCGGCCCGCACGGCCTGTGCGTGTTCCCGCAGCCAGGCCGCTACTCCCTCGGCCACACCGGCGTCTTCCGCTGACCCGGACGGCCGGCGGTATCGTCGTCCTTCTCCTGGCGGACGTCGGCTGGCCGGTTGCGGAAGATTGCCCTGGCGGCAGGCGGGTTCCTGCCAGCATGAGAGGATGAATCGGTCGCTGTGGCTCGTCGCGGTGACGGGCGGGGCCCTGGTCGTGGCCAGCACCGCGTACCTGCTGACGGGCGGTTTCTCGCTCGGCGACGCGGACAAGGTGTCCAGCGTCGTGGGCGCGGTGGCGGGCGTGGTGTCGCTCGCGGTGACCTGGGCGTCGTTGAGGGTCTCGCAGCGACGGCAGCGGGATCCGGTGGAGGCGCTCGACATGCTGGCGAGCGTGGTCCGCGACCATTGGAGGGCGGAGCTCGCGAGGTCCGGGCGGGACGTCTGGGCGCGGCTGGCCGTCCCGCTGTCGGTGCGCGGCCCTCATGAGGGGACCCCGCGGGAGGGCGAGCCCGCGGCGCTCGGCGACCTTTCGGATATCGGAGCGATCTTCCAGCGCCGGGTGCCACCGCGTCTCGTCATCACCGGGCCCGCGGGATCCGGCAAGACGACGGCCGCGGTCCTGTTGCTGCTCGATCTCCTGGAGCTCCGCGAGCGGTCGGGGCCCGTCCCGGTACTGGTCTCCATGGCGGCCTGGGACCCCGCTCGACGGCCGTTCGAGGACTGGCTGGCCGAGCAGATCTCCCATACGTACTCTCTCGTCCCTGAAACAGCCCGCGAGCTCGTCGGCCGGCGGAAGGTCATCCCGATCCTGGACGGGTTCGACGAGCTGCCCGCGCAGAAGGCCGGTCAGGCCCTGCGCCGGATGAACGCGGGGCTGCACGGGGACGACCCGCTGGTGGTCACCGCGCGGGAAGGCGCGCTCGAACGGGCCGCCCGCAGCAGGCAGGGCGAGGTCCTCCAGCACGCCACCGTCCTCCGGCTGGGGCCGATCAGCCCCGGGGCGCTCGTCCGCTATCTGGAGCGTGTGCTCCCGCAGGAGGACTACCCCGGCTGGGTCCAGTGGCGGGAGCGGCTGCTCGGCGAGCCCGGCGGCCCGCTCGAGCGTGCGCTGAGCCGGCCGGGGAACGTCGACCTCGTCCGCCGGGCGTACCTGGACGCCCGCCGCCCGCTGCCCGACCTGGGTTCCCTGACCGAGCCGGAGATCATCGAGCGGCTGCTCTCGGACTGGATCGACCGGCCGTACCCGCCCGCGGGGCGGGAGCGGGCGTGGCTGGGCACGGTCGCCCGGGAATGGCGCGGCGAGTTCGTCTGGTGGCGCCTCTACCAGCTCGTGCCGCGCTGGGCACTGGTCGTGTCGGTGGGCGTCCTCCATCTGGTCTTCTATAGCGCTTCGCTGGCGGCCTGCTTCGGCTCGGTGGCCGCGACCGGTGACCTCGTCTCGGGCGTGGCGTCCGCGGAGTGGCTGGCCCTGCTGGTCGCCGCAGGCTTCTGGGACGAGTTCGCCGACGTCAGAGGTCCCGCGCCGGACACCACCGAGCCGGTCGCACGGCTGCGCCGCGAGGTCGTCGTCCGAGGGGTCGCCGCGGTCGTCATCGGCGTCGCCGCCGGGCTCGCGGCCGGGTTGTGGGGGCCGGACGCCGGCGTCCGAGGGGGCGTGTTCCTGGGGGTCGTGACGGCCTTCTTCGTCATGCTGGCCTCGTCCGTCGGGATCTACGCGGTGGCCGTCGCGATCCTCGCCGGCGGAGCGAACCTGCCGTGGCGGCCGCTGGCGGTTCTGGAGGAGGCCCGGCGGCTGGACGTAATGCGCGCGGCGGGCGGCGCCTACAGGTTCCGGCGGGAGCAGGTCCAGGATCTTCTCGCCGCACCCGAGCCCGAGCAGCACCGGGAGGCGGGGTTCGAGGGCCGCCCGGTCCCGGACGTGACGCAGCGGCCTCCGGCCGGGCCGGTGCAGGAGACCCCGCGCGTTGAGGAACGTCCAGCCCCGCGGGCCCACGAGACCGAGACGCCGCCGGTTCCACAGCCGTCACCGGTCGGGGACCGTCCGGTGTCCCGGCGCGAGCGCCTGGACGTGTTCGCGCGCGAGGCCGTCCTGCGGGAGGTGCTCGTCCTGCCGGAGTTGCTGCGCCGCGTCGACCAGCGCGACCCCGTCGCGTCCCGGGCGTGGCTGCGGACGCTGGCCGCATCGCTGCTCGACCACGACCCGCTCGCCGTGGAGGCTCCCGCCCGCGATCGGGGACAGCGGTTCGACGAGGCGCTCGAGGCCTTCGAGAAGGCGGCGGCCCTCCCGTTCCTCAGCCGGTTCGTCACCGCCTACGTCATCACCGCAGGGGCGGCGGGCGCGGCCTTGGTCGGGCTGTTCGTGGCCCAGCAGTGGTGGTCCTGGGCGCCCGACGCGACGTTCGCCACGTCGGTGGTGCTGCTCCTCTCCGTGTTCCTCTGGCTGTCGTTCCGCAGGAACGCGGCGCAGCGCCGGGCACTGCGGTCGCGCGATCCGGCCGAATGGCTCCAGTTGGATGAGCTGCCGCACCTGAGGCTCGCGCTGGACCGCACCTACCGGGACTGGATCCGGGCCATGGCCCGCGACGGCCTGCTGCCGATGCTGACCGAACGGCTCGGCGAGGAGCCGCCCGCGTACACGACCGAGCTGCACGGGCTGGAGCTGGAGCCGCTCAGCGGGACCGACGACCGCGACGACCACTTCGTCGAAACCGACGCCAGCCGCCGCGTCTCGCTGCTCATCGAGGAGCTGAGCAGTGCCAGCATCGGCCTGAGCGGCGCTCGCGGCGCGGGCAAGAGCACGGTCCTGCGGCACCTGTGCGACCCGGAGCGGCATCCGGACAACGACCTGCGGCTCCTCGTCCACGCTCCGACCGCCTACGACTCCCGCGAGTTCCTGACGCACCTGTTCATCCGCGTATGCGAGCGGGTCGTCGGGAGCCAGGGCCCCCGGCCCGCGCCCGTCCGGCGGCTCCGGATGCTGGTGATGCGCGTGCTCCCCTGGGTCTGCGCCGGCGCGGGGCTCGTCCTGATCGTCGGGACGCTCTACCGGGGGCGGATCCGCGCGCTGGCGGACCATCTGCCGGACGGCGCGCGGGTCTATGTGCTCGCGGGCGGCGGCCTGCTGATCCTGTCGGGCATGGCCGCCGCGCTGCTGGTGAACCGCCGGCCGCAGCTGAGGAGGATGACACAGGCGCAGGTCGCCGCGCACGCCCACCTGCGGCGGCTGCGCTACCTGCAGGCGGTGACCCGGACCGCGGTCGGCGAGACGGCGATCCCGGGCGGTTCCAAGATCGGTGGCCAGCTCGCGGTGCAGCGGACCGAGCAGGCCGAGAGCCTGCCCGGCCTGGTCGCCGGGTTCCAGGAGCTGCTCACGATGGTCGGCACCGAGCGCCGGGCCGGCCGCAACAAGGTCGTCATCGGGGTGGACGAGCTCGACAAGATCGCCACGGCGGGCGAGGCGGAGCAGTTCCTCAACGACCTCAAGGTGATCTTCGGGGTGCCCGGCTGCTACTTCCTGGTGACCGTCTCGGAGGACGCCCTGGCCGCGTTCGGACGGCGCAGCCTGTCGGTCCGCGACACCTTCGACAGCGCCTTCGACACGGTCGTGGAGATCCCGCCACTGCGGGGAGGGGAGGCCCTGGACCTGCTGAGCCGGCGCGGCGTCCCGCTCCCGGTGCCGTACGTGTGGCTCTGCCATGTCATGACCGCCGGGCTGGCCCGCGACCTCGTCCGGTCGGTGCGCGGGCTCGCCGCCGTGTCGGCCGAGTGGCGTGAGGAGCCGCCGCCGGACGGGCGGCTCGGCGGGTCCCGGCAGGAACTGGAGCACCTGGCCCGCCACATGATCGCCGAGGACGTCGCGGCGGTCATGGAGGCGCAGCTGCGCAGGGCGGCCGCCGACGACGACGGGACGACCGCCCTGCTGGAATGGCTGGCCGCCTGCGCCGACGTCCCCATCGCCGCCGCCGGCATCGAGACGGGCATCGCCGCGATGCCGGCGGGCGAGCTGAGCTTCGCCGCGCGCACCCTGGCGGTGCAGACGAGGACCTACCTGGCGATCACCGCGATCCTCGTCCGGCTGTTCGTCGAACACCCGAAGGAGACGGCGGAGTGGCTGCGCGACATCGCCGAGCGGCCGCAGGACCGGCATCCGCTCGACCGGCTCGCCGAGATCAGGGGGCTCCTGGCGAACCATCCGCAGCTGGCCTGGCACGCGGTGCTCAGGCTCCGCCTCGAAGCCGCATGGCCGGTCCCGCAACCGCCCCTCGACCTGGCCGCCGCTCCTCCGCCGGCGTGACGGGACGGGCGAAGCGCTGCGGTCAGTGGCTCTTGCGTAGGGGGTCGAGCCAGGCCAGCGGGGCGGGTGTGGTGCCGGTCGCGATGTGCTCGGCCAGCAGCCGTCCGGTAAGCGGCCCGAGGGTCACTCCCCACATGCCGTGCCCGCCCGCGATGTAGACACCGTCAGTGGCCGACGGCCCGACCAGGGGGATCCCGTCAGCGGTCAGAGGGCGGGCGCCGACCCAAGGATCGGTGACGGACCGCCACTCGGCCCCTTCCAGCAGCGGACGCACCGCGCGAAGGGTCGCCGCGAGCGCACGCCGGTCCGGTGGGGCGTCGGGACGCTGGAACTCCATGATGCTGGTCACGCGCGCCGCGCTCGCGCCCCGCGGCGCAAGCGCGGCACGGGCGGCCGGGAAGTACAACGGCCCCTGCAACCGGCGACGCAGCGGCACGGTGAAGCTGTAACCGCGTCCGCCGTACTGCGGGACCCGCACGCCGTGGTCGCTGGCCAAGTCCGGCAGCCACGCACCGCAGGCGAGGATCACCGCGTCCGCGTCCCGATGCCCGTCCGCGCACCGGACGCGGACCCGGCCCGCGTGCCGGTCGACGCCCGTCACCGTCACGTTTTCGGTGATCTTCCCGTTCCGGGCCCGGACCTGGTCGGCCAGCGCCGCGGTGTAGGCGCCCGGATCGAGATACCGCTGCCCGTCGATCCGGACGGCCAGCGCGATCTCCCGGGAAAGATTGGGCTCCATGGCGCGTGCCTGCGCTCCGGTCAGCAGCCCGACCTCGATCTGCTGGCCGGCCGACGCGACGCCCTCGAGTTCGTGCAGCAGTCCCGCCGCCTGCCCGGCCTCGGTGAACGCGGCCAGCACAGCGGCCTCGCGGAGGGGGGCATCCACACCGGCTTGCCGCTGCGCGTCGAACGCGTCGAAGATCTGGGCGTTGAGCATGCGATACCCGTCCATCGCCCGGCTCCAGCGGCGGCCCGTGCAATGCCGCACGAGCCGCACCAGAAAACGGACGAGCTCGGTGTCGGCCCGGACCGGGAGCCGCACCGGCGACCCCGGGTCGAGCACCGCACGCAGCCCGAACCGCAGCATCGAGGGCTCCGGCAGCGGCACCGTCAGCGACGGCGCGACATAACCGGCGTTCCCCCACGAGGCCCCTCGCCCGACCCGTCCTTTATCGAGCACCTCGACCTCGACGCCGTAGTCCTGCAACGACCAGGCGCACGACAGCCCGACCATCCCTGCGCCCACGACCACCACCCGGCGCGGCGTCATACGTCCGCCCCTACCGGCAAGCCGCAACCGGGCCGGTCAAAGGCGCGCGTAACCGAGGCGTGATGCTGAAGCGTTCTCATGATCCCTTTCTACTTCCGCCCGCCGCCCGGGGGAACCGGCGGAAGCGTCGAGTCGCAGTCACCGACCGCCGAAGCGGTGCGACTACTGCGCGGCTGGGCCGCCCCATCGGCAGGGGAACCGATCCGAACTCGGTGATCACGACCGTCCGACGGTCGCCGACCTCTCCCGACCGGGCGGTCAGGGGCGTTGCCCGGTCAGGAACGCGGTCGCGACCTTGGCCGTCTGCTCCGCGCTCCAGGGGCCGGGAATCGTGGCCATCAGCTCTTCGGCGCGCTCGGGTTCGGTGCGGGCGTAGGCTGCCGCGATCTCTGCCAGTGCCAAGCGGCGGTTCCCTTTGCCGGAGATCGCATCGGCGACCCGTTCGGCCCGTTCGGGATCGATGAGCGCCCACCCGGCCGCGACCTCGGCCAGTGGCCAACGCCGCTGCCAGCGTCCCAGCGCCCGCGCCGACCCCTCGGTCTCCTCCAGCAGCCGCACTGAGCGCTCGCGGTCGGACTCGGCGCACCCGGCGGCGACCCTCGCCAGGGCGATCCGGTGTCCTGGAACGCGGACGATGCCACGAGCCAGCCGCTCCGCCCGTTCGGGGGCGATCGCGGCCCACAGCACGGCGATCCGCACCAGCAGCGGTCCCTGCTGCTTGCCGTCGACCTGGCCGCGGGTCACCGTCTCGGCCTGCTCCAGCAGCCGCCCGGCCCGGTCGGGGCACGCCGCGGCCACGTTCAGCAACGCCTCCGCCTGCGCCCGAGGCAGGTCGATGTCGCGTGCCAGCCGTTCGGCGTGTTCGGGGTCGAGCACCGCCATCACCCCGGCGACGGCCGCCAACGCCGCCCGCTGCCCGTCGGGTCCATCGAAGGGTGAGGGGCCGAGGTCCTCCTCGAACAGGCTGCGGTGGTGGCGGACGACCGCCACGGCCTCGTTCAGCAGCCGTTCGGCGTCCCGGCGATCGTGCGACGTGTACGCCCGCGCGATCTCGGCCAGCGCGCATGCCCGCCGTCCTGCCACCCTGGCCTTCGCCGCGCGCTTTTCGGCCTCCACGAGCAACCGGTCGGCGCGCTCGGGATCCATTCGCCACCAGACCGCGGCCAGACGGGGCAACTCGGGCGGCGCATGCTCACTCGCATCCAGAAACCGCGCTCTGTCCTCGGCCCCGCTCAACAGCCGCCGCGCCACCCGCTCACCCATGCCCGACCGTGCGGCCACCTCACCCTCGTCGTCGTGCTCACCATTGGTGACGGATCGGGCGACCGCCTGCCGGCCGACGGTCTGCGGCATCAGGCGGGCGGCGACGGCCTCGGCGCTGGCGGGGCGGTCGGCCGGATCCTTGGCTAGCAGGTCCTGGGCGATCTGCTCCAGGTCGGCCGGGACATCCGGGCGGAGCTGCCGGAGCGGAGGCGGGTCGGCGTTCAGGTGCCGGGCCATCAGCATCGCAAGCGACTCACCGGTGAAAGGCGGGCGCCCCGTGAGCAGCGCGTACAGCACGCAACCCAAACTGTAGAGGTCGGCGCGCTGGTCGATGTCGCCGCTTCGCCACTGCTCGGGCGACATGTACAGCGGGGTGCCGACCTGCCGCCCATGCAGCGTCTGGGCCGTCGGCGCGTCGTGCCATCGCGCGATCCCGAAGTCGCAGATCTTCACCCGGCCACCGGACAGCGCCATCAGGTTGGCGGGCTTGAGGTCGCGGTGTACCACCCCGGCCGCGTGCGCCACCGCCAGCGCCTCCACCACCTGCACGGTCACCGACCGAACCCGCTCCACAGGCAGCCCGCCGGCGTGGCGGGCCAGCTCCGCCGCCACGCTCTCCCCGTGCAGCAGCTCCATCACCAGGTACCACTGCCCGTCGTACTCCCCGAAATCGTCGACCCTGGTGATCCCCGGATGCGTCAGCCGCACGGCGATCCTGGCCTCCTGCTTGAACTTCCCGAGCCACACCGGCCCGGCCTCGGCCACCTCCCGCCCCAGGAACTTGATCGCCACCTCCCGGTCCCTCAGCAGGTCGGTGGCCCGCCAGACCTCCCCGAACCCGCCCCGCCCCAGCACGCCGGCCAGCCGATACCGCCCCGCGACCTCCGCGCCGACCAGCACCGCACCCCGCCCGTCTCCACGACTCCAGACACCGCCATTCTCCACTCGGTGAACCGGCGGTGCGCCGTCTGCCAGGACACCCTGGAAATCGAGGCGGCAGCCGGTGGTCGCCACGAACACGATCGCGGCCGGCGGCTCGCGGTCATCGACCCGGTGCCGCGGTCAGAATGTGGCGATCGGGTTGACCGGGCTCCCGGAGGTTCCGGCGAAGCGGACCGGCGCGACCGCGAGGTGGAAGTCCCACTGGCCGAGCTCGGCCGCCGTCGCCGCGCACGCCTCCAGGTCGCAGTTGTCGAGCAGCCACAGACCCATCGCGACGAGGCCCACGGTGTGAACCGGCATCGCCATGTCCTCGTACCCCGACGGCTGAACGTCTTGGGGAGTGTCGGCGCCGATCAGCGCGACTCCCCGTTCATGCAGCCAGGGCAGGCAGGACGCATGCCAGCCGGCCTGCGTGAAACCGCCGGACGCACCGGACTCGTGCCGGACGCGGCCATAGCCGGTCCGCAGCAGCACCGCGTCACCGGACCGCACCCGCACACCCTGGCGACGCTCGGCCTCCTCGAGATCCTCGGGAAACACGCCCTCACCCGGTTCCAGCCACGCCACGTCGCGGACCTTCGCGATGTCCAGCAGGACACCACGCGTGACGATCCCGTCCGCCGCCGCCGTGACGGCCCCCCACGCCGATCCCGTCGCGGCGTCGACCAGCGAGTGCGACCGCCCGTTGTACATCGTGCCGTCCCAGAAGATGTGGCACGGCGAGTCGACGTGGGTGATGGTGTTGCCGTGGAACAGGATGCCGAGCCGCTCGTTCGAATAGCCCCAGTGCCGGTCATTGCGGAATCCGGGCAGAGGCATGTTCTCGACGCCCGGCATGTCGGCGAAGCACGGGCACGTCGTCGTCGACCGCTCCATCTCTTCCGGTACGGCCACCTCCCATGCGCACGACACGCTCCTGCCGTGGCGCACGGCCCGCGCCGCCGCCAGCCGGACGTCGTCGGTGATGTGGTTCAGCGTGCCGAGCTCGTCGTCGTCGCCCCACCGTCCCCAGTTCGACAGCGTGTCGAAGTACCCGAGCACGTCCTCCTGTGTAGGCATCGATCGCTCAACCGTCATCCCAGCATCGCCCCTCCGGTGAGCCCGTCCAAGTGCACTATCACTCTTCTCCTTGTCGACGAACGGTATCGGTGCTCTTCGGCCTAGGGGGCTCGGCGCTGTTGTGACCTGCCGGGTCGGTGGCACGGTCCTTGGCGTGGTGGTCCCGGATGGCGTCCAAGACCTCGGGGAGCTGCCCGCGGGCCGCGGCCGAGCGCAGGTGGTCAAGGTAGTCGCGGGATTCGACGATCTTTCCGTCCCGGACGCGCATGACGAAGACGGCAGGGATGGCGAAGGGTTCGCCCGTCTCCACCACGACGCCTTCGTACTGGAATTCGGCCACGATGACCTCGGGGTCGGCGGTCTGGTGAACATTGATCCGGGTCGGCCGACGCCGCAGGGTCGGGCCCTGGTACGGCCGTGGTCCGCCACCGAAATGGGTTCGCAGTTCTTCGCGGGAGCGCATCGGCGGCGCCTCCAGCGGGAAGAACGGATGGCGGACATCGGTTCGCTCCGCGTACAGGTCCACCACGTCCGCCCAGCGCTCTTCGCAAACACCGTGCACGAGTTTCAAGAAGACATCGCGAGGAGTATCGGTCACCGGCTCACCGTAACCGTTCTCGGACCGCGCCGACCCGCTCTTCACCTCTCCATCGCTGCTGCGTCCGCCGCAGCCCGTCGCGGCTTCCCAGGTAGCCTGAGTTGATGGCTGTGAAGGTTTCCAGAGACGACGTCACCGCGTTTCGCCTCCACTCCGGCCTGCTGTTGCGCTGACCGGTGCGGAAATCGGTGACGTCCTGACCGGACGCCGACTCGCCATCGACGAACTCGGCGCGGAGCTCGCCGAGCGGATCGTCCGCAAGCTGTCGAGGAAGCAGCGCGACATCTGGGAACACGAAGGTCCCCATGCCGCCGGTGGAGACCGCGCGCGCCGAACTGCTCCACCACGCGACCCCTATACGCAGTTGCGTGACCGCGAGACAATCATTGACAAGCAATATCATCGGGACGTGTGGCGGGCCGTAGGCGACCCGGGCACAGTGCTCGTGGACGGCGAGATCGCCGGTGTTTGGCGTCCGCGTAAGAGCGAGCGGAAGCTGACCATTCGCGTGACGTCTTTCGGCAGCTTGCCGGCTCGGAACAAGAAGCCGCTGCAAGCAGAGGCCGAACAGGTGGCGACACTGCGGGGCGCCTCGTCCGTCGACGTCGAGTTCGACTCCTATTGACCGATGCGGCACCAGCCGATGGCCTTGTCCAGGGGCGGCCGGGACAAGGCCATCGCGCACTTGGGCTTGGCGGTCGCCGGGAGCGTACCCCTGACGAGCGGCGCGTTTCTCGGCGCGGGCGAAGTCTCCTGTCAGGCGTCGATGCGGTCGTAGATGAGGCAGAGGGCGCCGCTCTCCGTGGCGGCGGTGCTGGTCAGGGACCAGGACGAGCGGGGCGTCGTGTCGTCGAACAGGCGGGCTCCGCCGCCCACGAGCTCGGGGCAGAGGGTGATGCTGAGCCGGTCCAGTTCGCCGGCTTCGATCAGGTTGCGGATGACGCTGGTGCTGGCCAGGACGATGATGTCGCCGCCCTCCTGGGCCCGCAGTTCCTTGACCGTGGCGGCGGGGTCGGCGGTGGCGACGCGCGCGTTGTCCCAGTCGGCGCGGTCCAGGGTGGTGGAGAAGACGACCTTCTCGACCGCGGTGAGCCAGCGGGAGAACTCCCGGTCCCGCGGGTCGGCGCCCTCGTCGTCGGCGACGGCGGGCCAGAATCCGGCGAAGCCCTCGTAGTTCTTGCGGCCGAGCAGGGCGGTGGTCGCCGTGCCGGTGACCGACACCATGTGGTCGCGGGCTCCGTTGGTGGTGGCGTGCGGCACGATCCAGCTCATGTCGTACTCGCCGCCCGGGCCGCAGATGCGGCCGTCCAGGGACAGCGTGATGTTCGCGGTGACCGTGCGGCGGGCGTTCTCTCCGGACATCGGATGGTTCCTTTGCTCTCGTCGGGATGACGCCTTCACCATCCCGTTTCCGGTGGCAGGCTGTCGTCGTCAGACTTGGTGACATTCGGTCCGGGCTTGGGGAGATGGTGACGGGTTCGGTCGTCAGTCCGGTCCTGGTCGGGCGGGACGGTGAGATCGCCGCGCTGAGGGCGGCCTACGAGCGGGCCCGCACGGGGCGGCCGGGGACGGTGCTGGTCTCCGGTGAGCCGGGCATCGGCAAGTCGCGGCTGGTCGCGGCCGGGGTCCGGGAGCTGCCCGGCGACCCCCTGGTGCTGTCCGGCGGGTGCCTGGAGCTGGGCTCGGAGGGTGCCCCGTACGTGCCGTTCGTCGCCGTCCTGCGGGATCTGGTGCGCCGGTTCGGGCGGGCGCCGGTGGCGGCGCTGCTGCCGCCGGGAGGCACCGCGCTCGGCGACTGGCTGCCCGACCTCGGGCCGGCGCCCGCGCGGTACGGGCCGACCCGGTTGCTGGAGGAGATGCTCACGCTGCTGTGCCGGGTGGCGGAGTCGCGGCCCGTCGTGGTCGTCGTGGAGGACCTGCACTGGGCGGACGCGTCGAGCCGGGAGCTGTTCGCCTACCTGGCCCGCAACCTCGCGGACGGCGCCGTCCTGCTGGTCGGGACCGTCCGCACCGGGGAGCCGGCCGCGGGGCACCCGAACCGGCGGATGCTCGCGGAGCTCGGTCGTGGCGGCGCGGTGGAGCGCATCGTCCTCGGCCCGCTGGAGCAGGGGGATGTCGCCGCGCTGCTCGCGGCCGTGGACGGGCAAGCGCCCGACCCGGCGCGCAGCGCGCGGATCCACCGGCGCAGCGGCGGCAACCCGCTGTTCGTCGAGGCGCTGAGCAACGCGGGCGAGGCACCGTCCGGCGACCTGCGGAGCCTGCTGCTGGCCCGGATCACCGACCTGCCGGGCCCGGCGCGGGAGGTGCTGGAGGCCCTCGCGGTCGCGGGGGCCGAGCTTCCCGACGACCTGGCCCGCGAGGTCGCCGGGGAGTCCGGGGACCGCGTCCGGGCGGCCATCGACGAGCTGAGCGGGCGCGATCTGGTGGTGGCACGGGACGACGGGTACGCGATCCGGCACGACCTCATCCGTGAGGCGGTGTACGAGGCGCTGCCGCCGGACCGGCGGCGGCACATGCACGCCCGGTGCGCCGAGGCGCTCGCCGGACGCGCCCGCGGCGGCACGGCCCTCGCGGAGCACTGGACGGCCGCGGGCGAGTTCGCGCGGGCGCTGCCCGCCGCCTGGCACGCGGCCGGCCTCGCGGCGCGACAGAACGCCTACGACGAGCAGCTCCACCTGCTGGAGCTGGTCCTGGAGCAGTGGGAGAAGGTGCCGGACGCGTCCGGGCTCGTCGGCGCGAGCCGCACGGCCGTGCTGGAGCACGCCGCGGGGGTGGCGTTCGCGGCGGGCAGGTCCGCGGCGGGCGTGGCCTACGGCACCGCCGCGCTCGACGAGCTGGACCCGGCGGCCGAACCGGAGCGGGTCGCGCGGCTGCTCGGCCTGCGCGGCCGGTTGCGGAGCCGGCTCGACGGCACGGGACGCGACGATCTGCGCCGGGCGGTCGCGCTGGTGCCTGCGGGATCGGCGGATCCGCTGCGCAGCGGCCTGCTGTCGGCTTCGGCGTTCACCGACATCATGGCGGGCGACGCCGGCGACGCCCGGCGGCACGCGGCAGATGCCCTGGACATCGCCGAACGGCTCGGCGCCGACGCGCTGCGCGCACCCGCACTGCTAGTCCTGGCGACGCTGCACGGCCAGGACGGCCACCAGGAGGAGACGCGCCGCACGTTCGCCGAGGCGCGCCGTACGGCCGAGGCCGCGGAGGACGCGCACACGTTCCTGACCACCTTCCAATGGGAGGCGAGCCATCTCACGGACGCGGGCCGCTACGAGGAGGCAGCCGCGCTCGCCCGCAGAGGGCAGCAGGCGGCCGAGCGGCTCGGCCAGGGCCGGTCCCGCGGCAGCATGCTCGCCGCCGTCCGCGCCGTCCCGCTGTGCTCGCTCGGACGCTGGGACGAGGCGCTGGAGGTCACCGGCGACGCCCTCGCCCTGGCACCGCCTCCGCTCTACACCGCCTTCCTGCGCCTCATCACCGCGGAGGTGAGCCACCGGCGGGGCGAGACCGGCCGGTTCGAGACGCTGCTGCGCCAGCTGACCGAGTTCGTACAGCACACGCCCGGCGCGGTCGAGGCGACCTCCTCGTTGGCCCTGCTGCGCATCGTCCACGCGCTCGGCAGGGACGACCTCGAAGCCGCCGACCGGATCGTGGGCGAGCACCTGGCGGCCGCGGAAGCCTGGCCGCCGCACGACACGGCGCGGCTCGCGGTGCTCGGGGCGCGGGCGCAGCGGCTCCGGCGGACGGCGGCGCCGCGGAACCGGCGGATCGCGGACCAGGCCGCGGACCGGCTCGGGGAGCTGGCCCGTATGCTCGACGCCCTGCCGGCCGTCACCCCGGTGATCGACGCCCAGCGCCGCACCTTCCACGCGCTGACCTCACCCGGTGAGCTGCCGGCCTGGGACGGGGCCGCGGACGCCTGGCGCGCTGTGAGCGACCCCTACGAGACGGCCGTCGTGCTGGCCGAGGGCGCGGTCGCCGCGCTCGCGTCCAACAACCGTCCGGGCGCCCGGGCGCGGCTGCGGGAGGCCCGTGCCCTCGCGACCACGCTGGGCGCCGCGCCGCTGCTGGCCCGCATCGACGACCTGGCGTCCCGGGGCCGCCTCGGCGACGTCGCGGACGCCCCGGCGGGCAACGGCCTCGGCCTGACCCGCCGGGAGCTGGACGTGCTGAGGGTGCTCGCCCGCGGCCGGTCGAACCCGCAGATCGCCGCGGAGCTGTTCATCTCGCCCAACACCGTTGCGACCCATGTGGCGCGCATCCTCACCAAGCTCGGCGTGGCCACCCGGACGGAGGCCGCCGCCCGCGCCCGCGAGTACGACCTCCTCGACCGCTGAGCCCCGCCCTCGCAGGGAAGCGGGGCCGTGCCGACTTGAGCGGTCTCCGAGGGGAACGCGAATCGTCCGATCCAGGGTGGAGGCGACCGCCCCGGCCCGGCCGGGGCACCGCCGCCCGCCCGAGGATCGCTGATGCGCGCACTGCTGCTGAGCACGCCGTTCGTCTCGCATGTCGCCCCGGTGATCCCGCTGGCCTGGGCGTTGCGGGCGGCGGGCCACGAGGTGATCGTCGCCGGGCAGCCGGACGTGGCGGACGGCGTCCGGGCGGCGGGACTGTGCGGCGCGCCGATCGGCGAACGCTACGGCGGGACGGAGATGATGGCGCTGCACCTGCCCCCGGACACCCGCCCCCTCCAGGTCATGGGCCCGGGCACCGCGGAGACCGCGGCCCTGGAGGCGAGGGCGTGGCGCCGGCACGCGGAGTTCATGCTGCCGCCGTACCTGGAGTTCGCCCGGTCGTGGCGGCCCGACCTGATCATCTCCGAGCAGCTGGAGTTCGCGGGGGTACGAATCGGCGAGCGGCTCGGCGTCCCCGTCGTGCGGCATCGCTGGTTCGCCGACCCGTACGGCGAGCACCTGGCGGGGCTGCCCGAGCCCGACCTGACCCTCGATCCCTGCCCATGCCCGGCTCCCGGCGACTCCCGCGCCGCTTCCCGAGTGCAGGCGATCCGGCCCGTGCCATGGAACGGCACAGGGCCGCCCCCGGCCGGCCTCGAGCCCGCGACCGCGCGCGACCACCGCGTCTGCGTCAGCCTGGGAAACCAGACTCTCACCCTCAACGGCATGCCTCTGCTGCGCGGCATCGTCGCCGCGTTCGCCCTGATGCCGGACGTCGAAGCCGTCGTCACGGTGGACGAGGCGTACCGTGCCGGCCTCGGCCCGGTGGCGGGAAACGTCACGGTGATCCCGCCGACTCCCCTCGTCCACGTCCTGGACGGCTGCGACGCGATCGTTCATCACGCCGGCGCCGGGACCGCGCTCACCGCCACGGTCGCCGGGCTGCCGCAGCTCGTCCTCCCGCAGCTGGCCGACCAGTTCGCCAACGCCGACAGGCTCGTGGCCGCGGGCGCCGCCGTCTCCGTCGCGACGGCCGAAGAGCAGGACGACCCCGCGGTCCTCGCGGACCGCCTCCGCGGTCTGCTCGACGAGCCCGCCGCCGCCGCGGCCGCGACCCGGCTGGCGGACGCCGTACGGACCATGCCGAGTCCCATCGAGACCACCCGCCGCCTGGAAGGGCTCGCCTCCCTCGAGGTGGCAGGACGGAGAGAACGATGAACGCGAAGGCGCCCGCCGGGGAAGAGGTCCGCGCGGACAGACCGCTCCCGCCCGGGATGACCGAGCTGCGGGTCCTGCTGTTCAGCATCGGCATGATGCTGACGATGGTGCTGGCGCTGCTGGACCAGAGCATCGTGGCCGCCGCCGCCCCGCAGATCCTCACCGACCTGCATCCGGTGGGCGGCGTCGGGCAGTTCCCCTGGCTGATCACCGCGTACATGCTGGCCGCGACCACCGCGCAGCCGCTCTACGGCCGGCTCAGCGACAACCTCGGCCCGAAGCGCATCTACCTTGGCGCCCTCGCGGTCTTCCTGCTCGGCTCGGTGCTCTGCGCGTTCGCCCAGAGCATGCCCCAGCTCATCGCCTTCCGGGCGGTGCAGGGCCTCGGCGGCGGCGGGCTGATGAGCATGGGCCTCATCGTCATGGCGACCCTCTACCCGCCCAAGGAGCGCGGCACCGGCGCGGGGATCGGCGGGCTGCTCATCGCCCTCTCGCTGGTCGCGGGGCCACCGCTCGGCTCCTGGCTCAGCGACCGGTTCTCCTGGCGGTGGATCTTCTACGTCAACCTGCCGATCTGCGTCGGCGCGTTCGTCCTCATCGCCCTGTCCCTGCGCCTCGCGCCGCCCCGGGGCCCGCGCCGCGGGCTCGATCTCATCGGCGCCGCCCTGATCGGCGCCGGCGCGAGCGGGCTGCTGCTCGCCGCGAAGGAGGCCGGGGAACCGCACGTGTCGGCGTCCGGGCTGCTCGTGCCCGGCGCGGTGGGGCTGGCCCTGACGGTCGCCTTCGTGGTGCGCCAGGCGACCACGGCGGAGCCGCTGATCTCGCTGTCGGTGTTCCGCGACCCGGTGTTCAGGCTGCTGGCGCCGCTCCAGTTCATCGGCGGGTTCGCGCTGCTCACGCTGCCCATGTTCGTCGTCACCTACCTGCGGGTGATCCGCAATGACACCGCCGGATCGGTGGTCGTGCACATCGTCCCGATGGCGATCGGCATCGCGCTGGTCTTCCTGGTCTGGGGCCGGGTGCTGGCCCGCACCGGCCGCTGCAAGCCCGTCCTGGTGGCGACCACGCTGATCAGCGCGGCGGCCGCCGCGCTCGCCGCCCTGCTCCCGATCGACACCGACCCGCTGTTCCTGGACGGGTGCCTCGTGCTGCTCGGCGTCGGAGTGGGCGGGGTCACGCAGGTGGCCCTGTTCGCCACCCAGGCCGCCGCCCCGCCCGAACGGCTCGGCGTGATCACCACCGCGGCGCGGTTCGCCACGACGCTGGGCTCGGCGGTCGGCAGCGCGGTGCTCGGCGCGATCCTGAACACCCGGTTCGCGAGCGCGCTCTCGGGCACGCGGGTCGGCGCGACGGACGAGGACGCGCTGTTCGAGCACCTGCGCACGGCGTCCGGCCCGGTGCGCGACCGGCTCGTGCACGCCTACGCCGCGGCCTCGGACGCGGTGTTCGTCACCTCCGCCGTCATGATCGCGCTCGCGGTGCTGCTCGCCGTGCTGGTCCGCGACATCCGCGTGAACGTGGCCGAGCCGGACGCGCGTGAGCCGGACGCGTGTGAGCCGGACGCGCCCGCGGCGGACGTACCCGCGGCGGACGCGCCCGCGCCGAACGTGGCCGAGCCCGACTCGGCCCCCCACCTCTAGGAGCCTCCGTTGCGCGTCCTCATGTTGAGCACGCCCGTGTCCACACACTTCGCGTCGATGGTGCCGGTCGCCTGGGCGCTGCGCGCGGCCGGTCACGAGCTGGTCGTCGCCGGGCAGCCCGACATCGCCGCCGCGGTGCGCGACGCGGGCATGAACTACGCCGTCTTCGGACCCCGCTTCCACGCCCTCGACCTGCTGCTGCCCTTCCTCGGCGGCGGCGACCGGCCGCTCCAGATCCTCGGGCCCGCGACGGCGGAGTCGCTGGAGAGCGGCACCCGGCCCTGGGTCCTGCACAGCCGCTACCTGCTCCCCCGCTACCTGGAGTTCGCGCGGTCGTGGCGGCCGGACCTGATCCTCTCCGAGCAGTTCGAGTTCGCCGGGCTGGTCATCGGCGGGGCGCTCGGAATCCCGGTCGTGCAGCACCGCTGGGGCGTGGACATGCTCGCGTTCGCGATGCGCCCGGCGGCCGAGGAACTGCTCGCCGGGGCGTGCGAACGGCTCCGCCTCGCCCGGCTGCCCGAGCCCGAGCTGATCCTGGACCCGACCCCGCCCGAGCTGCAGCTGCCCGAGCTGCCCCCGGCGCAGCCCGTCCGTCCCGTGCCCTTCAACGGCACCGGGTCGCTGCCCGGCTGGGTACACGAGCCGTTCCCGCAGAGCCGCCGGGTGTGCGTGAGCCTGGGCAACCAGACCCTCGCGCTGAACGGCGTGCCGCTGCTGAAGAACATCATCGCCGCGCTCGGCCGGCTGCCCGGCGTGCAGGCGGTCGTCACCGCGGAGCCCGAGTACCACGAGGAGATCGGGACCGTGCCCGAGCACGTCCTGATCGTCCCGCCGACGCCGCTCTCGCACTTCCTGCACACCTGCGACGCGATCGTCCACCACGGCGGCGCCGGAACGACGCTCACCGCCCTCGCCACCGGCCTGCCGCAGCTCGTCCTGCCCCAGGTCGTGGACCTGGCGGGCGAGCGGCTGGTCGCCACGGGAGCGGCGGTCAGCATCCGGGATCCGAAGGAACAGGACGACCCGGACGTCGTCGCGGACCGCCTGCGCGCCGTGCTCGACGAGCCGCACCGCGCCGAGGCCGCGGCGGCCTTGCGGGACGCCGTCCATGCCATGCCGTCCCCCGCCCAGCTCGTTCCCCGGCTCGAGAAGCTCGCCGGGCCGTGACCGGTCCGGCCCCGCAAGGAGTCCACATGCGCGTACTGATGCTGAGCACGCCGTTCCCCACCCACTTCACGCCGATGGTGCCGCTGGCCTGGGCGCTGCGCGGGGCGGGCCACGACGTCGCGGTCGCCGGGCAGCCCGACGTCACCGACGCCGCCCACGCCGCCGGCCTGCCCACGGTCGTGATCGGCGAGCGTTTCCACGCGTCCGACATCTTCAGCCGCAAGCTGCCCGCCGGGAAGCGGCCGCTGGAGCTGATGGGGCCGCCGACGCCCGAGCTGCTGGCGTCGACCTCGCGGATGTGGGAGATCCACGCCCGCTACCTGGTGCCCCGGTATCTGGAGTTCGCCCGGGACTGGCGTCCTGATCTCATCGTCACCGAGCAGATGGAGTTCGCCGGCCGCATGATCGGTGGCGTGCTCGGCGTGCCCGTGGTGGCGCACCGCTGGTTCATCGACCCGCTCAGCGGCCCCACGGCCGGCTCGGTGCGGGCGTTCCTGCACGGCGCCTCGACGCGGCTCGGGCTGGAGGACGGGCTGCCCGAGCCCGACCTGATCCTGGATCCCTGCCCGCCGAAGCTGCAGGTGCCCGGCCTGCCCGAGGGGCTGCCCATCCGGCCCGTCCCGTCGAACGGGTCGGGGCCGCTGCCGGGCTGGGCCCTCCGGCCGCGCATCCGGGAGCACCGCGTCTGCGTGAGCCTCGGCAACCAGACCATCGCCCTGAACGGGATGCCGCTGCTGAAGAACATCATCGCCGGCATCGCCCGCCTGCCCGACGTCGAGGCGATCGTCACCGCCGCCACCGAGTTCCACCCGGAGCCGGCGGAGGTGCCGGACCAGGTCAAGGTCGTGCCGCCGACGCCGCTCAACCAGTTCCTGCACACCTGCGACGCCGTCGTCCACCACGGCGGCGCCGGCAGCTCGCTGACCGCGACCGCGATGGGCGTACCGCAGCTGGTGCTGCCGCAGATGGTCGACCAGTTCCCGAACGCGCTGCGGCTGGCCGACAGCGGTGCGGCGATCGCGGTCGAGTCCGCGGCCGGGCAGGACGACCCGGGCGTCGTGGCCGGGCATCTCAGGGAGCTTCTCACCGAGCCCTCCTGGGCCGCGGCGGCGGCCGAGCTGAAGGCCGCCGCCGACGCGATGCCCTCCCCCGCGCAGGTCGTGCCGCGGCTCGAAGCGCTCGCGGCGACCGGCCGCCACGCGACCGACGGCCAGGCGACCGACCGCCATGACGAGGAGCGTCGATGCGCGTCCTGATGCTGAGCACGCCGCTGTCCACCCACTTCACGCCGATGGTGCCGCTGGCCTGGGCGCTGCGCGGGGCGGGCCACGACGTCGTGGTCGCCGGGCAGCCCGACGTCACCGACGCCGCCCACGCCGCCGGCCTGACCACCGCCGTCTTCGGCGACCGCTTCCACGCCGTCGACCTCTTCAAGGCCGGGCTGCGTCCCGGCCGGCGGCCGTTGCAGGAGTTCGGGCAGCCCACGCCGGACCAGCTGAACAGCACCCCTCAGGTCTGGCGCAACCATGTCTCCTACTACCTCGACGACTATCTGGAGCTCGCCCGGGCGTACCGGCCGAACCTGGTGGTGTCGGAGCAGATGGAGTTCTCCGGACGGGTGATCGGCGCCGTCCTGGGGGTCGCGTCGCTCCAGTTCCGCTGGGGCGTCGACCCCTACACCGGCGCGGGCGAACGGCTGGTCGGGCTCTTCATGGGACCGATGTGCGAGCGCCTGGGGCTGGGCGGCGGCCTGCCCGATCCCGACCTCATCCTCGATCCCTGCCCGCCGGGCCTCCAGCTGCCCAACCTTCCCGGCGCGCAGCCGATCCGGCCCGTCCCCTACAACGGCACCGGCCCGCTGCCGGACTGGGTCCACGAGCCGAAGGGGCGCGCTCATCGCGTGTGCGTGAGCCTCGGCAACCAGACGCTGGCGCTCAATGGGATGCCGCTGCTGAAGAACATCATCGCGGCCCTCGCGACGCTGCCCGAGGTCGAGGCGATCGTCACCGCGGCCGCCGGCCACCACGCCGAGCTGGGAGAGACTCCCGCGAACGTCAGGGTCGTCGCGCCGACGCCGCTCACCGGCTTCCTCGAAGGCTGCGACGCCATCGTCCATCACGGGGGCTCGGGGACCTCGCTCACGGCGTGCCACGCGGGCGTGCGGCAGCTGGTGCTGCCGCAGATCATCGACCAGTTCGCGACCGCGAGGCGGCTCGTGGCGACCGGTGCCGCGCTGGCGCTCGACACCGCGAAGGACCAGGACGATCCGAAGGTCATCGCCGAGCGGCTCCGCGCACTGCTCGCGGGCTCCGGCCATGCCGAGGCCGCACACCGGCTCGGCGTCGCGGCCCGCGGCATGCCCACCCCCGCCGCGCTGATCCCCGCCCTCGAGGAGCTGGCCGCCTGACCGGCCCCCGGACGAACGAGAGGAGGCCTGCACGGGACGGACATCCCGTGCAGGCCTCCGCCCTCGCGTGCAGGGCTCCGGGTCAGCCCGCCCGAGGCGGTCTCAGGACGGACGTGGACCGTGCCACGCCGACCCCGCCCGCCGCGCCGAGCCGGCGCTCGGCGGGCTCGCCCCGGGTGCCGGAGATGAGCCCCGCGGCCGTCGCCTTGTTGACCGCGTCGATCCGCGACTGGGCCCCGAGCTTGCTGAAGATGTTGCGCAGATGGCGCTTGACGGTGCCCTCGACGATGGAGAGCCGCGAGGCTATCTGGGCGTTACTGAGGCCCTGCGCCACGAACTCCAGCACCTCGCGTTCGCGCGGCGACAGGGGCCCGTCCTCGGGCTCCCCGGCGCTCAGCAGGCAGTCGGCCGAGACCGACAGCACCATCTTGCTTTCGTTGCCGTAGACGCCGCGGATCGCGCTCGCAAGCTCATGGCGATTGGTGTCCTTGGGCAGATATCCATTGATGTCCAAGGACAATGCGTGTTGCACGAAACGTGGATTGTCATTCATCGAGAGCAGGATGATCCTGCTTCTGGGCGACGCCTGCCTCAGCCGGCGCACCCGGTCGGCGACCTCGTCGACGGGCAGCTCCGCGTCGACGAGGATCACCTCCGGGTGTACCGAGAGCACGATGGCCAGGGCCGTGGCCAGGTCCCCGGCCTCACCGACCACGGCGAAATCGCCTTCCATGAGAAGCACCTGGGCGAGTGCCTCGCGGAAAAGCGTCCGAGCGTCGACCAGGAGTATCGCGATACGATTTTCAAGAGCCCACAAGGCGATTACCCCCCGCCGATTCAGCCCCGAGATCACAAGATAAAGTTGATCATAGCGCAAGCCCACTCGGCGAGATGGCCGGTAGCGGACAGAACAAATGACAGGAATGACGTCCTGCACATCGTGCGCTGCAGAGTGTGATGAGAACGTCCTGCTGCGACCCGCCCGAGTAAGCAACGCGAGAGCGACGGAAACTCGGCCACGATTCGAATAGGGCGGCAACAAGTTGAATCTTCACGTTTTTGCGCCGGCCCCGCGTCCGGCGCTTTCCATGTGTCAGGAATTGCGTCAGATATAAAACGCCTGGCCGCCGCGAACCCGCCGCGGCCCGGCCGGCGGGGCGAGTCGGGAACGTTCCGACTCGCCGCCCGCCGGCGCGCCCCGTGGACGGCCTTCAACGCCCGGGCAATGACGCCAGTTCCCGGTCGAGTTCGTCCGCCAGCCGGGCCCGCGCCGCCTCGAGATCGGCACCGTCCGCGAGGACGACCGCACGGGACGCGATCACCCTGCCGTCCGTCAGGCGGTAGGTGCCCGTCAGCGAGTGCGCGTCCTCCGGGGTCTTGCGCGACTTGTAGGCGAGCGTGTGCTCGGGAAGGCAGGCCCGCGCCCAGGTCCGCTCGTCGCTCGTCGCGCCGTCCAGCAGAGCGGCGTACACCGCCGGCCGGGGGGCGTCGGTCCGTACCTCGACCGTGCGGTCGACCGTCCGCGCGCGCAGCCCCTCGATCCCCGCCGCCAGCTTCGCCAGGTGCCGCAACTGCATCGGCACCTTCTCGTCCAGGTCCGCGCCGATCCGCCCGGCGACCGCGGCGGCGTCGGCGGGCGCCTCCAGCGTGTGGCGCACGCGGACGAACGTGCCCGCCCCCTTCTCCTCGAACGTCCACTCACCGCGCAGGCGCTTGAGCGGCGGCCGGGGCGGCGCGTGCTCGAAGACGATGCGGCGCGCCGCCTCGTCCGCCTCCCGGTGGAACCGCCAGCTGCGGACCGAGCCGCCGTCCAGCACCCAGCGCTCCACCAGGTCCCGGCCGCCCTCGACGGCGAGGATCTCCGCGTGCAGGTGCGGCGGGAAGTAGCGGGGCGCGGCCACGACATCGGCGACCAGCTCGTACACCGCGTCCGGGGCGGCCGCGACGGTGGTCTCGTGGGACAGCTCGATCATGACGCCTCCTCCTCGGAACGGGTGAGCCGGGAGGCGGGGCCCAGCGGGTCCTCGGTCAGCCTCGGGTCGCGCCGGACCGCGGGTTCGACCGCTGCCTCGATCCGCTCGACCAGGTCGTCGCCCAGGACCTCGTCCACGGCGGCGAGGGTCTCGGTCAGCTGCTCGGGGCGGGAGGCCCCGACGACGGCCGAGGCGACCGACGGGTTGCGCAGCACCCACGCCAGCGCGAGCCGGGGCAGCGTGAGCCCGGCCTCGGCCGCGATCGGCGCGAGCCGGCGCACCGCCGTCAGCACGATGTCGTTCAGGTAGTCCCACCGCCCGATCGACATGGCGCCGCCCTTGCTCGCGGCGCGGGTCCCGTCCGGTGCGGCGCCCCCGGGCGCGTACTTGCCGGTGAGCACCCCTCCGGCCAGCGGAGCCCAGGCCACCTGGGAGACGCCGAGCTCGTCGCAGGCGGGGATCACCTCCTCTTCGATGACGCGCCACAGCAGCGAGTACTGCGGCTGGTTCGACACGAGCGGGACCCCGAGCTCGGCGGCGAGCGCGGCGGCCTCGCGGATCGGCCCGGCGGGCCACTCCGACACCCCGACGTAGAGAACCTTGCCCGCCCGCACCAGGTCGGCGAACGCCTGCATCGTCTCCCTGAGCGGCGTCTGCGCGTCGTAGCGGTGCGCCTGGTAGAGGTCGACGTAGTCGGTCCCGAGACGGCGCAGGGACGCGTTGATCGACTCCATGACGTGCTTGCGCGACAGCCGGCCCTCGTTCGGCCCGGGCCGCTTGGACCGGCCGACCTTGGTGGCGATCACCAGGTCCTCGCGGCGCAGGCCCGCGATCAGCCGGCCGAGGACCTCCTCGGCCCGGCCCGCCGCGTACACGTCCGCGGTGTCCAGGAAGTTCACGCCCGCGTCCAGGGCCGTCTTCAGGCAGAGGGCCGCGGTCTCGTCATCCACCTGGTCGCCGTGCGTGAGGGAGTTGCCGTAGGCGATCCTGCTCACGACGAGCCCACTGCTCCCGAGCGGGGCGAACTGCATGGTGATCGTCCTCCTCAGCGTTTCTCGGCCACGACGAGATGGAGCGGGGCCTCGCCCACCGGCCGCACCTCGACGCCGGCGAACCCCGCTTCGCCGAACATCCGCCGGTAGGCCGCCACGGAGTGGGCCTCGCCTCCCGGCGTCCAGGCGAGCAGCATCAGCGACAGCATGTGCGCCGCGTGCTCGGCGGCGGGCGGCCGTTCCCCGGTGGTGAAGCCCACGGTGACGACGCGGCCGCCGGGCGCGGTCGCCTCGGCGAGCCTGCGGAGCAGGCGCACGCAGCGCTCCGGCGGGAACAGCGGCAGCAGGTTCGCCGCGACGACGACGTCATACGGTCCGCCGAGCGGCACGTCGAAGGCGTCGCCCGGCAGGTAGGTCACCCGGTCGGCCAGGCCCATGCTCGCGGCACGTTCGCGGGCCAGTTCCAGGACGGACTCGCCGTCCTGAGCCCAGACCCGCGCCCCCGGGATCCGCTCGGCGAGCCGGAGCCCGAACAGGGCGTGTCCGCACCCGACGTCCAGCACGCGCGGGCTTTCGCCGGGCCCGGCGTCCAGCACGGCCTCGACGAACGCCTTGGCCGCGGCCTCGGCGACGAAGGTGGTCTGGCCCGCGAAGTCCCGCCAGTAGGCGAAGGCGGGCGAGTCCGCCCCGTGCTCCAGCAGCGTGCCGCCGCCGCGCACGGCCCCGGCGAGGTCGGCGAGCGCCGCCCACTCCGCGTCCCCGGCGAGCAGCCGCACGGAGTCCGCGGCGTAGTCCGGGCTGGCGCTCACCAGCAGCCGGTCGCCGCCCTCGGGGAGGCTGAACGCCGTGCCGTCCGAGCCGAGCAGGCCCACGGCGGCCAGCGCGCCGAGCAGCACGCGGACGCCGCGCGGATCGGCGCCGACCGCGGCCGCCACGGCCGCCGCGTCCCGCGGCCCGCCGGCGAGCGCGTCGAACACCTTGAGCTCGACCGCCGCGCGCAGCAGCGCGGTCCGCTTGAACGCCTGGGCGGTCTCCACCAGGTCCTTGCGGGTGAACGCGGCGCCCGTCATGACGCGCCGCCCTCGGTGCCGTCCTCGATCAGCGCCGCCGCGCGGGTCCAGCCGGCGCCCGCGCCCCTGATCTTCACCGGCAGGCAGGAGACGGTGAAGCCGGTCGGCGGCAGCGCGTCCAGGTTGCTGAGCCGCTCGATCTGGCAGTACTCGCGGGAGCGCCCGGCGAAGTGGGCGGGCCAGAGCACCGCCGTGTCGCCGGTCCGCCGGTAGGCCTCGATCATGTACCCGAACGGTGCGTCCAGGCTGAACGCGTCGGTCCCGATGACGCGGACGCCGAGGTCGAGCAGCAGCTCGGTCGCGGGCCCGTCCAGTCCGGGGAAGTCGGTGAAGTACTTCGGCGACCCGGCCAGCCGGTCCGCGCCGGTGTTCAGCAGCACGATGTCCATCGGCTCCGGCGTGCGGCCGATCCGGTCGAACTCGCGGCGGAGCCGGTCCGCGCCGATCTGGCCGACCGGCGCGCCGGTGAGGTCGAGCACCATCCCGGGCCGCAGGAACCAGTCCAGCGGCATCTCGTCGATGTGCCGCGCCGTCCCGCCGCCCGCGGGCGTCCCGTAGTGCGACGGCGCGTCCACGTGCGTGCCCGTGTGCGTGGTGAGCGTGATGGTGTCGAGGGTGAGCAGCTCGCCGCCGGGGAGCACCGACGGGTCGAAGTCGACGCCCCAGTTCTCCCGCATCCGGGTCGCCATGTGCTCGGCGCCCTCGACGGCCGACATGACCTCGTGCACGACCTCGTTCGGCTCCCAGCCGGAGGCGTCCACCGAGGACGACAGATCGATGACGCGCATGCCTACTCTCCGCTCTGCGATCGCGTGTCGGCGGGCTCGAGGCTCGGGATCAGGTGCGCGCCCGCGAGGACCGACAGCAGCTGCTCCGCGCTCACGATCCGGCCCTTGGCCGCCAGGTAGCCGTCCGGCCTGACCAGCGCGTAGTCGCCGGGCCGCAGTCCCAGCCCGGCGGCGAGCCGCCCGCCGGGGTCGGCCATCGGGCCCGGCCCCGTCCGGTCGCCGGCCTCGCGGACGACGGTGCGGACGGACACGGCCGCGCCGTGCCGCTCCTCCACCCGGCCGAGCATCGCGCCGAGGTCCGCCGGGGACCCGTCGCCCGCGAAGCCCAGCAGGCTCCACCTGCGGTCGGTCAGCTCGGTGCACATCGCGCGCCAGCCGGCGGACGCCCGCTCGCTCGCGCCGTCGCAGGCCACCCGGTGGCCCGGCTTGATCCCGGCCTTCTCGTAGCCGGGGTCGCACGTGGTGAGCGGGCTGTCGGCGTAGTTCAGCGGCAGCCCGCAGAACCCGCGGATGACCTTGCCCTCCACCTTGCGCTTCACCGGCTTCAGCGCGTTCAGCAGACCGAGCCCGACCGGCAGCACCACCGGCAGCGCGGCGTTGCGGAGCTTGACCAGTGCCGTGGCCTTCTCGGTCGAGCCGAGCAGCACCTCGCCGATCGGGACGCGCTCGGCTCCGTAGGTGTCCAGCAGCGCGTCGCCCGCGTGCCCGCGCACCACGTCGGCGAGCTTCCACGCCAGGTTGTAGCCGTCCTGGATGCCGGTGTTCATGCCCTGGCCGGACGCCGGGCTGTGCACGTGGGCGGCGTCGCCCGCGACGAAGCAGCGGCCGACCCGCATCCGCTGGATCATCCGCTGCTGCACGGTGAACACCGAGATCCAGGTCGGATCGGCGACCTTCACCCGGCGGCGCAGCGCGCGGGAGATCTTGTTCTCGAGCCGGGTCCGGATGACCTCCGGGTCGTCCGCCCCCTCGATGTCGAGGGTGTCCACGACCCGCCACTTGCCCGGGTCGGGGAACGGCACCAGCAGCAGCGAGCCGCCGCCGGTGTGCAGCAGGTGGTTGCTGTCGCGCGGCAGGTCGGAGCCGGTGATGACGACGTCCGCGTTCAGCCACGTCTCGGTGGTGTCGCCGAGCAGCCTCAGGTCGAGCGCCTTGCGCACGGTGCTCTTGCCGCCGTCGGTGCCGACCAGCCAGGGCACCGCGACCTTCTCCGTCCCGCCGTCCGCGTGCCGGAGCTCGGCGAGGACGCCGTCCTCATCGGCGTCGAAGCGGTCCAGCGCGACGCCCCACTCGACCTCGACGCCCTGCTCGGACAGCGCCTCCCGGAGCATGCCCTCGGTGCGGACCTGGTCCACCATGAGGCTGAACGGGAAGCGCGTCGGCATCTTGGTGTAGTTGGTGTCGAACGCCAGCAGGCAGCGGCCCCGCTGGTGGATCGAGAAGTGCTCGACCTTCTGGCCGAGCGGCAGCAGCCGGTCCACCAGGCCCATCTGGAACAGGATCTCCAGGGTGCGGGCGTGCGTGGCCAGCGCGCGGCTGCTGGTCGCGGGCCCCTCGGCCTTGTCGACCACGCGGATCGCGATGCCGCGCCGCGCCAGCTCGTACGCGACCGTGAGGCCGACCGGGCCGGCGCCGACGACCAGGACCTCGGGCTCAGCCATTGCGGGCCTCACCTGTGCGGGCCTCACTGGTGCGGGCCTCACCGGTGCGGGCCTCGACGAACTCCTTGGCCAGGTTCAGCGTGGCCACGCTGTTGCCCCCCGCGGCCTTGCGGATGAACTCCTTGGCGGTCTCGACCGTCGCGCCCTCGCCGAGCACGGTGGTGATCGCGTCCTCCTTGACGGTCACGGTGTGCCGCGACGTGGCGCGCACCCGCCCCTCGCCCTCGGCGGTGAAGGTCCACTCGCCCAGGTGGGCGGTCATGAGCGACGGCGGCACCAGCTGCTTGTAGACGATGCGCCCGGTCGGGAAGCAGACCCGCACCGACTCGGTGGTGTGCGTGGACCCGTCCTTGGTCCGGGTCTCCATCGCCATTTCCTGGACGCCGGGCTCCCCCTCGGCGAACTTCATGCTCGCCACGTGCGGCAGCCGCTCCGGCCAGAGATCGGCGCGGTAGAGGAAGTCGTAGACCTCCTCGGGCGTCCCGTCCACCACCACGGAGTCCTCGAAGGAGAAGGTCAGGTCGGCCAGCCGGTCCCAGCCCTCGGCGAGCGCCTTGATGTTGCCGAGCTCGGTGGTGGAGTTGCGGTCGGTCGCCTTGGTGATCCACTCGACGCCCTGGGGGTCGTCGTCCACGGCCTCGAAGTCGTGTTCCAGCACCAGCCGGGTCACCCCGTTCGGCTCCTGCGACACGATCCAGGTGCCGCCCATCGCCGCGACCGGCGGCGAGGAGACCTCCTGCCTGAACTCCACGCGGCGCGCGGCGGGGTCGAGCTCCCGCCGGGAGGTCCAGTGCTTCACCTCGCCGTTCCCGGTGGCCCAGATCTCCAGCCGCTCGGCGCCGGCGCCGAGGCCGGTGCGCTCGACGTGAACGGTCGGGACGAAGCGCTGCGGCCAGCCGGCGGCGTCGGCGACGATCCGGTACACCAGCTCCGCGGGGGCCTTGATGTCGACCTCGTGCGAGGTCGTGTGGCGTCCTTTCGGGGGCACTGCAAACCGTCCTTCGGTAGATGAGGTCGGGGATGCCGGCAGAGCCGCCATCGGCTGCCGTCAGAAGATGCCGAGGCCGCCGCAGACGTTGAGCGCCTGCGCGGTGATCGACGCGGCGGTGTCGGTCGCCAGGTAGCCGACCAGGCCCGCCACCTCCTCGGGAGTGGAGTAGCGGCCCAGCGGGATCTTGGCCTCGAACTGCTCCAGGACCGCCTCCGGGGTGCTGTTCCAGGTCGACGCGTACGCCTCGCGGATGCGCACCGCCATCGGGGTCTCGACGTAGCCCGGGCAGACCGTGTTGACGGTCACGCCGCTCGGGGCCAGCTCTTTGGCCAGCGCCTTGCTGAAGGCGATCACGCCGCCCTTGGAGGCCGAGTAGGGCGCGCCGAGCGGGACGCCCTGCTTGCCGCCCGTGGAGGCGATGCTGATGATCCGGCCCGCGCCGCCGGCGTCCATCAGCCCGCCGTTGGACAGGACCTCCCGGGTGACGCGGAAGACGCTGGTGAGGTTGGTGTCGATCACGTCGTCCCACAGCTCGTCGGTGATCTTCGCCGTGGGGCCGCCGCCGCTGCGGCCGGCGTTGTTGACCAGCACCCGGATCGGCCCGAACCGGTCGACCGCCGCGCCGACCAGCCGCCGCACCGAGCGGGCGGAGCGGACGTCGGCGTCCAGCCCGTCCACCGCCAGCTCCCGGTCGCGCAGCTCCTTGACGGTCGAGATCACGTCCTCGGCGGTGCGCGCGCAGATGAAGACCTGCATGCCGCGCTCGGCCAGCCGCTCGGTCACGGCCCGGCCGATCCCGCTCGTCGCGCCGGTGACCAGCGCGACCCCGGTGATCGTGCCCTCGCCTGTGGTCATCGCCAGCTCCTCCGGTGGTTCGACAGTGGCGCCCGCCCTCCACGGCGGGCCCTTCGCGATGCCGACAGCCTGGGCGCGGGCCCTCGATTCTCGTCGGAGAGCGGCTGGAGCTGGGGGTCTCGACGCGGCCTCCAACCGGGTTCGAGGAGCGGGAACGACCCTCGCCTGCGTACACACCCATCGGAGAGGGAGAGCCATGTCGCCATCGCTGTACCAGGAGGTCCAGCATTTCTACGGCCGCCAGATGCGCCACCTCGACCAGGGCGAGCATCGCGCGTGGGCCGAGACCTTCACCGAGGACGGGGTCTTCACCGCCAACGCGCATCCGGAGCCGCAGCGGGGCCGGGAGGAGATCGAGGCGGCCTCGCGCAAGGCCGGCGCCCGGCTGGCCGAGGAGGGCGTGCGGACCCGGCACTGGCTCGGGATGCTGGAGGTGAACGAGCGGCCGGACGGGTCCGTCGAGGCCCGCACCTACGCGCTGGTCCTGCGCACGCCCAAGGGCGGGCCGACGGCCGTCCACCTCAGCACGACCTGCGACGACGTGCTCGTCCGCGTCGGCGGGCGGCTCCAGGTGAAGCACCGGTCGGTGAGCCGCGACGACCTCCAGGGGTCCTGACCATGGCCGCACCCGATCTCGGCGTCCGGGCGAGCAGCCTGGTGTCCGGGCCTCCGCTGGAGGTGCTCGGCGACCTGCTCGGCGGCCCCCGCATCGACGACCTGCTGCGGCGCGCAGCGGAGCGCCGTCCCGGCCGCATCGCGCTGTGCTCCCCCGGGTTCACCGGTGCGCTGTCCGGCGATCTGACCTACGCGGAGTTGGAGGCGGCGGCCGAACGCTGCGCCCGCGCGCTGAAGACCCTGCTCGGCGAGCGGCCCGCCCGGGTCGCGCTCGCCCTCGCCCTGGAGCCGGCGTTCCCGGTGGCCTTCTTCGGGATCCTGCGGTCCGGGAACGTTCCGGCGCTGGTCAACCCGCTGCTGCGCGAGGACGGTCTGGCGCACGTGCTCGGCCTGGCGGACGCGCGCGCGGCGATCGTCTCGCCCGTGATGTACCGGTATCTGGAGAAGATCCGAGACCGGCTGCCCGACCTCGAGACCGTGGTCCTCACCCACGCCGCCGACGATCTGCCCGGCGTCCCCGTGCTGGACGACCTGATCGACCAGGCCCCGGAGTTGCCGCTCCCCCGCCCCGAGACCACCGACGTGGACGAGGTCGCGTGCCTCCAGTTCACCAGCGGCACCACGGGACCGGCGAAGGCGGTGCTGCTCACGCATCGCAACATCACCGTGAACGCGGCCCAGAGCGCGCACGCGCACCGGGTGGACGAGTCGGCGGTGCTGTTCAACTACCTGCCGTCGTTCCATCTGATGCACCTGACGATGGCCGTCACCGCGGCGACCACGCTCGTGCTCTGCGCCGAACCCGACCCGGCGGACGCCGTCGGGGTCGCCGCCGAGCACGAGGCGACGCACTTCTACAGCCTTCCGATGCGGCTGATCAAGCTGGGCGCGCACCCGCGCCTGGCCGAGCTGGGCGTCCCCACGCTGCGCACGGTCCTGTGCGGTGGGTCGGCGCTGCCGCCGCCGACGACGCGGGCGCTCGCCGAGCGGTTCGGCGTCCCGGTGGTGCAGGGCTATGGCCTGCAGGAGACCTCGCCGTCCACCCACTTCGAGAACCTGGACGACCCGAAGATCCGCTCCTCGGGCCCGCCGGTGGCCGGCACCGACTGCCGCGTCGTTCACCTGGACACGCGGCAGGTCCAGCCTGTCGGCGCCGAGGGCGAGATCCAGGTGCGCGGCCCCCAGCTGATGAAGGGCTACCACGACCGGCCGGCGGCCGAGGTCACCGATGCCGAGGGCTGGTTCTCCACCGGCGACATCGGCCGGATCGACGCCGACGGCCACCTGTTCGTCCTCGACCGGGTGAAGGACGTCTTCAAGTGCGACAACTGGCTGGTGTCGCCGACCGAGATCGAACGGGTCCTGCTCGGCCATGACGGGGTCGCCGAATGCCTGGTGTTCGACCATCCGGACGAGGTGAGCGGCGCCGTCGCCCACGCGATCGTCGTGCCCGCGCGCGACGGCGTGGACGTCGCCGAGCTGGCCGGGTTCGTGGCCGAACGATGCCCGTACTACGAGCACCTGAAGTACGTCGACCTGGTCGAGGCGATCCCGCGGTCGGCCACCGGCAAGCCGCTCCGCCGCCAGATGCGCGAGCGGTACGCCGGCGGCGCGGCCCTGACGGACGGCGGGCGATGAGCGAGATCGTGTTCCTGTTCCCCGGGCAGGGCGCGCAGCACCCGGGCATGGCGCGCGAGCTGTTCGGCCGCGAGCCCGTGTTCACCGAGATCCTGGAAGAGTTCTTCGAGCTGCTCGACGGCGAGGGGAAGCGGCTGCGCGACGACTGGCTCACCGACGATCCGGCGGTGCCGCTCGACGAGGGGCGCCGTGCCCAGCCGCTGCTGTTCATCCTCGGATACGCCCTGGCGCGGACGCTCGAAACGCGCGGCGTCCGCCCCGGCGTCCTGCTGGGGCACAGCATCGGGGAGCTCGCCGCGGCCGCGTTCGCCGGGGTCTTCGACCTGCCCGCGGCCGCGCGCCTGATGGAGGCCCGGTCGCTGGCCCTGGACGGCTCCCCCTCGGGCGGCATGCTCGCGGTCGGAGCCACGCCCGAGGAGCTGACCCGCTTCGTCGATCCGCCCGGCCGTCCCGGCGGCGTGGTGGTCGGTGCGGTCAACGCGCCGCGCCAGACCGTGCTGGCGGGTCCGGAGCCGCGCCTCGGCGAGGTGGAGCGAGCGCTGGAGGACGCGGGCACCCCGGGCCGGCGGGTTCCGGCGCTCCAGGCCTTCCACTCGCCGGCGATGGCCGAGGCAGCCGAGGTCTTCACCGCCGCGTTCGCGAAGGAGGAGCTCCGGCGGCCCTCCCTGCGGATCCAGTCCACCAGGACCGCGCGGGCCGTCCGGCCGGACGAGGCGACCGACCCCGGCTTCTGGGCCGGGCAGGTCGCCGGCGCGGTGCTCTTCTGGCCCGCGCTGGAGGCCCTGCTCGCCGAGGGCGACTTCACCCTCGTGGAGGTCGGCCCCGGGAGGCGCCTGTCCACTCCGGCGCGCAGGCATCCGGCCGTGCGCTCGGGCCGCAGCACCGTGATCCCGATGCTGCCGTCCACGGCCGAGGGCACGTGGGAGTTCTGGACCGCCGCGCTGGACGCCCTCGACGCCCTGCCCTGACGGCCGGCGGCCCGTCCTTCGCCCCACTCCCAACGACGCGAAGAAGCCCGGACCTCCTGCCGCGATGAGCGGTCAGGAGGTCCGGGCTCCCTCCTCGCCTGGATCAGTCCTTGGTCGCGTAGAGGACGGTGTCGTTGCCCTTGGGGAGGCGCTCGGCGTACTGGACGCGGAAGCCCGCCTCCTCGGCCCAGCCGCGGCACTCCTCGGCCGTGTACTCCGAGCCGCCCAGCATCAGGCCGACGTTCAGGCTGCCGATGAGGCTCGCCAGGTCGGGGTCGTCCCCGTCGAGCATCTGGTCGTAGACCACGATGGCCCCGCCCGGGGCGAGCGACTCGAAGGCCCGCCCGAGGAGCATGCGGCGCCGTTCGACCGACCAGTCGTGCAGCACGTGCCCGAACACCAGCACGTCGGCCGCCGGGAGCGGGTCGGTGAAGAAGTCGCCCGGATGGAAGTCGACCTTGCCGGTCAGTCCCAGCTCGTCCATCAGCTCGTGGAAGAACGGCTCGGCCTTCGGCAGCTCGAACACGCCGCCGGACAGGTGCGGGTGCGCCTTGACCAGGGTGCCCGCCACGTTGCCGCGGGCACCGCCCACGTCGATGAACGAGCCGTAGGCGGCCCAGTCGACGGCGTCGGCGAGCTGCGGGGCGACGAGCGCGTTGTTGGCGTCCATGTGCTTGAGGAAGCCGCGCGCGCGCTCGGGGTCGTCGTAAAGGGTGTCGAACGAGCCCGCCCCGCCCCCGGACTTGGGCAGCCCGTCCACCAGGGCCTCGGTCAGCCTGCCCCACAGGTGATAGTGCTTCTCGGCCGTCGTCCGGACCCGTGCGCCCATGTAGATGTCTCCGCCGGGCACCAGGAAACGGCTGGCGGAAGCCGAGTTGCCGTAGCGTCCCCCGCCCGCCCGCTCCAGCAGCCCGAGCGCGACCAGGGCGTTCAGGAAGTCACCGGTGAGGGCGGGGTTCAGGTCCAGCCTTTCGCAGATCACCGCGAGGGTCGCCGGTTCCCGCTCCAGGAGCTCGAACAGGCCGACCTGGACGGCGGAATGCAGGATCCTCGACTGCGCGTAGGCCGTGTTCAGCCGCGCGACCGCCTGCCGGTCGAGCGGTGCGCCGTCGGTCGGTGCCATGGGTGTCCCTTTCGGTGGTGGTCACAGGTCGAGCGTGATGCCGTACGAGGTCAGCCAGCGGTTGAACCAGAGCGCCAGCTCGAGCCCGCCGCGGTCGTAGGGCCGGCTGACCTCGCCGAGCGGCCGGTCCGCCAGCCGCCGCACCTTCTCGCCGTCCAGCAGCGGCAGCACCGGCGCGTTCGGGTCGGCGGCGAGGTCGGCGAGCTCCACGCGCAGCGCCCGCTCGTACGCCGGGTCCTGCGTGGCCGGGTAGGGGGTCTTGACCCGTTCGAGGACGCCGCGCGGCAGCAGGTCGGCGACCGCCGCGCGCAGCAGGCTCTTCTCTCGGCCGTCGAACGACTTCAGCTGCCACGGCGCGTTGAACACGTACTCCACGAGCCGGTGGTCGCAGAACGGGACCCTGACCTCCAGACCGACCGCCATGCTCATCCGGTCCTTGCGGTCCAGCAGCGTCTGCACGAAGCGGGTGAGGTTGAGGTAGGTCATCTCCCGCATGCGGCGTTCGGCGGCGTCCTCGCCGGGCAGGACGGGAACCTCGGCGATGGCGTCGGCGTACCGCTCCTGCCGGTGGCCGGGGATGTCGAGCTTCTCCTTCAGCCCGGCGTCGAAAAGGCCGAGCCCGCCGAAGTAGCGGGCCGAGCCGGACGTCAGCCACGGGAAGGTCCCCGCCCGAATCGCGCCCGGGTTGCGGAACCAGCGGTACCCGCCGAACAGCTCGTCCGCCGCCTCCCCCGACAGCGCGACCGTAGAGCGCTGCCGGACGGCACGGAACAGCAGGTACAGGGACGGCCACATGTCGCCCCAGAACGCGGGCGGCTGATCGACCGCCCGCAGGACGGCGTCCCGCACGCCGGGGGCGGCGAGGTCGCCGCTGTCCAGCAGCACCTCGGTGTGGTCGGTGCCGGCGTGCGCGACCAGCTCCCGGACGAACGGCGCGTCGGCGGCGCCGCGCACCGCGTCGGGCTGGAAGTCCCGCTGGGCGGCGTCGAAGTCGACCGAGAACGAGTGCACCGGGCCGTCCCCCTGCGCGGCGAGCGTCCGCGCCGCGAGCGCGGTCACCGCGGACGAGTCGAGCCCGCCCGACAGCAGCGTGCACAGCGGCACGTCGGAGATCAGCTGGCGGGCGACGATGTCCTCCAGCAGGCCGCGGACCGTGGCGATCGTGGTCTCGCGGTCGTCGGTGTGCTCGCGGGCCTCCAGCGTCCAGTAGCGGTGCTTGGCCAGGCCGCCGCGGTTCAGCCGGACCAGCTGCCCGGGCCGCACCTCGCGCATGCCGGAGAAGACCGCCGCCTCCGGGGTCTTGACCATGTCGAGGATCTCGCGCAGGCCGTCGGCGTCGACCCGCCGCGGCGCCATCGGGTTGGCCAGGATCGCCTTCGGCTCGGAGCCGAACAGGATCCCGTCCGGCGTGACCAGGTAGTAGAGGGGCTTGACGCCCATCCGGTCCCGCACGAGCAGCAGTTCCTCCGAGCGCGGATCCCACACCCCGATGGCGAACATGCCGTTCAGGCGGTCCGCGAACGCCGCGCCCCACTCCAGGTAGGCGCGCAGCACCACCTCGGTGTCGCTGGCCGTCCTGAACACGTGGCCGCGGCCGCCGAGCTCGGTCCGCAGCTCGCGGAAGTTGTAGACCTCGCCGCAGAACGTGATCACCGCCTGCGTGCGGCCGTCCGCCTCCGCCGCCATCGGCTGGCGCCCGCCCTCGAGGTCGATGACCGCGAGCCTGCGGTGGCCCAGCACGGCGTGCGGAGACGTCCACAGCCCCTCCGCGTCCGGCCCGCGGCACGCCATCGTGTCCGTCATCGCCCGCGCCGTCGCGCGCTCGCTGGTGAGGTCGCGCGCGTAGTCGACCCATCCGACGATTCCGCACATTGCCGCAGCCCTCCTGAAGTGTGCCCGTCGATGCCGGTCAGAGATGCTTCGCGATCTCGGCGAGCAGCTCGCCCGGCGTCCTGACCTCGGCGACGATCTCGTCGGAGAGCCGGATCCCGTAGTCGCGCTCGATCCGGTTCACGGTGTTGAACAGGGCCAGCGAGTCGTACCCGAGGTCCTCGAACGCGATCGCGGCGATGTCGCCGTCCAGGTCGATGGAGTCGTCCTCCCCGGCGCACTCGCGCAGCAGGCGGGTGAGGTCGTCCATGGTGAACGTGGTGGTGGGCATGGTGTCTCCTCCTTGTGGGTCGCGGGTCCGATCAGCGGCGCACGACGAGCGCCGAGTTGAAGCCGCCGTAGCCGCGCGCGACGACCAGGGCGGTGCCGAGAGCGGCCTCCCGGGGTTCTCCGGTCACCAGGTCGATCGCGTCGGCGTAGGCGCAGTCCACCGCCGCCGCGGTCGGCGGGATCACCCCGTCCCGGAGGGCGAGCAGCGCGCTCGCCACGTCGAGCGGGGCGCCGCCGCCGAGCAGCCGGCCGGTCAGCGACTTCGGCGCGGTGACCGGGACGCCGCGCGGCCCGAAGACCGCGGCGAGCACGGCGGCCTCGATCCGGTCGAGGTCGGGGACGCCGACGGCGTCGGCGAAGACCACGTCCACGTCGGCCGCGGTGACGCGCGCGTCGGCGAAGGCCAGGTCGATGGCGCGGCGCAGGCCGGGCTCGCGGCCGGAACCGGGGCGGGGGTCGAAGGTCGCGGCGTACCCCGCGATCTCGCCGAGGACGCGCGCGCCGCGCTCCCGCGCGGCCGCCCGCGCCTCCAGCACGAGGAGGGCGCCGCCCTCGCCCGGCACGTGCCCCGACGCGGCGGCGTCGAAGGGCAGGTAGGCGCGGTCCGGGTCGGTGACGGTGCTGAGCCGGCCCGACTTGGTCATGCACACCAGCGACCACGGGCACAGCGATCCGTCGACGCCGCCCGCCAGCATCAGCGCGGTGCCGCCGCGCACGTTCCGGGCCGCCTTGGAGATCGCGTCCAGCCCGCCCGCCTGCTCGGCGACCAGCGCCGACCCCGGCCCGCGCAGGTCGTGCCGGATCGACACCTGGCCGGTGTTGACCGGGTAGAACCAGGCGAAGGACTGGTAGGCGCTGACGTGGTTGCCGCCCTTGCTCCAGAGCGCCTCGAGCTCGCGCTGGCCGAACTCGAAGCCGCCGCCGGACGCCGCCGTCACCACGCCCGCGGCGTGGGCGGGCATCTCCTCCGGGTCGGCCCCGGCGTCCGCCAGCGCCTCCTCGGCCGCGATCAGCGCGAGCCGCGTCATGTGGTCGGTCTGCGGCAGCAGCCGGCCGGGCAGGTGCTCCTTCGGCTCGATGTCGAGCTGGCCGGCGATGCGCACCGAGTAGCCCGCCGGGTCGAACCGGGTGATCGGCGCGATGCCGCTCCGGCCGGCCAGCGCCGCCCGCCAGTACTCCTCGGCGCCGAGGCCGTTCGGCGCCGCGACGCCGAGCCCGGTGACGACGACCGGCCCGGAGCCCGGTCCGGCGCCGGCGCGTCCGGTGAGGGTGCTCGTGCTCATGCGGCCCTCCTCCCGGGCGCGGTCAGCACGATGGCGCTCTGGAAGCCGCCGAAGCCGCTCGCCACGCTCAGCACCGCGCCGAGCTCGCGCTCCCGCGCGACCAGCGGCACGAAGTCCAGGTCGCACTCGGGGTCGGGCTCGTTGAGGTTGGCGGTCGGCGGGATCACCGCGTGCTCGATCGCGAGCGCGCAGGCCGCCACCTCCAGGGAGCAGATGGCGCCGAGCGAGTGCCCGATCATCGACTTGATGGAGCTGACCGGCACGTCGTAGGCGTGCGGCCCGAGGCTGAGCTTGAACGCGGCCGTCTCGTGCCGGTCGTTCTGCTTGGTCGCCGACCCGTGCGCGTTGACGTAGTCGATGTCGTCCGGGTTCAGCCGGGCCTGCCCGAGGGCCGCGCCGATGGCGTCGGCCATCTCCCTGCCGTCCGAGCGCAGCCCGGTCATGCTGTAGGCGTTGCAGCGCGAGGCGTGCCCGGTGATCTCGGCGTAGACGTGCGCCCCGCGGCGCCTGGCGTGCTCGTACTCCTCCAGCACGAAGACGGCCGCGCCCTCGCCCAGCACGAACCCGTTGCGGGTCCGGTCGAACGGCCGGGACGCGCTCTCCGGCTCGTCGTTGCGCGGCGAGGTCGCCTTGATCGCGTCGAAGCAGGCGACGGTGATCGGCGAGATCGCGGCGTCGGACGCCCCCGCCACCATCACGTCCGCCATGCCGTCGCGCACCAGGTCCACCGCGTGCCCGACCACGTCGATGCCCGAGGTGCAGCCGGTGGAGACGACGCCCACCGGGCCCTCGGCCTCGGCCATCCAGGCGATCTCGGTCGCCATCGAGGACGGCAGGAAGTAGTCGTACAGGTAGGGGACCCCGTGCTCCTCGTCCACCAGCCACGTTGCGCCCTGGTCGCTGACCACGGCGTACTCACGGTCCAGGCTCTGGGTCATCCCGCAGGCCGTGCCGATCATCACGCCCGTCCGGTGCGGGTCCATCTCGCCGACCGCGCCGCTGTCGGCGAGCGCCTCCCGCGCCGCCACGACGGCGAACTGGGTCGTCCGGTCCCACCGGCGGATCTCCCGCCGGCTGAGGCCGGCCGCGATCGGATCGAAGTCGCATTCCGCCGCGATCCGGGACCGGAACGGCGTCGCGTCGAACAGTGAGATCGTCCTGGTGGCGGTGGTCCCGGAGGTGAGCAGCTCCCAATACTGCTTGGTGCCGATGCCTCCCGGGGCGACCACCCCGACGCCTGTCACCACGACCCGCCGCGGCCCGCGGGGTCGCTGCTCGCTGATTCCTGGCACAACGTCTCCCTCTGCGACCGGCGCGCCCACCCCACCGGCGGGCGGCCGGCCGGCGCCGTCACGGCCCGAAGCATCACCGGGCCGCCTAGAGCGGGCCTAGAAGCACGCTGGACGAGCACCATCGAACGGGCTCTCGATCGGCGTTGGATCCGCCCTCGAGCGGCCGCCCGGACGCTGAGTGACCGGCTCGGCACGGACGACCCTGCGGAGGACGGAGACGACCATGACCGACACCCTGACGGGCGGTCCCCCGGCCGCGGGGACGGGCTCCCCCGCGGCCGGCTGGCGCTGCTGCCCGGGCTGCCGGAGCGTGACGTACGGGCGGACGCTCGAACGCAACCTGCGGGTCTGCCCGGAGTGCGGGCGGCACCAGCCGCTCACGGCCCCGGAACGGCTCGCCATGCTGCTGGACGACGGGTCGGCCGTCGCGTTCGAGCCCGAGCTCGCCGACGCCGATCCGCTCGGCTTCACCGACACGCTCCCCTACGGCGAGCGGCGGGCGGCGGCGCGGGCCAGGACCGGGCTGGCGGAGGCCGTGCTGTGCGCCACCGGCACCCTCGGCGGGCGGCCGGTGGTCGCGGCGGTGATGGACTTCCGGTTCATGGGCGGCAGCCTCGGCGGCGGCGTCGGCGAGCTGATCACGCAGGCCGGCGAGCTGGCCCTGCGCGAGCGCTGCCCGCTGCTGATCGTGAGCGCCTCGGGCGGCGCGCGCATGCAGGAGGGCGCGCTGTCGCTGATGCAGATGGCCAAGACGAGCCAGATGCTGGGGCGGCTGGACGAGGCGGGCCTGCTCACCGTCTCGCTGGTCACCGACCCGACGTTCGGCGGCGTGGCCGCCTCGTTCGCGACCCTGGCCGACGTGGTCGTCGCCGAGCCCGGCGCCCGGCTCGGCTTCGCCGGGCCGCGGGTGATCGAGCAGACCATCCGGCGGCCGCTGCCCGCCGGCTTCCAGACCGCCGAGTTCCTGCTGGAGCGCGGGCTCATCGACCTGATCTGCCCGCGCGGCGAGCTGCGCGCGACGCTCGCGCGGCTGGTGGAGATGGGGCGTCCGGCCCCCGGGCCGGTCCCCCGGCCCGGACGCGCCGGGGCTCCCGGGCTGGTGACCGACCCCGGCGAGCTGCCCGAACGCGACCCCTGGGAGACCGTCCGCCGGGCCCGCGACCTCGACCGGCCGAGCACGCTCGACTACGCCCGGCTGGCCTTCGACGACTTCCTCGAACTGCACGGCGACCGCCTCGCCAAGGACTGCCCCGCGATCGTCGGCGGCCCCGCGCTGCTGGGCGGCACGCCGGTGATGCTGGTGGGCACGCAGAAGGGCCACACGGTCGGCGAGCTCACCGCGCGCGGGTTCGGCATGGCCTCGCCCGCCGGATACCGCAAGGCCGCCCGGCTGATGCGGCTGGCGGGCAAGCTCGGCCTCCCGGTGGTGACCCTGATCGACACGCCGGGCGCGCATCCGGGCCTGGAGGCCGAGGAGAACGGCCAGGCGTTCGCGATCGCCGAGAACCTGCGGCTCATGGCCGGGCTTCCGGTGCCGTCGGTCGCGGTCGTGACCGGCGAGGGCGGCAGCGGCGGCGCGCTCGCGCTCGCCGTCGCGGACCGGGTGCTGATGCACGCCGACGCCGTGTACTCGGTGATCAGCCCGGAGGGATGCGCGGCGATCCTCTGGAACGACGCGGCCGCGGCGCCGCGCGCGGCCGCCGCGCTGGGCGTCGACTCGGCGCGGCTGCTGCGGCTGGGCGTGGTCGACGCGGTGATCCCGGAACCGGGCCCCGGCGCGCCGGACGACGCCCTCGCCACCGCCGGACGGCTGCGGGACGCGCTGCTGGCGGTCCTCGCCGACCTGACCCGGGAACCCGCCGCCGAGCGCGGCGCACGCAGGTACGACCGATTTCGCGCGTTCGGCGCGAACCCGACGGAAGGAGGACCCGCGCGATGATGGTGGATGGCGGCGGCGACAACGGCCGGCTACTGACCACGGAACTGGCCGACGCATGGCTGCCGGTGTTCGACCGGGGCGGCGAGACGAGCCCCAGACAGCTCCTGCGGGAGGCCGCCGCCGTGGTCGCCGAGCTGCTCGCGCTGCACGACGAGCGGCCGGCGACGTTCAACGTGCGGATCGGTGACGTCTCGATCGAACTGGGCTGGGCTCCGCCGCAACGGCCCGCCCCGCCCGCCGTCCCGGCCGCGGTCCCGGCCGCGCTCCCGGCCGGGGTGCCCGTGGCGACTCCCGCTTCCGCGCCGGGGGCGGAGGCCCCCGCCGAGCCGGAGCCCGCCGAGGAGGGCGACCCCGTGACGGCGCCGACCGTGGGCGTGTTCTACCGGGCCCCCTCCCCCGGCGCCGAGCCGTTCGTGCGCGAGGGCGAGACGGTCGCGGCGGGACAGCAGCTCGGGATCGTCGAGGCCATGAAGCTGATGATCCCGGTGGAGGCGGACCGCGCCGGGACGGTCGCCCGGGTGCTCCGCGCGGACGGCGACGCCGTCGAGTACGCCGAGCCGCTGTTCCTGCTGGCCCCCGTCGAGGTGGGCTGAGATGTTCTCCTCCGTCCTGATCGCCAACCGCGGCGAGATCGCCGTCCGGGTCGCCCGGGCCTGCCGCGAGCTCGGCGTGCGCACAGTGGCCGTGGCCTCGACCGAGGACCGCGGCTCGGCCGTCACCCGGCTGGCCGACACCACGGTCCAGATCGGCCCGGCGCCCGCCCGGCGCAGCTACCTGAACGCCGCCGCGGTGATCCAGTCGGCGCTGCAGACCGGCGCCGAGGCGGTGCATCCCGGCTACGGGTTCCTGTCCGAGGACGCCGACTTCGCCGAGGCGTGCGCGGAGAGCGGGCTGGTCTTCATCGGGCCGCCCGCGGACGTGATGCGGCGGCTCGGCGACAAGTCGACCGCGCGCGCCGCCATGGCCGAGGCGGGCCTGCCGCTGCTGCCCGGCGCGGTCGAGCCGGTGCGCGACCTGGCCGAGGCCCGGCGGCTCGCGGACGAGATCGGCCTCCCCTTGATCATCAAGGCGGTCGCGGGCGGCGGCGGCCGCGGCATGCGCATCGTCGCGTCGATGGACGACCTCGACGCCGCGTACCGGGAGACCACCGCGAACGCGCTGACCCTGTTCGGGGACGGCCGCGTCTACATGGAGCGCTACCTGGCCGGCGCGCGGCACGTGGAGATCCAGGTGCTGTGCGACGGGCACGGCAACGGCGTGCACCTGGGCGAGCGCGACTGCTCGGTGCAGCGCCGCCACCAGAAGCTGATCGAGGAGACCCCGGCCCCGGGGCTGCCGCGAGAGCTCACCGAGCGGATGGCGGCCGCGGCGATCGACGCGGCGCTGGCGGCCGGCTACGTCGGCGCGGGCACCTTCGAGTTCCTGGTCGCGCCGGACGGCGGCTTCTACTTCATGGAGGTCAACTGCCGCATCCAGGTCGAGCACCCGGTCACCGAGGCGGTCACCGGGATCGACCTGGTCCAGGAGCAGCTGAGGATCGCCGCCGGGGAGCGGCTCGCGTTCACCCAGGCGGGCGTCCGGCCGCGCGGCGCGGCCATCGAGTGCCGGATCAACGCCGAGGACCCGGCGCGCGCGTTCGCGCCGACGCCGGGCTCCCTGGAGGAGTTCTCGCCGCCCTCGGGGCCGTTCGTGCGCGTGGACACGCACGCCCATCCGGGCTACCGCATCCCGGCGGCCTACGACTCGCTGCTCGCCAAGCTCATCGTGTGGGGCCCGGACCGCGACGCGGCCCTGGTCCGCATGCGGGCGGCGCTCGCCGAGTTCACCGTGACGGGCCGCGGCGTCCGCACCACCATCGGCTTCCTCGACTCGGTGCTGGCCGACCGGCGGTTCCAGGAGGCCGCGCACGACACGGGCTTCCTCGCCTCGTTCACCGGCTGAGGAACGCACGCAGAAGAGTGAGGCGGGCCGCCTTGGGCGGCCCGCCTCACTCTGCGGGGCTCTGCGGAACTCGTGCGGGGCTCTGCGGGTCAGTGGCGGCGGGACACGAACTCCATGATCGAGCCGGCCATGTAGTCGACCATCTCGACGGTGAGCCGGGGGTGTACCCCGATCCAGAACGAGCTCTCGGTGATGGTGTCGCTGTTGGTCAGGTCGCCGGCGATCCGGTGCGGCCGGTCGAGGTAGGCGGGGTGGCGGGTCAGGTTGCCCGCGAAGAACCGCCGCGTGCCGATCCGGCGCGCCTCCAGGAAGTCCACCAGCTCCTTGCGGGTGAACGGGGCGTCCGGGCGGACGGTGAGCACGAACCCGAACCAGCTCGGGTCGCTGCCGGGGGTGGCGGACGGCAGGAGCAGACCGGGCAGCCCGTCCAGCGCCTCGCGGAGCCGCCGCCAGTTGCGCCGCCTGGCGTCCACGAAGTCCGGGAGCTTCTCCAGCTGCGTGAGCCCCAGGGCGCCCTGCAGGTCGGTCGCCTTCAGGTTGTAGCCCACGTGCGAGAAGATGTACTTGTGGTCGTAGCCGTGCGGCAGCTCGCCCATCTGGTACGAGAACCGCTTCATGCACTTGTTGTCCTCGCCCGGCTCGCACCAGCAGTCACGGCCCCAGTCGCGCAGTGACTCGATGATGCGGGCGAGCGCGAGGTTGTCGGTGAGCACGCAGCCGCCCTCGCCCATCGTGAGGTGATGGGCCGGGTAGAAGCTCACCGTCGCGTAGTCGCCGAACGTCCCGGTGAGCCTGCCCTGGTAGGTCGAGCCGACCGCGTCGCAGTTGTCCTCCACCAGGAACAGCTCGCGCTCCTCCGCGAGGGCGGCGATCTCGGCGACCTCGAACGGGTTGCCGAGCGCGTGCGCCATCATGATGGCGCGGGTGCGCGGCCCGATCGCCTCGGCGACGCGTTCGGCCGTGGCGTTGTACGTGCCGAGCTCGACGTCCACGAAGACGGGCGTGAGCCCGTTCTGCACGATGGGGTTCACGGTCGTGGGGAAGCCCGCCGCCACCGTGACGACCTCGTCGCCCGGCTCCAGCCGGCGGTCCTCGAGCAGCGGCGAGGTGAGCGCCGACGCGGCCAGCAGATTGGCCGAGGAACCCGAATTCACCAGATGGGCCTTGCGCAGACCGTAATACCGCGCGAATCGACTCTCGAATCTGCGGGACGCGCCGCCGGTATTGATGCGCAGTTCCAGGGCCGCTTCCACGAGCGCGATACGGTCGTCCTCGGCGAGCACGGCCCCGGCCGGAAGCAGCGGCGTCACGCCCGGTTCGAAATCGGCCTCAACGGTCACTTCGTGGTGGTACTTGCGAGCCAGCTCCAGCAGGAGCTCCTTGGTCGTCATCGCCTTCCCTCCGCCGGGTTGCCGTCCCACCCTGCCCGCCGCGGCTCGAGGCCATCTCGAGCGGCGACGGAGGCCGCGGGGCCCGCCGGACCTCGGCCACCGCACCCGACGGGGGGACCGGTGCGGTGGCCGAGGAGCTCTGCGGGACCGGCTATTTCTTGTTCCTGTTGTTCTTGACATTGCTGTAGAGAAAAAGGACGATCCCGATGACCACGACCACGTACCAGTATGGTTCCACCGCTCCATTTCCTTCCCATCGTGGAAGCCCGCGTTCCTAGAATCGCCCGGCACCGGAATGTCCGCCAGATCGGTCCGTCACCGATCGCGTGTGACAGAAGTACTGTGGCGCCGCGCTAACCGACGGGAAGCTGTCCGTACAGCGCGAGGCATTCCTCGTAGGAGGCCAGCAGGCCGTCGCGCAGCGCCTCCTCGACGGTGGGCGCCGAGGCGTCCTTCGGGGACACGATGGGCTGCCCGTCGGTGTCCCATGGCAGCGCGAGCGCCGGGTCGAACGGGTTGATGTCCAGCTGGGTGCCGGGCACGTAGGCGGTCGAGCAGAGGTAGCTCACGCACGCGTCGTCGGTGAGCGCGACGAACCCGTGCCCGAGGCCCTCGGCGATGAACACCGACCGCCCGGACTCGCCGTCCAGCACCGACGTGTCGTAGTGACCGAAGGTGGGCGAGCCGACGCGCAGGTCGACGACGAAGTCGCGGACCGCGCCGCGCGGGCAGCCGACCACCTTGGCCTGGGCGGGCGGGATCAGGACGCCGTGGATGCCGCGCACGACGCCGCGCCGCGACACCGAGTGGTTGACCTGGGCGGGCGTGAAGCGGTGCCCTACCTCCGCGAGCGCCTCGTGCTTGAACGACTCGTAGAAGCAGCCGCGTTCATCGCGCAGCTGCCGCGGCTCGATCAGGAAGCTGTCCGGGACCTTGAGCGGCGTGATCTCCATGCTCGCGGAGCGTAGTTTCGGCCGCTCGAACCTCGGTCTCGGTCGCCTCGGCCCGCACCCGTTCCGCCACCGCCGCCGTCGACGGCAGCTCCCGCACCTCCTGGGCGAGGCGGGTCGCGGCCCGCGCGCAGGACGGCTCGTCCAGCACCCGCAGGGCCGCCCGCTCGACCTCCGCCGGGGCGGGGCAGGAGGCGAGCACGGCACCGCAGCCGGACGCCGCGACCCGCTCGGCCGTGGGGAAGTGGTCGGTCATCTGCGGGAGCATCACCTGCGGGACGCCGGCGGCCACCGCGGCCATCGCCGTGCCCGTGCCGCCGTGGTGGACGACCAGGTCACAGGAGTCCAGCGTCGGGTGCAGCGGGGTCCAGCCGGCGTGCACGACGCCGTCCGGCAGCGTCCCGAGCCGCGGGACGAGCGCGTCCGCCAGCCCGACGATCACCTCCAGCCCGCCCGCCGCGAGCCGCCGGACGATCTCGACCAGGTCGCCCGCCCTGCCGTGCTCGACCACGACGCTGCCGAAGGTCACCAGCACCCGCGGGGCCGCCGCCGGCTCCCGCGGTTCCCAGCGGCGCGCCGGCCCGTGGTAGCCGGTCGGCCGCATCGCCATGCCGGTCGTCCCGCTCGGCCACAGGCTCGGCGGCGACGGATGGACCGACGCGATCGGCCGCGGCAGCCGCCCCAGCACCTCGCTTCCACCCGCCGCGTGCTGCTCAAGCGGCGGCAGGCCCCATGCGTGCTCGATCCACGGGACTCCCGCCTCGGCGGCCGCGATCCGGCCGGCGAACTCGCACGGCTCGCTGACGACCACGTCCGGCCGGAACGCGCCGACGAGCCCGCGCATCCCCGCGAGCGCCCGCCCGGCCAGCATTCCCCAGCCGCGGCCGCTCGCCGCCAAGGCGGCGTCCACCGATCCGGCCGCGAAGTCCACCCCGCTCGCGGCGGCGTACTCGCCGTCCCCGATGTCGCTCGGCACGACCGCCGCCGGCAGCCCGGCACCGGTGATCACCGATCCGAACCCCGGCACCGGCGTCGCGACGAGCACCTCGTCGCCGCCGCAGCGCAGGGCCCACGCCAATCCGACGAGTGGATGGAAGTGCCCGACCATCGGAACCGCGGTGAAGAGCACTCTCAACGCCAGGCACCTCCCAAGGTGTTCGTGTCCGTACTACGGCGGGGGCTACAGGCCGTCCGGGCTCTGGCGCAGTATCCGCACGTACTCGTCGGTGATCCGCCGGGCCAGCGACGCCGGGAAGCGGTCGGTGCGGACCGTGGTCGTCACGGCGATTCCGCCGGCGCCGGTCGGCCGCACGTCCAGCTCCAGCTCGGTGCTCATCGTGGCGGTGTCGAGGCGGCGGAGCGTGGCCTCGCAGCCGGGCAGCGACAGCACCGGCGGCGGGTCGTCCTGGAGAAGGAAGCTCGGCATGCCGGCCAGTTCCCCGATGCGCCCGGACCGCGCCATCAGCCCGGCCACGTCGACGAACGGGACGTCCTGGGCGCCGAGCGCCGCGCCGATCGTGGCGAGCGCGTGGTCCAGCCCGCCGCCCGACGGCTTGGGCCGGACGCAGAGCAGGTCGACGCGGCACGTGACCGAGTGGGCCTGCCGGACGCCGCCGCGGTGCGCCACGGGGATCTTGACCGAGAAGTCCTCCTGACCGGTGAGCCGGTGCAGCACCAGGCCGAAGACCGCCAGCAGGCAGCCGGTCCGGGTCACGCCCTGCTTGCGTGCGAGCAGGTCCCACGGCTCCAGGCACCGGGCGTCCACCTCGCGCCGCACGGCCGCCTTGGGACCGGCCGCCGCCTCGGAGGTGCCCGTGCGGAACGGTGCCAGGGAGACGCCGCGCATCTGCGGGACGGCGTCCAGCCAGTACCGGCGCTGGCCGCCGAGGTCCACCAGGTCCAGCTCGCGCTGGTACTCCGCCCAAAGGTCGCGCAGAACGGTCCCGGGACCCGCGAACTCCGGCTCCCGCCCGTGCAGGCGCGCCGCGTAGGCGATGCCGAGCTCGCGCGCCATGACGCTCTCCGAAAGCCCGTCGAACGCGGCGTGGTGTACGGCGAGCCCGAACAGCACGCGCTCGCCGCACCGCACGAGCGCGGATCGCCAGACGTTGCCCTCCAGCACGCGCAGCGGCCGGAAGAGCACCTCGGTCAGCCTCTTCTCGGCGGACTCCGGAGAGGTCGCCTCGGGCAGATGATGCAGCTCCGGCTCCCCTGGGTCGTCGGGGAGCAGCGCGGTGGCGTCCGGCCCGCCGCGGTACGTGGCGTGCAGCGACTCGTGGCGCCGGTGGACGTCGCGCACGGCGGCCTCCAGCGCCCGGGTGTCCACGGCCCCGCCGATCCACCAGGCCATCCGGCAGAGATCCGACTCGTCGCTCTGCTCCTCGCCCGCCGACCACAGGAAGAGCCGCTGCTGAGGGCAGAGCGGAACCTCCTCACCGGCGCCGGCCGTGCGCGCCGCCGGCGCGGGCTCCTCGCCGACCGAGTCGGCCCAGGCCGCCAGCTCGCGCACGGTCTGGGCGGCGAACACGCGCGACGCGGGGACGGCCAGGCCGAGGACCGAGTCCAGCCGGGTGCAGAGCCGCGCGACGTCCAGCGAGTTGCCGCCGAGGGTGAAGAAGGAGACGTCGGGCGGCACCGAGGGCACGCCGAGGACCTCGCAGAACGCGGCCGCGACCTCTGCCTCCGAGCCGTCGGCCAGGTCCGTCGCGGGGCCGGTGCCCACCGGCTCCCGGGCGTCGTCGAGCAGGGCGCGCAACGCGGTCAGGTCGGCCTTGCCGTTGGCCAGCAGCGGGAGCGCCTCCACGCAGCGAATCGGCCCCGGCAGGAGGTAGCCGGGCAGCCGGGCGGCCAGCGCGGCGCGCACGGCCTCCTCCGGCGGGCCGGACGCGGGCGAACCGGACCCCGACGGGCCCGGGCCGGCCGCGACGTAGAACAGGCCCAGCTCCCGGTAGGCGCCGTCGGGCCCGGCGATCGGGGCGGCGACCGCCTCGGCGATCCCCGGGACGCCGAGGGCCGCCTCCTCGATCTCGCCCGGCTCGATGCGATGGCCGCGGATCTTGACCTGCCGGTCGTCGCGGCCGTCGAAGTAGAGCCGCCCGTCCGGCGACCAGTGCCCGAGGTCGCCGCTGCGGTAGAGCAGCCGCGGCTCGCCGTCCAGCACGACGTGCCGGAACCGGCGGGCGGTCAGCTCGGGGTCGTTCACGTACCCGTGGGCCAGCCCGGCGCCGCCGAGGCAGATCTCCCCGGTCTCCCCCGGGGCGCAGACCCGGTCGCCGTCCAGCACGTGGATCTCGGTGTCGGTCACCGCCTCGCCCAGCGGGATGCCCGCCGGATCCGCGCAGTCCTCCGGCCGGATGTCGCCGACCGTCACGCCGATGGAGCACTCGGCGGGCCCGTAGATGTTCAGCAGGCGGGCGTCCGGATGCCGGTCCAGGAACCGGCGGGCGTGCGCGGCGGAGGCGCGCTCGCCGCCGATGATCAGCCAGCGGAGGCCCGCGAACGCGTCGACGTCCGCCCCCACCAGGGAGTTGAACAGCGACGTCGTGAGGAACCCGGCGTTCACGCCCTCGCGCTCGACGAGCCGCCGCAGCATGCGGGGCACGAGCACGGGCTCGTCCAGCAGCACGGTGGTGCCGCCGGTGAGCAGCACGCTCCAGCAGTCCAGCGCGAACCCGTCCCAGGTCGCGGGCGCTACCTGCGGCATGACGACACCGGGGCCGAGGTCGGCGAAGGCGCAGTCGTCCCACAGCCGCACCGTTCCGGCGTGCGGGGACACCACGCCCTTCGGCGTGCCGGTCGAGCCGGAGGTGAAGAACACCGCGGCGGGGTCGGCCGCGCCGACCCGCACCGGCCCGGGCCTGCGGCCGCGCGCCGCTGCCGCCGCCGGGTCCGGCTCGGTCAGGTGCCAGACCGGCGCCGGCAGGC
>NZ_WBMR01000020.1 GCF_008923365.1 Actinomadura montaniterrae
AGCTCCGCCGCCCGCGCCGGAGCGCCCCGCCCCAGCAGCGCCACCTCGGTCAGCCCGGCCGCGCGGGCGTCCGCCACCAGCTCCTCGGCACGGTCCAAAGCGGCCCGCCCGGGCCCCGGCTGGCCGGGCCAGCACAGCGGCCGCCCCTCGACGGCCGCCGTCGCCGCCGACGGCCACAGCGCCGGATCCTCCGAGGCGAGCCGCACCGGCACCTGGTCGATCCACAGGCGCCCCAGCACCCGCTCGGCGGCCTCCCTGACCGGCCCCCGGGCGGTGATGGCCGTCTCCCCCGAGACGACGGCGGTGAAGCTCACGGCCGCGGACCCGCCCCCGCCACCGCCCGAACGGCCTCGATCAGCCGGCCCGCGCCCTCGACCGGGTTGCGCAGGTGCAGCCGCACCACCGGCAGCCGCCGCTGCCGCAGCGCCCGGACCTCGCCCAGCGCCCGCGCCAGCTGCAGCTTCGCCAGCCCGTACGGCCGTCCCGGCACCGGATGCGCCGCCAGCGCGTCGCCCGGCGCCGGATCGCCCGTGATCACCAGGAACGCGCCGTTGCCCGGCCCGTCCTTGTGGATCGGGCCGGTGGCGTGCGGGTACGCCGGGCCCGGCCCGTACACGACCGGCCGCCCCGCGGCGCGCGACAGCGACGGCGCCAGGTAGCGGCCCGAGAAGTCGCCCGACAGGTACGTCAGCACCGACAGGTAGCCGTCGGCGGGCACCGAGGCGATCAGCCCGCCCAGCACCGTCCCGAGGTCGGCGCCCGACGGCCACGCGAAGTCGGCGTGCACCTCGATGTCGTCCTCGACGTACACCGGCCGCCCGGTGGGCAGCGGCCCGCCGCCCGCCGAGCGCAGCAGCGTCGCCGCGTCGTCCTCCGCCTCCTGGACGGCCGGGCTGCCCGCCTCGAACGGGTTCACCCCGAGCAGCCAGCCTGCGACGGCCGTCGCGTACTCCCACAGCACGAACTGCGCGCCGAGCGGCGCCCACACCGAGGTGTCGGCCTCCTCCTGCGCCGCCGACCGCGGATTGATCGAGATCCCGTGCAGGTCGGGGAAGCCGCCCTTTCCGCCGGGCGGCTCCAGCGCGAGCACCCCGCGGCCCCGCTTGCCGGTGCCGACCGCGAGCAGCTGCGAGATCCAGGCGCTGAGCGCGCCGGACCCGCCGGGCTCGCGCAGCACCACCTTGTCGCGGGTGACGCCCGCCGGCCCCTGCTGGGCACAGCCGCCGAGGACGGCGCCGAGCAGCAGCCCCGGGTTGTCCTCGTCCTTGGCGAGCGACGGCACCAGCGACGCCGCCTCCTCCAGCAGCCGCTCCGCGTCGGCGCCTGCCAGCACCGCCGGGACCAGCCCGTACGCCGACAGCGCACCGAAATGCCCCGGCAGGTACGGGTCGGTGAGCCCGATCCGGTACCCGCACTGGCGGGCGAAGTCGTGCAGCGGGCTGCCATGGTCGGTGATCACCAGGAAGCGGCCCGCGATCTCGCGCTCCGACAGGCCCCGCTCGCGGAACGCGCCCGCGAAGATCCGCCGGTAGGCGTCGCCCTCCAGCGACACGCCCGCCTTGCTGGCCAGCACGACCAGCGTCCGGTCCAGCCGCTCGAGCGCGAACGCCAGCGCGGCGGTGTCGCTGCCGTCCAGCACCGTCAGCCCGCCGCCCGGGCCGGCCGGCGCGCCGCCGCCGCCGGCGAGGGCGGGCGCGTGCGCCTCGACGATCGCCTGGGCGGCGAGGCTCTCCGCGCCCACCCCGATCAGCACGATGTGGTCCAGGCCGGAGTAGCGCGCCTCGGCGACGAGCCCGTCCACCTGCTTCAGCAGCCCGCGCGAGGCGAACGGCAGGTCCAGCCAGCCGAGCCGGCTGTGGTCGACCGCGCGCCGCCCCCACAGCCGCGGGTCCTTCGCGGCCAGCGCGCCCGGGACGCCGCAGCCGACGAGGTAGTCCCTCGCCTGCAGCGCCGAGTCGAGCACGTCGCCGCGCGTCAGTACGTCGAATCCGGACACGCTTCCCTCCTGTGCCCCCTATCGTTTCAGGAGAGAAAGGGCATCCGCGACCATCTCCCTCGATCTTCTGCCTCCGGTTACCGAACCGGACGCGGAAGCTCAGGTGAGCGGCCCGGTCAGCCGAGCGCCTCGATCAGCTGGGCGACGCCCTCGGCGCGGTCCCGCAGGTGCAGCCGGAACGCCGGGCGGCCGAGCGAGCGCAGCACCCGCTGGTCCCCGAACGCCTGCGCCAGCTGCAGCTCGCCGAGCGTGAACGGCCGTCCGGGCACCGGGACGTCGGTGGTCACCGCGCCCGTGATCTGCAGGAACGTGCCGTTGCGCGGCCCGCCCTTGTGGTACTGGCCCGTCGCGTGCAGGTACCGCGGGCCCCAGCCGAACGTGACCGGCGCCGGATTGCGGCGCAGCCCGGCGCCGCGGGCCGCGAGCAGCGGCCGCAGCCCGGCCGCCGCCGCGTCCCCGGAGCGGTCCAGGTACGCCAGGACGGCGAGGTAGCCGCGGTCCGGGACGTCCTCCAGGAACGTCTCCAGCGCCTCCGTCAGCGTCTTCGCGCCGCGCAGCGCCTCCTCCGGCGCATGCACCTCCACCGCGTCCGACACCAGCGCGGGCGGGCGGCGAACCACCGTCGGGGCCGCGCCCTCCTCCGAGCGCAGCAGCGCCGCGGTGCTGTCCCGCGACTCGCCGGTGTCCGGTTCGGCGAACGGGTCGACGCCCATCACCCGCGCGGCCACCGCCACCGCGTACTCCCACAGCAGGAACTGCGCGCCGAGCGGGCCCGCCACGCTCACCCCCGCCTCGCGGCCCGGGCCGGGCTCGTCCGGGCGGCGGCCGAGGATCACCCGGCGCAGGTCGCCGGTCAGCTCGAACCCGGGGGACTCCACGCCCTCCACCACGACCGGCAGCAGCCCCCGGCCGTCCTTGCCGAGCGCCCCCGCCACCAGCTGCTCCGCCCAGCCCGCGAACCCGTGCAGGCCCGAGCCGTGGTCGGCGACCACGAGCTTGTCCCGACCGCCGAGCGCCGACGAGCCGAGCGCCGCGCCGAACGCCAGCGCCGGGTTGTCGTACGGCTGGCGCAGCACGCCCGCGAGCCGGTCCGCCTCGTCCAGCAGGGCCAACAGGTCCACGCCCGCGAGCGCGGCCGGAACCAGGGCGGTGACGCCGAGCGCGCCGAACCGGGCGTCGACGTCGGTCTCGGCCTCCACCACGTGGTGGCCGACCTCGCGGGCGGCGCGCTCCAGCTCCGACCCGGGCTCGGCCACCGCCACGAACCGGCGGGCCAGCTCGGCGCGGCTCAGCCCCGCCTCCGAGAACGCCCGGCCGAAGACGCGGCGCAGCGACCGCGTCCCGACGTCGTCGCCCGCGACCACCACCAGCGTCCTGCCGAGGTCGCCCGCGAGCACAGCCGACACCTCGTGCGGGTCGGTGGTGTCCAGCACGATCAGCTCGGCGCCCCGCCCGGTGCGGGCCGCGGTCCGGTGGATCGCCTCACTGGCGATCGCCGTACCGCCCGTCCCCGCCACCACGATCCGGTCCAGTCCCGCGTCGCGGAACTCCTCCGCCGGCCCGGCGAGCCGGGCCGGCAGGGACCGGGACGTCTCCGGCAGGCCGAGCCAGCCCAGCCGGCGGGCGGCCAGCGGGGCCGCGTCCGGACCCCACAGCTTGGCGTTGCGGGACGCCAGCGAGCTCGGCACGCCGTCGGAGGCGAGACGGTCCAGGACCGTCTCGCTCTCGTCGACGACGGCGCCGCGGATGGTGACCGAGATCCCCCCGGCGGTCACCACCGACGTCACGCGCTCTTGTCCTTCAGCTCGCCCTCGATGGAGCCGAGCAGCTCCTTCCAGGACGCCTCGAACTTCTCGACGCCCTCCTCCTCCAGGACCCGCACGACGTCGTCGTAGTCGACGCCCGCGTCCTTCAGCGCCGCCATGTGCGCCCGGGCGTCGTCATAGGCGCCCCGGACGGTGTCGCCGCGCACCTGCCCGTGGTCGGCCTCCGCCACCAGGGTCGCCTCCGGCATCGTGTTGACCGTGCCCGGGGCCACCAGCTCGTCCACGTACAGGGTGTCGACGAGGTTCGGGTCCTTCACGCCGGTCGAGGCCCACAGCGGACGCTGCGGGCGGGCGCCCGCGTCCTTCAGCGCCTTCCACCGGTCGGTGGCGAACTTCTCCTCGTACAGCGCGTACGCCAGCCGCGCGTTCGCCAGGCCCGCCTTGGACCGCAGGTTCTTCGCCCCGTCCGAGCCGATCTTGTCGAGCCGCTTGTCGATCTCGGTGTCGACCCGGCTGACGAAGAACGACGCCACCGAGGCGATCTTCGACAGGTCGTGGCCGTTCGCCCGGGCCTTCTCCAGGCCCGCGAAGAACGCGTCGATGACCTTGCCGTAGCGCTCCAGCGAGAAGATCAGCGTCACGTTCACGCTGATGCCCTCCGCCAGCGTCGCGGTGATCGCGGGCAGGCCCTCCTCGGTCGCCGGGATCTTGATGAACAGGTTCGGCCGGTCCACCATCCACCACAGCGCCTTGGCCTCGGCGACCGTCTTCTCGGTGTCCTTGGCCAACCGCGGGTCCACCTCGAGCGACACCCGGCCGTCCAGGCCGTCGGTCCGGTCGTAGACCGGGCGCAGCACGTCGCAGCCCCAGCGGATGTCATAGGTGGTGATCGCGCGGGACGCCTCCTCGACGTCCACGCCCCGCACCGCGAGGTCGCGCACCTGGTCGTCGTAGGCGCTGCCCTTGCTCAGCGCCTTGGCGAAGATCGTCGGGTTGGAGGTGACGCCGACGACGTGCTTGTCCTTGACCAGCTGCTCCAGGTTCCCGGTGCGCAGCCGCTCCCGGCTGATGTCGTCCAGCCAGATCGACACGCCCTCGTCCGAGAGCGCCTTCAGGATGTCACTCATCGCTTTCTCCTCGTCGTCGAGTTTCCGCGGGGGGGCGGCCGCGCCGGGCCCCCGGCCCGCCGGGGGCGGACGCCGGGGGCCCCGGCGGCCCTAGTTCCCGGTGGTGCTGCCGCGGCCGGCGTCCCTGACCCCGGCCTTGATCAGGCTCGCCTTCGCCGCCGCGACGACCCGCTCGGCGGTGATGCCGAACTGCTCGAACAGCGTCTTGTAGTCGGCGGACGCGCCGAAGTGCTCCAGCGACACCGACGCGCCGGCGTCGCCGACGTAGGTGCGCCAGCCGAGCGCCACGCCGGCCTCCACCGACACGCGCGCCCGCACCCCGGGCGGCAGGACCTGCTGCTTGTAGGCGTCGGGCTGCTCCTCGAACCACTCGACGCACGGCATCGACACCACGCGGGTCGGGGTGCCCTGGGACTGCAGCGTGTCGCGGGCCTCCAGCGCCAGCTGCACCTCGCTGCCCGTGGCGATCAGGATCACCTCGGGCTGCCCGCCCTCGGCGTCCGCCAGCACGTAGCCGCCCTTGGCGGCGCCCTCGGCGGACGCGATCTCGCCGTTGCGCTCCAGCGTCGGCAGCTTCTGCCGGGTCAGCGCGAGGCCCGCCGGGCGGTCGGTGTGCTCCAGGACCGTCCGCCACGCGACCGCGGTCTCGTTGGCGTCCGCCGGGCGGACGACGTCCAGCCCCGGGATCGCCCGCAGCGCCCACAGGTGCTCGACCGGCTGGTGCGTCGGGCCGTCCTCGCCGAGGCCGATGGAGTCGTGCGTCCACACGTAGGTGACCGGCAGCCTCATCAGCGCCGCGAGCCGGACCGCCGGCCGCATGTAGTCACTGAAGATCAGGAACGTGCCGGCGTAGGGCCGGGTGCCGCCGTGCAGCGCGATGCCGTTGCAGATCGCGCCCATCGCGTGCTCGCGGACGCCGAAGTGCAGCGTGCGGCCGTACCGGTCGCCCGGGAACTCCTTGGTCTGGAACTCCTCGGGGATGAAGGACGGCTCGCCCTTCATCGTGGTGTTGTTGCTCTCGGCGAGGTCGGCCGACCCGCCCCACAGCTCCGGCAGCACCGGCGCCAGCGCGGTCAGCACGTCGCCGGACGCGGCGCGCGTCGCGACCTCCTTGCCCGCCGGGAACTCCGGCAGCTTCTCCTCCCAGCCCGCGGGCAGGTGCCGGGCGCTGATCCGGTCGAACTCGGCGGCGCGCTCGGGGTTCGCCGACCGCCACGCCTGGAACGCCTTCTCCCACTCGGCGTGCAGCGCGCGGCCCCGGTCGCAGACCTCGCGGGCGTGCGCCAGCACGTCGTCCGGGACGATGAACGTCTCGGCCGGGTCCAGGCCGAGGATCCGCTTGGTCGCGGCGATCTCCTCGGCGCCCATCGCCGAGCCGTGGATCTTGCCGGTGTTCTTCTTGTTCGGCGCCGGCCAGCCGATGATCGTGCGCAGCGCGATGAACGACGGCCGGGCCGTCTCCGCCTTGGCCGCCTCGAACGCCGCCGCCAGCGCGGCCACGTTCTCCTCGTAGTCGCCGTTCACCGTCCAGTCGACGTGGTGGACGTCCCAGCCGTACGCCTCGTAGCGGGCCCGCACGTCCTCCGACAGCGCGATCGCGGTGTCGTCCTCGATCGAGATGTGGTTGTCGTCGTACAGCAGGATCAGGTTGCCCAGGCGCTGGTGGGCCGCCAGGGCGCTCGCCTCGTGGCTGATGCCCTCCTCGATGTCGCCGTCGGACGCGAACGCCCAGATGGTGTGGTCGAAGGGGGACTCGCCGGCCGGGGCGTCCGGGTCGAACAGGCCGCGCTCGCGGCGGGCCGCCATCGCCATCCCGACCGCGTTCGCGATGCCCTGCCCGAGAGGGCCCGTGGTGGTCTCGACGCCCGCGGTGTGCCCGTGCTCGGGGTGGCCGGGGGTGAGGCTGCCCCACTTGCGCAGCGACTTCAGGTCGGCCAGCGTCAGCGGGTAGCCCGAAAGGTAGAGCTGGATGTAAAGGGTCAGGCTGGAGTGCCCGCAGGACAGGACGAACCTGTCCCGGCCGGCCCAGTCCGGGTCCGTCGGGTCGTGCCGAAGGAACCGCTGGAACAGAAGGTAGGCGGCGGGCGCAAGGCTCATGGCCGTCCCGGGGTGGCCGGAGCCCGCCTCCTCGACCGCGTCCATGGCGAGGGCGCGGATGACGTCCACCGCCCGCTTGTCCAGGTCGGACCATTCAAACGTGCTGCTGTCCCTGCTCACGGAACGCCAGGCTCCTCTCGAACCGCTGTCGTACAGAGTTCATTAGCGATGTGCCGCCGCGCGGCATGACCGGCGCACGTGCCGCGGCCCCCTGTTGCCGCAACGTCCGGCGGCGCCGTCCGTCTTCCCTCGGGCCCCCTTGCGGCCACCGGATCCGTGGCCTCGCGAAGATCATGCCGCGCCCCCGGCGAGCCTATCGCGCGGGCGGGCCGCCGCAGGCGAGAGCGAGAACACGCCGAAACGGCGCCGCCGCCCGCACCAGGTCCGCGCCGCTTCCCTGCACCCTTGCCCGATCGGTTCGCGGGCTAACCCCCCGCACGGGTGATACCGAGGGGGGAACGGGTTTCCGCCCCGCCGCCCGGGGGACGGCCCGGAGAATGGGCTCCTCCGGCGGGGGACCGGCGCGTCCGGTGCCCCGGTGCACGCCCCCGGCAGGGGTCGGACTACAGTGATGGCGCGGCCGACGACGGCGGCCGAGACAGCAGGATCACCAAGCCGAAGTTGCACTCGACCGAGGCCGGCCCGGATCGCGGGGGCGCCGCCGAGGTGGTACGCGATTTCTTCATGCCTAGTTGGACGTGGACCCGATTGTGACGGTGCTCAGTAACAAGCGCGGGGTCGAGCTCGAGGAGCCGGGACCGCTCGACGGGCGTGCGCCGGGGGCGCCCGCCGCGCCGGAGCCGGTGGCCGAGACCGCCCGCCGGTCGATCGGCGCCAGCGTGCGCGCCTACGTGGCGCTCACCAAGCCGCGCGTGATCGAGCTGCTCTTGATCACCACGATCCCGGTGATGTTCCTCGCCCAGCGCGGCGTGCCGCCGCTGTCGACGGTGCTGCTGACCTTCTCCTTCGGGGCCATGTCGGCCGGCGCCGCGAACGCGATCAACTGCTACATCGACCGCGACATCGACGTCAAGATGCGCCGCACCCGGCGCCGCCCGCTGGCCCGCGCGCAGGTCACCCCGGCCCGCGCCCTGGTGTTCGGGATCACGCTCGCGCTGGTGTCCACGGCCGGGTTCTTCCTCACCGTCAACCCGCTGTCAGCCGCCGGGTCGCTGTTCGCGATCCTGTTCTACGTCTTCGTCTACTCGCTGCTGCTCAAGCGCCGGACGTCGCAGAACGTCGTGTGGGGCGGCATCGCCGGCTGCATGCCGGTGCTCATCGGCTGGACGGCGATCACGAACAGCCTGGCCTGGACGCCGTTCGTGCTGTTCGGCGTCGTGTTCCTGTGGACGCCGCCGCACACCTGGACGCTCGCCATGCGCTACCGCGAGGACTACGCGGTCGCCAAGGTGCCGATGCTGCCGGTCGTCGCGACCGAGCGCCGCGTCATCACCGAGAGCCTGGTCTACAGCTACGCCACCGTCGCGTGCTCGCTCGCGCTGTGGCCCGTGGCCGGGATGGGCCCGGTGTACGGGGCCGTCGCGGTGGTCCTCGGCCTGGTCTTCCTCGGCGAGGGGCACCGGCTGCTCAAGGCCGTCCGCGCCGGCGTGACCGGCGTCCACCTGCGGCCGATGCGGTTCTTCCACCTGTCGAACGTGTACCTGGCGCTGCTGTTCACCGCCGTCGCCGTCGACCCGCTGCTGCACTGAGCCCCGCGCGGCGGCCCGGCGGCGCGCCGGGCCCCCTCGGGGACCTGCGCCGACCCGTTACGCTCACGTCATGGCGCGTGTGGACCCCAAGGCCGTGCTCGAAGGCCGGATCCCCGGCCGGCCCCCGGTCGGCCTCATCGTCGGGCTGACCGTCTCGTCGCTGTGCGTGGTGCTCGCGCTCGCGGCCGACGTGCTGTCCGGCGGCGCCGGCTTCTGGGTCGGCGTCGTCCTGGCGATCCTGCCGATCCCGGCGCTGGTGGCGCTCGCCCTCACCCTGGACCGGCTGGAGCCCGAGCCGCCGCGCGCCCTCGTCTTCGCGTTCATGTGGGGCGCGGGCGTCGCCGTCCTCGGCGCGCTGGTGCTCAACACGCTCGGCCTGCTGTACGTCACCGTCCCGATCTTCGGCGAGACCAAGGGCCACTTCGTCAGCGCCACCTTCGGCGCGCCCGTCATCGAGGAGTCGCTGAAGGGCGCCGTGCTGTTCGGCATGCTGTGGTTCCGCCGCAACGAGATCGACGGCTTCGCCGACGGGATCATCTACGCCGCCATGGTCGGCCTCGGCTTCGCGATGATGGAGAACATCACCTACTACATGCGGGCGTTCGAGGACGGCGGCGCCCAGCAGCTGCAGACCGTGTTCATCCTGCGCGGCCTGATCGCGCCGCTCAGCCACCCGCTGTTCACCTCGATGACCGGCCTCGGCGTCGCCTACGCCGCCACCCACCGGCGCGGCCAGCTCGTCGCGCCCGTCCTCGGGCTGCTCGGCGCGATGCTCCTGCACGGCCTCTGGAACGGCGCCACCGCCTTCGGGCTCGGCGGCCTCGGCATCGTGTACCTCCTCGACTTCGGCGTCCTGGTCACGCTGATCGTCATCGTCTCCGTCGAACGGCGGCACACCGTCCGGCGCATCGAGGCGTACCTGCCGATGTACTCCGGCACCGGCCTCGTCACCCCGCAGGACGTGCGGATGCTGCGGTCCATCCCGTCGCGGCGGGCCGCGCGCCGCTGGGCCAGGTCCGTCGGCGGCCCGCCCGCCGCCCGCGCGATGGTCGACTACCAGCTCGCCGCCACCGAGCTCGCGCTGCTGCACAAGCGCGCCGACCGCGGCAACGCCGAGCCGCACTGGTTCACCGCCCGCCGCGACTCGCTGCTGGAGCTGATGTCGCTGGCCCGGCAGGCGTTCCTGCGCACCCCGCCGCGCCCCGGCGGGCCCGCGTCCGGAGCGCCGCCCTGGGCGCCGCAGGGGCCGTCCGGCTTCCTGCCGCCGCCCCCGCCCGGCCCGTACGCGCGGTAACCGGGGGGTGCGTCGGGGGCACGGGAGGGCGGCCATACGATTGACGCGTGGCTGAGCGAAAGTCGTCGACGAACCCGCTGATCCGTGCCTGGGACGCCGTGTGGCACCCCACCCCGGGGTCGGTGCGGCTGCTCGCGCTGCTCGGCGTCGTCGGCAACGTGGTGATCGTCGTCAGCGGCGGCCTCGTCCGGCTCACCGAGTCGGGGCTCGGCTGCCCCGAATGGCCGCGCTGCTCCGGCGACAGCCTCGTCCCCACCCACAACGCCGACCACCACGCGTTCAACATGGCGGTCGAGTTCGGCAACCGGCTGATCACCTTCGTGGTGCTGGCGATCGGCGTGCTGGTGTTCGTCGCCGCGCTGCGCCTCGTCCCGCGCCGCCGCGACCTGGTCTGGTGGTCGCTCGCCCAGCCGATGAGCGTCGTCGCGCAGGCCGTCATCGGCGGCATCGTCGTGCTCACCGACCTGAACCCGGCCGCGGTGTCGGCGCACTTCCTCGTCTCTCCCGCGCTCCTGGTGTTCTGCGTGGCGCTGTGGGTGCGCGCGGGCGAGGGCGACGCCCCCGCCCGGCCGCTCGCCGGCCCCTGGACGCGCCGGCTCGGCGGGCTGCTGCTGGTCGCCGCGGCGGCCGTGCTCGTCGCGGGCACCGTCGTCACGGGCACCGGGCCGCACGCCGGCGACGCCTCGTCGCGCCGCTACGGCTTCGACATCGAGGACGTGGCGCGCATCCACGGTGAGCTGGCCTGGGTCACCATCGCCTTCACGATCGCGGTCACCATCGCGCTGTACCGCACCGGCGGCCCCGCCGCGGCCAAGCGCCGCGCGCTGGAGCTGATCGCGCTGATCGTGGCGCAGGGCGCCGTCGGCTACGCGCAGTACTTCCTGGGCGTCCCGGCCGGGCTGGTGCTGCTGCACATGCTCGGCGCGGTGCTGATGTGGATCGCGGCGTTCCGGCTGTTCTTCGCGCTCCGCGACCGCGGCCCGATGCCGGACGCGCGGCCGCGCACGGTGGCCGCGCGTCCCGCCGCCGAGGCCGCTCAGCCCGCCTGAGCCCGCGCGCCGCTCATCGCCCGCCGCTCATCGCGCGCCGTCCTTGCGGAGGAAGGCGCGCAGGCGCTCCAGCGGCCAGGTGTTGATGACGTCGTCGGGCGTGAGCCAGCCCCGCTGCGCGGTGCCGACCCCGTAGCGGATGTTGCGGTGGTGCCCGAGCGAGTGCGCGTCGGTGTCGACGGAGAACCGCACCCCGAACCGCTTGGCGCGGCGGATCAGGTCGGCGGGCAGGTCGAGCCGGTCGGGGAACGAGTCGATCTCCATCGCCGTGCCGGTGCGGGCGGCGGCGCGGAACACCTCGTCCCAGTCGGCGTCCACCGGCGGGCGGCGGCCGATGCTCCGCGCCGTCGGGTGCCCGATCACGTGGACGTTCGGGTTCTCGCACGCGCGGACGAGCCGCCGCGTCATGGCCGCCTCGTCCTGCGTGAAGTGCGAGTGGACGGACGCCACGCACACGTCGAACCCCTCCAGGAAATCGGCGTCCCAGTCGACCTCGCCGTCGGGGTCGATGTTCAGCTCGGTGCCGTGCAGCAGGACCAGGCCGGGGTACTTCTTCTGCAGCTTCCGGACCTGCTCGCGCTGGGCGAGCATCTTCTCGTCCGTCATCCGCTGCATGAACAGGTTCGGCGCGTGGTCGGTGATCGCGTAGTACTCCAGGCCGCGGTCCGCGGCGGCGGCGACCATGTCCTCCAGGGAGGCGATGCCGTCGGTGAGGTCGGTGTGGCTGTGCAGGTCGCCGCGCAGGTCCTCGACGGTGACCAGGCGGGGCAGCTCGTCCTTGAGCGCCGCCTCGATCTCCCCGGTGTCCTCGCGCAGGGCCGGGTGGATCCACGGCAGGCCGAGCCGCTCGTAGACCTCCTCCTCGGTGCTGGACACGATCAGGTCGCCGGAGTCGGCGTCGAACAGCCCGTACTCCGACAGCTTCAGCCCCGCCTTCACCGCGATCTCGCGGGTGCGGATGTTGTGCGCCTGCGAGCCGGTGAAGTACTGCAGCGCCGCGCCCCACGACTCCGGCGGGACGACGCGCAGGTCGACCTGCAGCCCCCGGTCGGTGCGGATCGAGGTCTTCTTGTCGCCGCCGACGATCACCTCGGCGACGAGCGGGAGCGCGGCGAACGCCTCCATGATCGGGTGCGGGTCGGTGGACGCGGCGAGCACGTCGACGTCGCCGATCGTCTCGCGCATCCGGCGCAGCGACCCCGCGTGCATGCACCGCTCGACCTGCGGGAGCGCCGACAGCGCCGCGACGATCTCGTCGGCGACGCCCGCCGCCGCGTCGACCAGGACGCGCTCGCCGGAGCTGCGCATCAGCTCGATGCCGCGCAGGATGTTGTCCTCGGTCTTGGCGCCGAAGCCCTTCAGGCCGCGCAGCCGGCCCTCCTTGATCGCCTCGGCCAGCTCGTCCACCGACGAGATGCCGAGCTCCTCGTAGACGGCGAGTGCCTTCTTCGGGCCGAGCGTCGGGATCGCGGTGAGCGCGCGGACGCCCGCGGGGATCTGCGTGCGCAGCTCCTCGACCTGCCGGATCGTGCCGGTGGTGGTGTAGTCGAGGACCTTCTTGGCGATCGCCTCGCCGACCGTCGGGATCTTGCGGAGCCCGGCCAGGTCGAGCCCGGAGATGTCGTCGGGATGGCCCGCGATCGCGCGCGCGGCCTTCTCGTACGCCCGGATCTTGAAGGCGTCGCCGCCGGTGATGGAGAGGAGGTCGGCCAGTTCCTGGATGAGGGCTGCGGCCTCGTCGTTCGCGCGTGCCATACGGCCGAGTCTAGGAGCCGGGTACGACGTTCCCGGAGCCGGTGGGGTCACCGAGCGGAGTCGGCCCGGTGACCCTGCGTGGTCGGCGGCCGCCGGGGGCGGGTCAGCGCAGCGGCGCGACCGGGCCGTTCGGGTTGCGCATCCGGCCCTCCAGCACCTCGGCGGCGATCGCGGAGACCTGCTCCTCGGGCAGCTGCCGGTAGCCGTCCGCGGTGACGGCCGCGATCGTCGGGTAGATGCGCCGGGACAGGTCGGGCCCGCCGGTGGCCGTGTCGTCGTCTGCCGCGTCGTAGAGCGCCTGGACGCACACCGTCGCGGCGTCCTCGATCGACAGGTCGGGCCGGTACAGCTTCTTCAGCGCGCCCAGCGCGTAAGGGGAGCCGGAGCCGTCCGCGTGGTAGTCGCGGGCGAGCTGAGGGGCGCCGGTGATGTCGTAGGTGTAGATGCGGGCGTCGTCGCTGTCGGGGTCGTACCCGGCGAACAGCGGGACGACCGCGAGCCCCTGCATGGCCTGCGCGAGGTTGGCCTGGATGACGGCGCCGAGCCGGCGGGCCTTGCCCGGCAGCGACAGCGGGACCGTTTCCATCTTCTCGTAGTGCTCCAGCTCCACCTGGAACAGCCGGACCATCTCCAGCGCGAGCCCGACCGTCCCGGCGAACGCCACCGCGGAGTACTCGTCGGCGCGCTGGACCTTGTCCAGCTCCCGGTAGGCGATCCGGTTGCCCTGGGTGGCGCGGCGGTCCCCGGCCATCATGACCCCGCCCGGGATCGTCAGCGCCAGCACGGTGGTGCCGTGCGGCAGCTCCGGGACGGTCCCGGCGTCCGGCACCCGGTTGACGGGCAGCAGGTCGGGGGAGTGCAGGCGCAGGAAGTCGACGAACGACGCCGGTCCCGCCTCGAAGAACTCCGGCGGCAGTCCCTGGTCATCGGTCCGGCCGGTCACGGCGGCTCCTCTCTGCTGGGGTGGTGCTGCTCGGGTGCTCCTGCAGTGATCCTTCCACCGATCCTGCCATGCTCGCCCCACCCCATGCCCCGTCGCTGCGGCGCCGATGCGTCCGGACGGCCGCCGACCGCGAGGCGTTCGGGCCCCGTTCAGGCCTCGGGGGCCTCCGGCGGCTCCTTCTGGCTCCGGGTGGCGCCCGCACACGCGACGATGACGCAGCCGATCGCGACCCACTGCCGTCCGCTGAGGATCTCGCCGAGGACGACCACCCCGACCAGCGCGGCGACGGCGGGCTCTAGGCTCATCAGGATGCCGAACACGCGGGCGGGCACCCGCCGCAGCGCCTCCAGCTCCAGCGAGTAGGGGATCACCGACGACAGCAGCCCGACCCCGAGCCCGATCACCAGCAGGGCCGGGTCGAACACGGCGCCGCCGCCGGTCGCGAGCCCGCCCGGCAGCATGACGAGCGTGCCGATGATGCTGGCGAGGGCGAGGCCGGTGGTGCCGGGGATCCGCCGTCCGGTGGCGGCGGTCAGCAGGATGTAGCAGGCCCAGCCGACCGCGGCGACCAGCGCGAACACGATCCCGGCGAGGTTCACGTCGCCGCCGCCCCGGGCGAGCATGACCACGCCGGCGCCCGCCAGCGCGACCCACAGCAGGTCCCGGGGGCGCCGCGAGCCGACGATCGCGACCGACAGCGGCCCGAGGAACTCGATGGTCACCGCCACGCCGAGCGGGATCCGCGACAGCGCCTGGTAGAACGCGAAGTTCATCCCCGCGAGCGCGACCCCGTAGCCCGCGACGACGGCCAGGCTGCTCCAGGAGTGGTCGCGCAGGATCGTCCGCAGCCCCTTGCGGGCGAGGAAGCCCAGCACGAGCGCCGACGCCAGCAGCCGGATCGACACCACCGACGTCGGCGGCAGCCGCTCGAACAGGTGCTTGGCCAGGCCCGCGCCGACCTGCACGGACACGATGCCGAGCAGGATCATGGCGGGCGGCGGCACCGAGCCGAGCGACAGCGTGCGGGCGCGGCGGGCCGCCCGGCCCGCCGCTCCGTAGGACCCGGGGGCCTCAGCGAGCGCCAACGATCACTCCCAGCGGAAGAAGCGGGCGGCGAGGGCGAGGCCGGCGGCCGCCCACACCGCGAGGACCAGCAGCGGCTTGCCCGGGAACGCCGCGCCGTGCTGCAGCACCTGCCGCAGCCCGTCGGCGAGCGCCGAGATCGGCAGCAGCTCCAGCACGTCCCGGACGGCGCCGGGGAACTTGTCGAGGGGGAACACCACGCCGCCGACGGCGAGCAGCAGGATGTAGACGAGGTTCGCGGTGGCAAGGGTGGCCTCGGCGCGCAGCGTCCCGGCCATCAGCAGCCCGAACCCGCTGAACGCGGCCGTCCCGAGCAGCAGGAGGACGATCACCGAGACGGGGTCGCCGTGCGGGTGCCAGCCGAGCGCCAGCGCGACCGCGCACACCACGGCCGCCTGCAGGATCTCGACCGCGACCACCGACAGGGTCTTGGCGGCGATGAGGCCGCCGCGCGGCAGCGGCGTGGCGCCGAGCCGCTTGAGCACGCCGTAGCGGCGCTCGAACCCGGTGCCGATCGCCTGCCCGGTGAACGCGGTGGACATCACCGCGAGCGCGAGGATGCCGGGCGCGAGGAAGTCGACGCGGCGGCCGGATCCGAGGTCCAGCAGCGAGGTGGCGCCGAACAGCGTCAGCAGCACCACCGGGATGATCAGGGTGAGCAGCAGCTGCTCGCCGTTGCGCACCACGGCCCGGAACTCGTAGCCCGCCTGGGAGAGGATCATCCGCGGCAGCGGGACGGCGCCCGGCGCGGGCGACAGGTCCAGCGCGGGCCGCGCCGCCGCGGGCGTCGCCGCCGGTGTCGTGGTCATGAGCGCAGCTCCCGTCCGGTCAGTTCGAGGAAGACGTCCTCCAGCGTGCGGCGCTCGATCCGCAGGTCCTCGGTCATCACGCCGTGCGAGGCGCACCAGGCGGTGACGGTGGCGAGCAGCTCCGGGCTCACGTCGGCCTCGATCAGGTAGTGCCCGGCGGGCGACTCCTTGGCGGCGCTCCCGGCGGGCAGCGCCGACAGCAGCTCCTCCAGGCCGAGGCCGGGCCGGGCGCGGAAGCGCAGCTGCCGCTCGGCGCCGGTCAGCTCCTGCGGGCTGCCCTCGGCCACGACCTTGCCGTGGTCGACGATCACGACCTGGTCGGCGAGCCGCTCGGCCTCCTCCATGTTGTGCGTGGTGAGCACCACGGAGACGCCGGCCGCGCGCAGCTCCTCGATCAGCTCCCAGGTGGCGTGCCGCGCCTGCGGGTCGAGGCCGGTGGACGGCTCGTCGAGGAACACGAGCTCGGGCCGTCCGACCACGGCGACCGCCAGCGACAGCCGCTGCTGCTGCCCGCCCGACATCCGGCGGAACGGGGTGCGGGCGTGCTCGGTCAGGCCGAGCCGCGCCAGCAGCGCCGCCGGGTCGAGGGGCGTGGCGTGGAACGAGGCGACGAGCCGCAGGAACTCGGCGGCCTTCGTGGTGCCCGGCACCCCGCCCGACTGCGGCATCACCCCGACGCGGGGCTTGAGCGCCCGCGCATCGGCGACCGGGTCCAGGCCGAGGACCCGGACGGTGCCCGCGTCGGCGCGGCGGAACCCCTCGCAGATCTCGATCGTGGTGGTCTTGCCCGCGCCGTTCGGGCCGAGCAGCGCGGTGACGGCGCCCCGGGCGGCGCTGAACGACAGGCCGTCCACGGCCGTCGCCGTGCCATAGCGCTTGACGAGCCCGTCCAGCTCGACGGCGCCGTCTCCGGGGGTTGTCATGGCAATGAGTTTAGGTCCGCCGCCCGGGGGCTCCGCGCGGGGTGCCGCCGGTGCGCCGGGTGAAGGCCGGGTAAAGGGGCTGAGCAAGGCGCGGCGCAGCGTGCCGGGCCTGGTTTCGCCCGCCGGGGCCGGGGAAGCTCTCGGCCTGTCACCGGGGGCGGGCCGGTGGCCTGACGGCATGCCGAACGGGGAGACCGGGGACCGATGGCCTACAACCTGCGCGGACGCAGCCTCGTCCGCGAGCTGGACCTCGCCCCCAAGGAGTTCGCGTTCCTGATCGGCCTGGCCGCCGAGCTGAAGGCCGCCAAGTACAGCGGGACGGAGCGGCGCCGCCTGGAGGGCCGCAACATCGCGCTGATCTTCGAGAAGACCTCCACCCGGACGCGCTGCGCGTTCGAGGTCGCCGCGCACGACCAGGGCGCGCACACGACCTACCTGGACACGGCCGGCTCCCAGATCGGCCACAAGGAGTCGATGAAGGACACCGCCCGCGTGCTGGGGCGGATGTTCGACGGCATCGAGTACCGGGGCTCGCGCCAGCGGCACGTGGAGGAGCTGGCCGAGCACGCGGGCGTCCCGGTGTGGAACGGCCTGACCGACGAATGGCATCCGACGCAGATGCTCGCCGACATGCTCACCATGCGCGAGCACAGCGACAAGCCGCTGCACGACGTCACGTACGCCTACCTGGGTGACGCCCGCAACAACATGGGCCGTTCCTACGTGGCGGCGGGGGCGCTGCTCGGCATGGACGTCCGGATCGTCGCGCCGAGGGCGCTGTGGCCGGACGAGGAGACGGTCGTCAAGCCCGCCAACGCGGTCGCGGCCGGCACCGGCGCCGAGATCACCATCACCGAGGACGTGGCGCAGGGCGTGCGCGGCGCCGACTTCGTCCTCACCGACGTGTGGGTGTCGATGGGGGAGCCCGCGGACGTCTGGGACGAGCGCGTCGCGCTGCTCCAGCCGTACCAGGTGAACGCCGAGGTGATGCGCGCGACCGGCAACCCGGGCGCGAAGTTCATGCACTGCCTGCCCGCGTTCCACGACCGGGAGACCGCGGTCGGCGAGGAGGTCTACCGGCGGACGGGCCTGGACGCGCTGGAGGTCACCGGCGAGGTGTTCGAGTCGGACGCCTCGATCGTGTTCGACGAGGCCGAGAACCGGATGCACACGATCAAGGCCGTGCTGGTCGCGACGCTCGGCTGAGCGCGCGGGCCGGGCCGGGGCCGCGGGGGAGGGGGGACATGCGCGTCGTCGTCGCGCTCGGTGGGAACGCGCTGGTCAAGCGGGGGGAGACGCCGGATGCCGGGCTCCAGCGGGCCAACGTGGACCGGGCCGTCCGGGCGCTCGCGCCGCTCGCCGAGCAGCACGAGCTGATCGTCACGCACGGGAACGGCCCGCAGGTCGGGGTGCTGGCGCTGGAGAGCCAGAACGACGGCCGGCTGACCCGCCCGTACCCGCTGGACACGATCGGCGCCGAGACCCAGGGGATGATCGGGTACTGGCTGCTGCAGGCGCTGCAGAACGCGCTGCCGGGCCGCCAGGTGATGGCGATGGTCAACCAGACGCTGGTGTCCGCGGTGGACCCGGCGTTTCAGAACCCCACCAAGTTCGTCGGCCAGGTGTACGACCGCGAGGAGGCGGAGCGGCTGGCCGAGCGGTACGCCTGGACGGTCCGCCGGGACGGGGATCGCTGGCGCCGCGTGGTGCCGTCGCCGAAGCCGCAGCGGGTGATCGAGATCCGGCTGATCCGGGAGCTGGTGCGGGCCGGGACGGTCGTGGTGTGCGCGGGCGGCGGCGGGATCCCGGTGTTCCGCAACGACGTCGGCCGGCTGGAGGGCGTCGAGGCGGTGATCGACAAGGACCTCACCGCGTCGGTGCTGGCCGAGACGCTGGACGCGGACGCGCTGCTGATCCTCACCGACGTCCCGAACGTCATGCGCCACCACGGCACGGACCGGGAGGAGGCGATCGCCCACACCACCCCGTTCGAGCTGCGCGGCGAGAGGTTCCCGGACGGCTCGATGGGCCCGAAGGTCGCCGCGGTCACCGGGTTCGTGGAGCGCACCGGCGACATGGCCGCGATCGGGCTGCTGGACGACTGCGTCGACATCCTCGCGGGGAAGGCGGGCACGATCGTGACCCCGAACGCGACCTGGCCGCTGGAGAGCACCCTGTGACCGCGCCGTCCCGGCCGCCGGGCGGGCCCCGGAGCGTCGGGTGACCGCCGGGACGGGCCGGGAGTCGTTCGCGCGGTCGCTGGTGCGGACCAAGCCGGTCGACCGGATCGTCGCCGAGGGCGGGCACGGCGAGGGCGGCGAGCTGCGGCGCTCGATGAGCCTGCTGCAGCTGACCCTGTTCAGCGTGGGCGCGACCCTCGGCACGGGGATCTTCGTCGTGCTGGGGGAGGCGGTGCCGAAGGCGGGCCCGGCGGTGGTGCTGGCGTTCGTGCTCGCCGCGGTGACGGCGCTGTTCTCCGCGCTGTCCTACGCCGAGCTGGCCGGGACGATCCCGGTGTCCGGCTCGTCCTACTCCTACGCCTACGCGACGCTCGGCGAGCTGGTGGCGTGGGTGTGCGGGTGGTGCCTGCTGCTGGAGTACGCGGTCTCGGTGTCGGCCGTCGCCGTCGGCTGGGGCTCCTACCTCAACGAGTTCTTCGACAAGGCGGGCGCAGGCACGATGCCCGCCGCGATCAGCAACCCTCCGGGGGACGGCGGGCTCGTGAACCTCCCGGCCGTGGTCGTCGTGGTGATCGCTGCGCTGCTGCTGCTGCGCGGCACGTCCGAGAGCGCCCGCGCCAACACGGTCATGGTGTTCCTGAAGATCGCGGTGCTGCTGTTCTTCTGCGCGGTCGCCTTCACCGCGTTCCATTCCGGCAACCTGACCCCGTTCGCGCCGATGGGCTGGGCGGGCATCAGCGCCGCCGGCTCCAAGGTGTTCTTCTCCTACATCGGCTTCGACGCCGCGTCCACCGCCGGCGAGGAGGCCCGTAACCCGCGCCGGGACCTGCCGCTGGCGATCGTCCTGTCGCTGGCGATCGTGACGGCGGTGTACGTGCTGGTCGGGCTGGCCGCGGTCGGCGCCATGCACTGGACCCGGTTCTCGCTGAGCGGCTCGGAGGCGTCGCTGGCCCTGGTCCTGGACCGGGCGACCGGCCGGGCCTGGCCGTCGATGATCCTGTCGCTCGGCGCGGTGGTCGCCATCGCCAGCGTCGTCCTCACCGTCATGTACGGGCAGACCCGCATCCTGTTCGCGATGTCGCGGGACGGCCTTGTCCCGCACGTGTTCCAGCGGGTCAGCCCGGGCCGGGCGGTGCCGGTGGCCAACACCGTGATCGTCGCGGCGTTCATCGGGATCCTCGCGGCCGCGGTGCCGCTGGGCCGCCTGGTGGACGCCACCAGCATCGGCACCCTGTTCGCGTTCGCGCTGGTCAGCGTGGGAGTGATCGTGCTGCGCCGGACGCGGCCGGACCTGCCGCGCAGCTTCCGAACGCCGCTGTATCCGCTGACGCCGCTGATCGGCGTCGCGCTCTGCGTGTACCTGATGGTCGGCCTGGGCAGCGTGACCTGGATCGTGTTCGCGCTGTGGACGCTGGCCGGGCTCGTCGCCTACTTCCTGTACGGGCGCCGCCATTCGCGGCTGGCGGCCGAGACGTCCGGCGTTCCCGGGAAGGAGCCGCGATGAGCGGGGCGAACGGGCGCGACGCGCCGGCGCTGCGGATCCTCGCCGGCTACTCGCCGGACGAGCGGGGCGGCGACGCGCTGGCGCTCGCCGCGCTGGTCCTGCGCGGCGTGACGGCGCCGCGCGCGGTCGCGGACGTGCGGCTGACGGTGGCGAACGTGCATCCGCCGGCCTGGCCGGCGCGCGGGCCGGGCTCGGTCGACGCCGAATGGGTCGGCTACCTGAAGGACAGGGCGCACGACGCGCTGGAGCGGGCGGCCGGGCGGCTCGCGGAGCTGAACGTCCCGCGGTCGCGCACGGACCTGCGGGTGCACGCGCACCGGGGCAGCGGGCGCGGGCTGGCCGAGGTGGCCGCGGCGACGGGCGCGGACCTGATCGTGATCGGCTCGGCGCCGCGCGGCCGCCGCGGGCGCGTCGCCATCGGCAGCACCGCGGACCAGCTGCTGCACGGCTCGCCGGTGCCGGTGCTGCTGGCGCCGCGCGGCTACGCCGCCTGCGCCCCCGACCAGTTCGAGCGGCTCACGGTGGCGTACTGGCGGCGGCCGGACGCGGACGGCCCGGTGGAGGCGGCGGTGCGGACCGCCCGGACGCTGGCGCTGCCGATGCGGCTGGTGACCCTCGTGCTCAGGCCGCCGGGGGTGGCGGCCCGGTTCCGCAACGCCGACGACGTCATGGCGCGGCAGGTGGCCCAGGCCGAGCGAGACCTCGCCGACGCCGCCGCGCGGCTCGGTGACGCCGCGGGCGACGGGACGGTGGTCCGGACGGAGGCGGTCGCCGGGACGGGCATCGCCAAGGCGCTCGCCGCCGTCGATATGCTTCCGGGTGAGCTGCTGGCCTGCCCGTCCAGCCATGACGGGCCGCTGCGCAAGGTCTTCCTCGGCGAGGGCTCCGGCAAGATCGTCCGGGCCGCGCCGTGCCCGGTGCTCGTCCTCCCGCGCGGGGCCGCGGGCGCTTTCGCCTAGCGAGAAGGTCAAGGTTAGGTAAGGCTAACCTGCGTGAGCGAGGACATTCCCGTTCCGGTGTTTCGCGGGAAGCAATTACGGCACACTGATGTTGTGAAAAACGTGAGCGAGGATCAGGCGACCCCGGAGAGCGCACCCATGCGCCCTTCCGGCGTGCCGTCGGCCGCCTCCCACACCGAGCGCGACACCCGCGCCCGGGTGGCCCGGCTGATCCTCGAGCACGGCCCGGTCACGGCGTCCACGCTCGGCGAGCGGATGGGCCTCACGCCCGCCGCGATCCGGCGGCACCTGGACGCGCTGCTGGCCGAGGGCATGATCGAGATCCGCAAGGCGCGGACGCCGCAGACCCGCCGCGGCCGCGGCCGTCCCGCCAAGTGGTTCGCGATCACCGAGTCCGGGCGCAGCGCGTTCGTGCACGCCTACGACGACCTGGCGAGCAGCGCGCTGCGGTTCCTGGCCGAGACGGCCGGCGACCACGCGGTCGCCGAGTTCGCCCGCCGGCAGATCGCCGACCTCGAACGGCGCTACCGGCCCGTCGTGCAGGACGCGCCGCCGCAGCAGCGGGTCCGCACGCTCGCCGAGGCGCTCTCCGGCGACGGCTACGCCGCCGCCGCGGGCAAGGCGCCCCAGCCGGGCGGCGGCGAGCAGCTGTGCCAGCACCACTGCCCGGTCGCGCACGTCGCGGCCGAGTTCCCGCAGCTGTGCGAGGCCGAGACCGAGGCGTTCAGCCGCCTGCTGGGCACCCCCGTCCAGCGGCTGGCCACGATCGCCCACGGCGACGGGATCTGCACCACCCACGTCAGCTCCCGCTCCCTGTGCGGGACGGGGCAGGCGGAGGATCCCGGAGCGAGCGTCACCCCTGGCGGGGACGCGGGGGAGCGGTCCCCCGAAAGAACACACACCAGTGACGAGGAGTCCGGGAGGACGTCCCTATGACTACAGCCCACCCCGAGCTGGAGGGGCTCGACAGGTACAAGTTCGGCTGGGCCGACTCCGACGAGGCCGGCGCCTCCGCGCGGCGCGGCCTGAACGAGGACGTCGTCCGCGACATCTCGGCCAAGAAGGGCGAGCCGGACTGGATGCTCGACCTCCGCCTCAAGGGACTCCGGCTCTTCGACAAGAAGCCGATGCCCACCTGGGGCTCGGACCTGTCGGCGATCGACTTCGAGAACATCAAGTACTTCGTCCGCTCGACGGAGAAGCAGGCGGCGTCCTGGGAGGAGCTCCCCGAGGACATCAAGAACACCTACGACAAGCTCGGCATCCCCGAGGCGGAGAAGCAGCGCCTCATCGCCGGCGTCGCCGCCCAGTACGAGTCGGAGGTCGTCTACCACAAGATCCGCGAGGACCTTGAGGAGAAGGGCGTCATCTTCGTCGACACCGACACCGGCCTGCGCGAGCACCCGGAGATCTTCCAGGAGTACTTCGGCTCCGTGATCCCGGTCGGCGACAACAAGTTCGCCGCGCTCAACACCGCCGTGTGGTCGGGCGGCTCGTTCATCTACGTCCCGCCGGGCGTCCACGTCGAGATCCCGCTGCAGGCCTACTTCCGGATCAACACCGAGAACATGGGCCAGTTCGAGCGGACGCTGATCATCGCCGACGAGGGCTCCTACGTCCACTACGTCGAGGGCTGCACCGCGCCGATCTACAAGTCGGACTCGCTGCACTCCGCCGTCGTCGAGATCGTCGTGAAGAAGGACGCCCGCGTCCGCTACACGACCATCCAGAACTGGTCGAACAACGTCTACAACCTGGTGACCAAGCGCGCCGTCGCCTACGAGGGCGCCACCATGGAGTGGGTCGACGGCAACATCGGCTCCAAGGTCACCATGAAGTACCCGGCGATCTACCTGCTCGGCGAGCACGCCAAGGGCGAGACCCTGTCGATCGCGTTCGCCGGCGAGGACCAGCACCAGGACGCCGGCGCCAAGATGGTGCACGCCGCGCCGAACACCTCCAGCAGCATCGTCTCCAAGTCGGTGGCGCGCGGCGGCGGCCGCACCTCCTACCGGGGCCTGGTGCAGATCCAGGAGGGCGCCGAGCACAGCAAGTCCACCGTCAAGTGCGACGCGCTGCTGGTCGACCAGATCAGCCGGTCCGACACCTACCCGTACGTCGACGTCCGCGAGGACGACGTGGAGATGGGCCACGAGGCCACCGTCTCCAAGGTGTCGGAGGACCAGCTGTTCTACCTCATGAGCCGCGGCATGACCGAGGACGAGGCCATGGCGATGATCGTGCGCGGGTTCGTCGAGCCCATCGCGCGCGAGCTGCCCATGGAGTACGCGCTCGAGCTGAACCGGCTCATCGAGCTGCAGATGGAAGGGGCCGTCGGCTGATGGGGCTGGAGACCGGCAAGCCGCTCTCGACCCTGCACGAGAAGGCTTCGTACGAGGTGGGCGACTTCGACGTGCCCACCGGCCGCGAGGAGGAGTGGCGGTTCACCCCGCTGCGCCGCCTCCGCGGCCTGCACAACGGCACCGCCGAGCCGAACGGCAAGGTCATCGCCGAGGTCGAGGCGGCGCCCGAGGTGACCGTCGAGACCGTCGGCCGCGACGACGCCCGGCTCGGCAGGGCCTACGTGCCCGCCGACCGGGTCAGCGCGCAGGCGTGGGCGTCGTTCACGCACGCCACCGTCGTCACCGTGCCGAAGGAGGTCGTCGCCTCGGCGCCGACCGTGATCCGGCTGCGCGGCGAGGACGCCTCGGCCGCCGCCTACGGGCACACCACCGTGATCCTGGAGCCGTTCGCCGAGGCCACCGTGGTGCTCGCGCACCGCGGCTCGGCGACCTACGCCGACAACGTCGAGTTCGTCGTCGGCGACGGCGCCCGCCTCTCGGTGATCAGCCTGCAGGACTGGGCGGACGACAGCGTGCACGTCTCGCACCAGCACGCGCGCCTCGGCCGCGACGCCCGGTTCGTCTCGCACAACGTCTCGCTCGGCGGCGACCTCGTGCGGATCTCCCCGTCCGTCGCCTACGACGGGCCCGGCGGCGACGCCGAGCTGTACGGGGTGTACTTCGTCGACGGCGGCCAGCACCTGGAGCACCGCCTGCTGGTCGACCACGCCGTGCCGAACTGCCGCAGCCGCGTCGACTACCGCGGCGCGCTGCAGGACCAGGACGCGCACGCCGTCTGGATCGGCGACGTGATCATCCGCGCGGAGGCGGAGGGCACCGACACCTACGAGCTGAACCGCAACCTCGTCCTGACCGACGGGACGCGGGTCGACTCGGTGCCGAACCTGGAGATCCTCACCGGCGAGGTCGCCGGCGCCGGGCACGCCTCGGCGTCCGGCCGGCTCGACGACGAGCACCTGTTCTACCTGCAGGCGCGCGGCATCACCTTCGACGAGGCGCGCCGCATGGTGGTGCGCGGGTTCCTCGGCCAGCTGGTCGAGCGGATCGAGGTCGCCGAGGTGCGCGAGAAGGTCGCCGAGGCGATCGAGGCCGAACTGGACGTGCGCGCGGAGGGCCGATGACCTTCGTGAAGGTGTGCGCTCTGGAGGAGATCCCCGAGGACGGGGCCCTCGGCGTCGAGATCGGCGACACGCCGGTCGCGCTCGCCCGCACCGGCGGCGAGGTCTACGCCGTCAACGACATCTGCTCGCACGCCGAGGTGTCGCTGTCCGAGGGCGAGATCTACAACGGCACCATCGAGTGCTGGCTGCACGGGTCCTGCTTCGACCTGCGCACCGGCAAGCCCACCAACCCGCCGGCCACGCAGCCGGTCGCCACCTACAAGGTCAAGGTCGAGGACGGCGACGTCTACGTCTCGCTCGGCTCCGACGATTGAGGAACGACAACCACCATGGCCACGCTTGAGATCCGCGACCTCCACGTCTCCGTCGCCGACGGGTCCGACGGGACGAAGGAGATCCTGCGCGGGGTCGACCTGACCGTCAAGGCCGGCGAGACCCACGCGCTCATGGGGCCGAACGGCTCCGGCAAGTCCACCCTCGCCTACGCCGTCGCCGGCCACCCGAAGTACGAGGTGACCTCCGGCACGGTGACGCTGGACGGCGAGGACGTGCTCGCGATGTCGGTCGACGAGCGCGCCCGCGCCGGGCTGTTCCTGGCGATGCAGTACCCGGTCGAGGTCCCCGGGGTGTCGGTGTCGAACTTCCTGCGCTCGGCGGTCACCGCGGTGCGCGGCGAGGCGCCGAAGCTGCGCGAGTTCTCCAAGGAGATGAAGCAGGCGATGGACGAGCTGTCCATCGACCCGGCGTTCGCGCAGCGCAGCCTGAACGAGGGCTTCTCCGGCGGCGAGAAGAAGCGGCACGAGATCCTCCAGCTGGAGATGCTCAAGCCGAAGGTCGCCGTGCTGGACGAGACCGACTCCGGCCTGGACGTCGACGCGCTGAAGGTCGTGTCCGAGGGCGTCAACCGGTTCTCCGCGGGCGGCGAGACCGGCGTCCTGCTGATCACGCACTACACGCGCATCCTGCGGTACGTGAAGCCCGACTTCGTGCACGTGTTCGCCGCCGGCCGCGTCGTCGCCGAGGGCGGCCCGGAGCTGGCCGACCAGCTCGAGAACGAGGGCTACGAGAAGTACGTCAAGGCGGAGGCGACGGCATGACGCTTCTGTCCGAAGGGACGCTGCTCCCCGAGGAGCTCAAGAAGGACTTCCCGCTGCTGCAGCGCACCGTCCGCGGCGGGCGCCCGCTGGTGTACCTCGACTCGGGCGCGACGTCGCAGAAGCCCACGCGGGTGCTGGACGCCGAGCGCGTGTTCTACGAGCGGCACAACGCGGCGCCGCACCGCGGCGCGCACCTGCTCGCCGAGGAGGCGACCGAGGCGTACGAGAACGCCCGCGCGTCGATCGCCCGGTTCATCGGCGCGACGCCCGGCGAGATCGTGTTCACCAAGAACGCCACCGAGGGCATCAACCTCGTGGCGTACGCGATGAGCAACGCCGCCACCGCGGGCCCCGAGGCCGAGCGGTTCCGCGTCGGCCCCGGCGACGAGGTCGTCGTGTCGGAGATGGAGCACCACGCCAACCTGGTCCCGTGGCAGCAGCTCTGCCAGCGGACGGGCGCGACGCTGCGCTGGTTCGGCATCACCGACGACGGCCGCCTCGACCTAGACGACCTGGACGAGCTGGTCAACGAGCGCACCAAGATCGTCGCGCTGACGCACCAGTCGAACGTCCTCGGAACGGTCCCGCCGATCAGGCTGATCGCCGAGCGGGCGCACGCCGTCGGCGCGCTCGTCCTGCTGGACGGCGCGCAGTCGGTCCCGCACCAGCCGGTGGACGTCGCCGAGCTCGGCGCCGACTTCCTGGCGTTCTCCGGGCACAAGATGCTCGGCCCGACCGGCATCGGCGTGCTGTGGGGCCGCTCGGAGCTGCTGGAGGCGATGCCGCCGTTCATCACCGGCGGATCCATGATCGAGGTCGTGCACATGGAGGCGACCACGTTCATGCCGCCACCGCAGCGGTTCGAGGCCGGCGTCCCGATGACCGCGCAGGCGATCGGGCTCGGCGCGGCCTGCGACTACCTCGCCGAGATCGGCATGGACCGCGTCCACGCCCACGAGGAGGCCCTCGTCGCCTACTCGCTGGAGCGGCTCGGCGAGATCCCCGGCGTCCGGATCATCGGCCCGGGCACCACCGAGGCGCGCGGCGGCGCCGTGTCGTTCACCGTCGAGGACATCCACCCGCACGACGTCGGCCAGGTGCTGGACGACCTCGGCGTCGAGGTGCGCGTCGGGCACCACTGCGCGTGGCCGATCTGCCGCCGCTTCGGCATCCCGGCCACCACCCGCGCGACGTTCTACCTCTACAACACCCTGTCGGACATCGACGCGCTCGCCGACGGGGTGCGGCAGGCGCAGAGGTTCTTCGGCACCGTCTCCTGACGGCCGCAGGAACAGCCCGCGCCGGCGGCCGGTTGTAGCGAGAAAGGCTTGGAAAGGACGCCATGCAGCTGGAGGCGATGTACCAGGAGGTCATCCTGGACCACTACCGCAACCCCCTGCACAAGGGGCTGCGGGAGCCGTACGAGGGCGAGGCGCACCACGTCAACCCGACCTGCGGGGACGAGGTGACGCTCCGCGTCCATCTGGACGGCGACGGCCAGGACGCCACGGTGGCGGACGTCTCCTACGACGCCATGGGCTGCTCGATCAGCCAGGCCAGCGCGTCGGTGATGTCCGATCTGATCATCGGCAAGTCCGTGAAGGAGGCGATGGCGGTCGGCGAGGAGTTCCTGGCGCTGATGCAGTCGCGCGGCCAGGACGTCGAGCCGGACGAGGACGTCCTCGAGGACGCCGTCGCCTTCGCCGGGGTGTCGAAGTACCCCGCCAGGATCAAATGCGCCCTGCTCGCCTGGATGGCGTGGAAGGACGCGACCGCCCGCGCACTCGGAGAGGCATCATGAGCGACACCGCACCGGAGGAGACCCCCGCGACCGCCGCGGCCGGCACCGTCCCGGACGAGGAGATCCTCGAGGCGCTGAAGGACGTCGTCGACCCCGAGCTCGGCATCAACGTGGTCGACCTCGGCCTGGTGTACGGGATCGACCTGACCGACGAGGTCGCCACCCTGGACATGACGCTCACCAGCGCCGCCTGCCCGCTCACGGACGTGATCGAGGACCAGGCGCACAGCGCGCTGGAGGGCCTGGTCAAGGACGTCAAGATCAACTGGGTCTGGCTGCCGCCGTGGGGCCCGGACAAGATCACCGACGAGGGCCGCGACCAGCTCCGCGCCCTCGGCTTCAACGTCTGACGCACGCCGTACGCCCGACCGCACGCCGTACGAGGCCGCGTCCCGCACCGGGACGCGGCCTCGACGCGTGCCCGAAGAACAGGGTGCTCGGGGTCCAGCGGGGGAGTCGTCCACGTAGCCCCTGGGCTGACGCCTAAAAGACCAGGTCATAGCCGGTTTCTACAGTCGATCCCCGCAGCTCGGAGGCACCGCCGGGCCGGTCTTTGACCGGATCAGGTCACCCGCCGTCACGGAGGCCGTCCAGATGCCTACGCTGGCGCCGCACGCGCATTCGGGGGGCGAAGATGCTGCGTATCCATTTCACGCGCGACGACCTGCTGCACACCCTGACCGCGACCGGCGCGGACCTGCTGTCCGCCCCGCCTGCCACGGGAGGGTGACCATGGCGGGCGAGAACGACCCGGTGGTGTTCCGGCCGACCCTCGCGGGCCGCGCCGGTGCGGTCCTGTGCGCGCTGGTCGGGGCCGCGGCGACGGCCGGGAGCGTCGTCCTGCTGGCCCGGGACGGGTTCGACCGCGGCCTCGTCTCGACCCTGATCATCATGGCCGGGGTGACGGCCTTCGCGGGCGGTTCGGCGCGGAGCCGGATCACGATCGCGGACGGGTGCGTCGTCGTGCGCAACCCGCTGTGGACGCACCGGGTGCGGCTCGGCGAGATCGCGGCCGTCGAACCCGGGTACTCCGGGCTGCGGATCACCACGGCCGAGGGGCGGACGGTGACGGCCTGGGCCGTCCAGAAGTCCAACTGGTCCACCTGGCGGGGCAGGCGCACCCGTGCCGACGAGGTCGCCGCGGCGATCGTCCGCAGCGCCGTCCGCTGACCGCTCCCGCCGCCGCGGCGCCGGAGTGACCGATCTAGGGTGGGGCGATGTGAAGGACGCCTTTCCTGACAGTGATGCGGAACTGGTGGCGCGGCGCGCCTCGTCGTTCGGGGGCAGCGCCGCCGCGTACGCGCGGGAGCGGCCGGACTACCCGGTCGAGGCCGTCCGGTGGGCGCTGGAGCCCGTGGCCGGGCGGGCGCCGCTGCGGGTGCTCGATCTCGCGGCGGGCACCGGCAAGCTGACGCAGGTGCTGCTGCGCGGCGGCGTCGCCGCCGCGGATCTGGTCGCCGTGGAGCCCGATGCGGCGATGCTGGACGAGCTGCGCCGTGCCGTGCCGGGCGTGCGGGCGCTGGAGGGCAGCGCGGAGGCGATCCCGCTGCCGGCCGGCTCGGTCGACGCGGTGCTGGTGGGGCAGGCGATGCACTGGTTCGACCTCGACCGGGCGCTGCCGGAGATCCACCGCGTGCTGGCGGACGGCGGCGTGCTCGCCGGGCTGTGGAACACCGACGACGACCGGGTGCCGTGGGTCGCGGAGATGAAGCGGATCTCCCGCAGCAGCGTGTCGTTCCGGAACTGGCGGCCGAAGGGCCTGCCCGAGAGCGCCTGGTTCCCGGTGTTCGAGCGGGCGGAGTTCCCGCACGCGCAGCGCCGGACGGCCGAGTCGATGGCCGCGACGATCGGGACGCACTCGCACATGCTCGTCCTCGACGAGGCCGAGCGGGCGGCGGTGACCGAGCGGATCGTCGGGTTCCTGCGGGCGACGCCGGAGACCGCGCAAGGCGAGTTCGACCTGCCGATCGTCACCTTGGCCGCGCGCGCTCTGCGGGCCGGCGGCTAGCCTCGCCGTCCTTCGGCCTGGACGGCCAGAGCGTGTGGGTGATCGGCCACAGCGACCAGACGGCGAGCACGAGGCCGAGACGGGCCGTCCAGCCCGTGAGGGCCGCGGTGCGGTCGGCGTCGCCGACCAGCGCGATCATCACCAGGAGCAGCGCGCAGCCGATCGCGGTCGCGACGGCGGCCTTGCCGAACTCCACCCACTCGTAGCGGGCGCGGGCCCGGCCGTACCGCGGCTTGCGGCGCGGCGGCGGTCCCCCGGCGAAGCGGTGCGCGAACCGCTCGTCCGCCCAGCGGACCATGCTGTGCCCGAACGCGACCGAGTAGCCGAGGTAGGCCGCCGCGAGGCCGTGGGCGAACCCGGCGGTCGCGCCCCCGCGCAGGTCGGCGACCGTGGCGACGAGCAGCACCAGGTCGACCAGCGGGACGCCCAGCAGCAGCGCCGCGCCGGTCCTGCGCATCCGCAGCGGGTAGCGGGCGGCCAGGCCCGCGGCGAGGACGACCCAGAAGCCGATCTCGCACGCCGCGATGACACCGACGAGCATGGCGTCACCGGTCCCGGGAGAGGGCCGCGCCCGCGGCGGCGGCGAGCAGGCCGGCGACGCCGACCCCGAGACCGGTGAGCGGCCGGCCGCCCTCCGACCACTCCATCAGCTCGATGTTCTCCCCGCCCGTGTAGTGGTACGCGGCCGAGATGAAGCCGACCGCGGCGACGATGACCCCCATGGTCCGCATGACTCGGTTCTCCCTCGCTTGCCTACCTCTCGATGGTCCGGGACGCGGGAGCGGCGGCGCGTCGTCGCCGATGAGGTTCTCGGGGTCCTCCGAAGGATGTACGCGCCGCCCTCAGCGAGGTGGACGCGGCGGTCGCGGCGGGATGTTGAGATGGATCCGTGCTCTCCAGGCTCCGCCGGCTCACCACGCCCCAGGACGCGCTCATCGCCGCCGGGGCGATGGCGGCCGGGCTCGTGCTGCTGGCCGCGCACGGATACAGCACCTGGACCGACCACTGGCCGCCGGCCGGGCTCCGGCTGCTGCCGCTCGCCGGGCTGTGCGGGGCGATGCTGCTGCGGCGGACCGCGCCGCTCACCGCGCTGGCGATCTCCACCCCGTTCAACTTCCTCGACGTGGCGTTCGGACCGTCCATCGCCACCGCAATGATCTACGGGGACGCGCTGTACGCGGCGAGCCTGTACGGGCGGCCGCGGCGGACGGCGGAATGGCTGCTCGGCGCGACCCTCACCGGGACCGTCGCGGTCCTCGCGGTCGCCGGCGCGCTGGCCCGCGACCTCGCGCTCGGCGTGGTGGCGGGCGCGCTCGCGGCGGCGGTGTGGGTGACGCCGGTGCTGACCGCGATGCTCGTCCGGGAGCACCGGTCGCGGGCCGAGGCCGAGCGGCAGCGCGCCCGGCAGGTCGCGCGGCTCGCCGAGATGGACCGGCGCGCCGCCGTCGGCGCGGAGCGGGCCCGGATGGCCCGCGAGCTGCACGACGTGATCGCCAACCATCTGAGCGCCGTCGCGCTGCACTCCTCGGCCGTGCTGAAGGTCCGCGACCTGGACCGGGAGGGCCTGGACCGGGCGATGACGGTGATCCGGGAGAACAGCGTGCAGGGGCTGGCGGAGATGCGGCGGATGATCGGGCTGCTGCGCGAGGGCGGCGCCGGCGGCGCCGACCCGGCGGAGGCGCCGCGGCTGGCCGGCCTCGGCCGGCTCGTCGACCGCACGGCCCGCCCGGACCTGTCGGCGCGGCTGCGGACCGACGGCGAGCTGCCCGAGCTGCCCGCGCCGGTCGAGCTGGCCGCCTACCGGATCGTCCAGGAGTCCCTGACCAACGCGCTCAAGCACGCTGGGCCGGGCCGCGCCGAGGTGTCGGTGCGATACGCGCGAGGGCGGGTGGTGATCGACGTGTACAGCCCCCTCGGGGACGGCGCGGGGCTGCCGGGGTCGGGCAGCGGGCTGATCGGGATGCGGGAGCGGGCGGCGATCCTCGGCGGGGAGTTCTCCGCCGGGCCGGACGGCGGGCGCTGGCTGGTACACGCCGAGCTGCCGGTGGACGGGGAGCCCGCGCGCGAGGAGGGAGCGCTGTGATCGACGTGCTGGTGGCCGACGACCAGGCGGCCGTGCGCGCCGGGCTGGTGCTGATCCTCGGTGCGGCGCCGGACGTGCGGGTGGTCGGCGAGGCCGCCGACGGGGAGCGGGCCGTCGAGCTGGCCCGCGAGCTGCGCCCGGACGTCGTGCTGATGGACGTGCGGATGCCGCGCCTGGACGGGATCAGCGCGACACGGCAGATCGCCGGATTCGCCGACGTCCTGGTGCTGACCACGTTCGACCTGGACGAGTACGTGTTCGGGGCGCTGCGGGCGGGCGCCGCCGGGTTCCTGCTGAAGGACGTGGACGCCGACCGGCTCGTGGAGGCCGTGCGGACGGTGGCGGCGGGGGACGGGATCATCGCGCCGCAGGTGACGCGCCGGCTGATCGGCGCGTTCGCGGCCCGGCCCGAGCCGCCGGACCCGGGCCCGGCGGCGGTGGCGGAGCTGACGCCCCGGGAGCGGGAGGTGCTGGCCCGCCTCGGCGAGGGGCTGTCGAACGGGGAGATCGCGGAACGCCTGTCGATGGCGGAGACGACCACGAAGACGCACGTCAGCCGCATCCTCGCGAAGCTCGGGCTGCGCAGCCGGGTGCAGGCCGCCATCCTCGCGCAGGAGCTGGCCGCCTCCGGCCTCCCGGCCGCGTCCGGGGACGCCGCGGCGCCGGACGCGCCCGGATCCGGCAGCGGCGATCTCAGCGCGGGCTGAGCGCCGGGCCGGACCCCTGGATCAGGGCGACAGGCCGCGGATCAGGTCGGCGACCCGGACGATCCCCAGGCAGCGGCCCAGCTCGTCGACCACGACCAGGTCGTCGTAGACGCGGTCGTCCTCCTGGCCCGCCGCGCGCAGCGCCGCCACCGCCGGCACCGTGCGCGGGACCGGGCGGGGCGCGTCCGCCAGCCGGACGGCGGGCCGGTGGGCGTGCAGCGCGTGCCCGTAGGCGCCCGATAGGCGCAGCAGGAAGCGCGTCCGGTCGACGGTGGCGCGCGGCCGCTGCCGCTCGTCGACGAGGACGATGCTGGTGATGCCCGTCTCGGCGTTCAGCGCGTCCAGCACCTCGCCCGCGGTCGCGGTGTGCGGCATCGTGACGCCGGGGAGCGTGAACTCCGACACGCGCGGGCCGAGGTCGAGCCGTTCGCGGGGGTCCGGGGCGCCGCGCGCCGCGACGGGGACGGTGATAGGCATCCCGGGCCGCCACTCCGGCGGCGCCAGCGCGGGCCCCTGGACGAGCCGCACCCCGAGCTGGCGCAGGTGCAGCACCTGGTCGCCGGTCTCCAGGCCGGGCGCCAGCACGTGCGTCTCCAGCCGGTGCGCCAGCTCGACGAGGCTCGCCACCAGCGCGGAGCGGCGCGGCTCCGCGGGCGCCCGGCGGGCCAGCCCGGGGTCGAGCTTGAGCAGGTAGGACGCGCCGTCGGCGAGCAGGTCGAGCGGGGCGTGCGCGGCGCCGACGCCGCCGAGCCCGACCAGGTACCCGGCCCGGCGCAGCCCGGACAGCGCGGCGGTGACGGGGGCGCGCTGCGCCGGCGGGAAGCCCCCGGTGACGCAGATGATGATCTCCTGCGGGCGGCGCCCGGCGCCGGCGAACCCCTGGTGCAGCTCCGCGAGCACCGGGTCGCCGAACGCGAGGGTCTCGGCGCGCAGGCCGATCTGCAGCGGCAGCGGCGTGCGCAGGTCCGCCGCCGCGCGGGCCGCCTCGGCGGCGCGGCGCAGGTCCTCGGAGACGGGGTCGACGCGCGGCGGCGGCCCGGCCGGGGCGGGCGGCCCGGCGTGCGCCTCCACGGCGACGACGGTCCCGGTGCCGAGATCGACGACCGGATGGAACACCGCCCTCGCCGGGACCAGGACATCTACGGCTGACACAGCGGCATCATGGCGCCCCGAAGCGCCCGGAACCACCCTTGTCAGGAGAAGTTAACGCACAATTCGCGCAGGTCGCGCTGTGGATCTTGACCTCGGCCGGGCCGTCACAGCCCGCGGCCGCCGACCATCGCCGACAGCGCGTAGGTGACCCCGGCGACGGCCGCCAGCCAGACGTAGGCGGTGATGTCGCCGCCGCGCAGCGCCTGCACGACGAGCCCGCCGATCACGGCCACCGTCACCACGTCGCCGGTCATCGCGGCGGCGCGCAGGTGGGTGCGGGCGCGGTGGCCGGAGCCGAAGCCCTCGCTGAGCGGCAGCGCGGGCTCGTTGCGGCGGTAGGCCAGGTACCCGGCGTACCCGGCGAGGGCGGCGAGCGCGATGAGGGCGGTGCCGTCGCGTCCGTCGGCGGCGAGCACGGCACCGACCACCACCCCGGCGCCGAGGACGAGCCCGGGTACGGCCCACCGGCTGAGGCTGCGGCGTTCGGGAGCGATCCACATGAGCGACATCCTCTCCGATCGGCGGGCGCACGGGACCGGCAACGCGCCGGTCCCGCCGCGATGAGGCCGCGACGAGGCCGCGACGAAGGCCGGCGCGGGCGTCCGCGGCCGGCCGTGCGGGACCGCGCCGATGCCCGGACCGCGCGGGGTTCCGGCCGGTATCTTTTCGCATCGTGGCGCAATTTCGACTGAACGGCTCGAAGATGCTGGCCGTCGATCTCGCCGGGGAGACGATCAGGGCGCTGAACGGCGCCATGGTCGCCTACGAGGGGCGGATGGCGTTCAAACGGGAGGGGATGACCGGGGGAGAGGGCCTGCGCGGCGCGCTCAAGCGCAAGATCGCCGGTGAGGGCATGACGCTGATGGAGGTCACCGGCGAGGGCACCGTGTACCTGGCGAGCGAGGCGGCGGAGGTGACGCTCGTCCAGCTGACCGGCGACACCCTGTTCGTGGAGTCGGAGAGCCTCCTCGCGCTGGAGGGCGGGCTGCGCACCGGCGTGCAGTTCGTCGGCCTGCGCGGCATGGGCACGGGCCAGGGCCTCGCCACCACCAAGGTGGAAGGGCACGGCACGGTCGCGATCGTGTCCGACGGCCCGGCGATCGCGCTGGAGGTGACGCCCGAGACGCCGCTGTCGGTCGATCCGCACGCCTACGTCGGGCACCACGGGCAGCTGCGCCAGGACGTCGTCACCGACGTGAACTGGCGGACCGTGATCGGCCAGGGCTCGGGGGAGAGCGTCCAGTTCCGGTACCAGGGGCACGGCCTGGTCTACGTCCAGCCGGCCGAGCGCGGCGGAATCCTGGAGATCTGATGCCCGGCTACCAGAAGATCACCTCCAAGATGCTCCAGGTGCCCGTCGGGCCGGGGCGGGAGGTCTACAGCAAGCGCGGCGCGATGCTCGCCTACACCGGGTCGGTGTCGTTCGCGCCGTCCACGACGGCGGGGCAGAGCATCGGCGGCGCCATCGGACGCGCCGTCGCGGGCGAGCGCAGCGCGATGATGCACGTCACCGGGCAGGGCGACGTCATGTTCGGGCACGCCGGGCTGCACGTGTCCATCGTGGACCTGAGCGGCGGCGACACCCTGTTCGTGGAGGCCGACCGGCTCCTCGTCCACGATGCGTCCCTGCAGGTCGGGACCATGTTCATGGGCGAGCAGGGCGGCGTGCGCGGCATCGTGCGCGGCGCCGTCACCGGGCAGGGCCTGTTCACCACCACGCTCACCGGGCAGGGCTCGTGCGCGCTGCTGTCGCACGGCGGCGTCATGGAGCTGCCGATCGGGCCGCAGCGCCCCGTCCACGTCGACCCGCAGGCGTACGTGGCCCACCGCGGCCAGGTGCAGAACAAGCTCACCACGGCGGTGGGCCTGCGCGACCTGATCGGTCGCGGCTCCGGCGAGGGCTTCCAGCTCGAGCTGAGCGGCTCCGGCGTCGTCTACGTCCAGGCCAGCGAGAGGAAGATCTGACCGTGAGCAGCTTCGGCACGCGGACCTGGAACGCGGCCACCCTCCCGGTGAACGACAACGTCAACCCGTACGCCTTCAGCGTCGACCTCGACGGCGAGTGGTTCGCGCAGAAGGGCAAGATGATCGCCTACTACGGGCAGATCAGGTTCGAGGCGCTGTCGTCGGGGCCGCTGGACGCCCTCGTCGCGCACACCTTCAACTCGCCGCTGTACGCGCACGACTGGATCGTCGCGCAGGGGCGGGGCAAGCTCGTCCTCGCCGACCGCGGGTTCGACGTGAACTCCTTCGACCTCGACGACGGCAACCTCACCGTCCGGGCCGGGAACCTGCTGGCGTTCGAGCCCGGCCTGGAGCTCAAGCAGTCGATCATCCCCGGGTTCCTGACGCTGATCGGGACGGGCCGGTTCGTGGCCGCCTCCAACGGCCCGGTGCACTTCGTCGAGCCGCCGATCCGGGTCGACCCGCAGGCGCTGCTCGGCTGGGCGGACTGCCCGTCCCCCTGCCACCACTACGACCACTCCTACATGCGCGGCGCGTTCGGCGCCGCGCGGATGGTGTTCGGGATCGGCGGGTCGTCGGGGGAGGAGCACCAGTTCGACTTCACCGGCCAGGGCACCGTGCTGATGCAGTCGTCGGAGGTCGTGATGAACGAGGACGTCCTGCTGCGCGACCTCGAAGGCCAGATCGGCATGGTCGGCACGTCGGGGCTGCAGCGGCTCCAGCAGACGATCAGCCGGCGGCTGTCCGCGGAGCGGCAGGGCTGACGCGGGGGCCCGGGCGAACCCGGGCCCCCGCGGCCTCACCGCCCACGGGAGGCCGCCCGCGGAACGGCTCGCGACCCGCGGGTCATCCCTGCTCGGGCGCGGGCTTCATCACGTGGAAGGGGACCCCGAACGGGTCCCGTACGGCCGCGGACCGGCCGTACGGGCTGTCGGCGGGCCCCGAGTCGACCGTGCCGCCGCCCGCCGTGACCTTCCGGACCGCCTCGTCGGCGTCCTCGACCGCGAAGTAGGTCGTCCACGTCGGGACGGCGGTCCGCCCGTTGCCGAGCACCATGTCGGCCCCGCCGAGGATGCCGCCGATGTAGCGGCCGTCCGCGGCGCGCTTCAGCACGGTGTAGTCCATGTCGCCCGGCATCGGCTCGAGTTCGTAGCCGAACACCGCCTGGTAGAAGTCGCCCGCGGCCTTGGAGTCGGGCGTGACGAGCTCGTTCCAGACGAACGACCCCGGCTCGTTCACGATCCCCGATCCGTGGTGGTCCCGCCCCTGCCACAGGCCGAACTGCCCGCCCTGCGGGTCTCGGACGATCGCCATCCGGCCGATGGTCATCACGTCCATCGGCGGCATGACGATCTCGCCGCCCGCGTCGGCGGCGCGCTTGGCGATCCCGTCGCAGTCGTCGGCGGCGATGTAGACGGTCCACCAGTACTCGTCGGGCGCCTCCTCCGGGTTCTGCATCATCCCGGCCACGGGCACCCCGCGCAGCTTGCACTGGTTGTAGTGGCCCGCCTCCGGCCCGGCGTCCTCGAACTGCCAGCCGAAGAGGGTCCCGTAGAACGTCTTGGCCCGGTCTAGGTCCGGGAGGCCGATGTCGAGCCAGTTCGGGGTGCCCTCCGGCACGTTGCTCGTGACCTGGGTCATCCGACTCACACTCCTTTGTGCAGGGGCCTCGCGGCCCCGGCGTCCTGCGCCGCCCGCCGTACTCCCATCCTGGCCCGCGGCGCGGCGTTCACACATCGGCGGGGACGGGATCGGCATGGCCGGGAGCGGCCCCCGTTTCACGTACACTGGGCTGATGGTTTCGCTCCCGAGCTGACAGGCCGCCCAGCGCGCCCCGGTCGGATGGACCGCGCGGCGCGCTGTTTCGTGCGCCTGTCCATCGAGCCGTCCGTCAGGGGAGCCCTGTCACTGTGATCATCGCGAAAGACATCGAGCTGCGCGCCGGGTCCCGGCTGCTGATCGAGTCCGCCTCGTTCCGGGTCAACCCCGGCGACCGGGTGGGCCTCGTCGGCCGCAACGGCGCCGGCAAGACCACCCTCACGAAGGTGCTGGCCGGGGAGTCGATCCCCGCGCAGGGCGGCGTCACGTCGTCGGGCACCATCGGCTACCTCCCGCAGGACCCGCGCGGCGTCGACCTCGACGAGCTGGCCCGCGACCGCATCCTGTCGGCGCGCGGGCTGGACGAGGTCGTCCGCAAGCTGCGCGCCGCCGAGGAGGCGATGGCCACCGCGACCGGCGAGGAGCGCGACAAGGCCGTCCGCCGGTACGGGCGCCTCGAGGAGCGGCTGCACGTGCTCGGCGGCTACTCCGCCGAGGCCGAGGCCGCCTCGATCGCCTCCAGCCTCGGGCTGCCCGACCGGGTGCTGGGGCAGCCGCTCGGCACCCTGTCGGGCGGGCAGCGGCGCCGCGTCGAGCTGGCCCGGATCCTGTTCTCCGGCGCCGACACGCTGCTGCTGGACGAGCCGACCAACCACCTGGACGCCGACTCGATCGTGTGGCTGCGCGACTTCCTGAAGTCGCACCAGGGCGGCCTGGTCGTGATCAGCCACGACGTCGACCTGCTCGGCGTCGTGGTGAACCGGGTCTTCCACCTGGACGCGAACCGCAGCGTGATCGACATCTACAACGTCGGCTGGAAGAAGTACCTCGACCAGCGGGAGACCGACGAGCGGCGGCGCAAGCGCGAGACGGCCAACGCGCAGCGGCAGGCGTCGGCGCTGCTGTCGCAGGCCGACAAGATGCGCGCGAAGGCGACCAAGGCCAAGGCGGCGCAGCAGATGGACCGGCGGGCCCGGCAGCTGCTCGCCGGCGTCGAGGGGGAGCGGCAGGCCGACAAGGTGGCCAAAATTCGCTTCCCGGACCCGGCACCTTGTGGCAAAACCCCCCTTACCGCCGAAGGTTTGTCGAAATCGTACGGATCTTTGGAGATTTTCACCGACGTGGACCTGGCCATCGACCGGGGCAGCCGGGTCGTCGTGCTGGGCCTGAACGGAGCGGGCAAGACCACCCTCCTGCGCATGCTGGCCGGGGTCGACAAGCCCGACACCGGCACCGTCGTGGCCGGTCACGGCCTGCGGATCGGCTACTACGCCCAGGAGCACGAGACGCTCGACGTGGACCGCTCGGTGCTGGAGAACATGCAGTCGGCCGCGCCCGGTCTCGCGCCCGTCGAGGTCCGCAAGATCCTGGGCTCGTTCCTGTTCTCCGGCGACGACGTCGACAAGCCCGCGGGCGTGCTGTCCGGCGGCGAGAAGACCCGGCTGGCGCTGGCGATGCTGGTGGTGTCCAGCGCCAACGTCCTGCTGCTCGACGAGCCCACCAACAACCTCGATCCGGCCAGCCGCGAGGAGATCCTCGGGGCCCTGCGCACCTTCGCCGGGGCCATCGTCCTGGTGACCCACGATGAGGGTGCGGTGGACGCGCTGCGGCCGGAAAGAGTGATTTTGCTGCCCGATGGTGTCGAAGACATCTGGAGTGACGAGTTTGCCGATCTGGTGGCACTTGCGTGACCTGCAGGGTGCCTTCCGCAGATCTTTTCTGGCCGAGTGGGTAGCCGAACGCGCGGGAATGACTGATCATGGCGGGGGATAACGCAGCGGTCACCACATCACTACGGGAGGTACTCGTGGCCGAGACCCTCAAGAAGGGCACCCGCGTGACCGGTGCCGAGCGCGACAAGCTGGCGGCGGACCTCAAGAAGAGGTACGACTCCGGCGAGAGCATCCGCGCCCTGGCAGCCGCCACCGGCCGCTCGTACGGCTTCATCCACCGGATCCTCACCGAGTCCGGAGTCAACCTGCGCGGTCGCGGCGGCGCGACCCGGGGCAAGAAGTCCTGACCGGACGAACGTCCCGAACGGACGCGGGTCCACAACGGCCCCCGGTCCCGGACGGGCGGCTTCCCCCGGACGAGCGCACCGCCTGATCCGTCGCCGCGGCCCACCGAGTAGGGTTCGGTCGCGGCGGCGGGCAGGTCGGGTCCCGCCCCGTGGACGGCGGGGCGGGCCCGCCGCGCTCGTTGGAGGGGGAAGGTTCGATGGCGGACGCGAACGCCGGGACGGAGACGGCCACCGCGGCCGGGCCGGCCGAGGAGGAGCTGGCCGGGGCCGGGCTGCGGCTGGAGGTCGACGGGGCGGTCGCGACCGTCACGCTGAACCGGCCGGAGCGGCGCAACGCCATGACGTTCGCCACCTGGCGCGGTCTGGCGGCGATCGGACGGTCGCTGCCGGAGGGCGTGCGGGTGGTCGTGCTGCGCGGCGCCGGTCCCTCGTTCTCGGCGGGCATCGACCTGTCGATGTTCTCCGGCGGCGGGGAGGGGTTCGCCGACGGCTCCGACGCCGCGGCGACGGACCGCTTCATCGCCGAGCTGCAGGAGGGGTACACCTGGCTGCGGCGCCCCGACATCGTCACCGTCGCGGCGGTGCACGGGCACGTCATCGGCGGCGGGTTCCAGCTCGCGCTGGCCTGCGACATCCGGGTCGCGGCCGACGACGTCAAGTTCTGCATGAAGGAGCCCGCGCTCGGGCTCGTCCCCGACCTCACCGGCACCAAGCCGCTGGTGGAGATCGTCGGCATCGGGCGCGCCCTGGAGCTGTGCCTCACGGCCCGGACCGTGCAGGCCGAGGAGGCGGCGCGGCTCGGCCTCGCCGAGATCGTCGTGCCGCGCGACGGCCTGGACGCCGCGGTCGGCGGCCTGGTGGAGTCCCTGCTCGCGGTGAACCCCGGCGCCGCCGTGGCCACCAAGCGGCTGCTGTGGGAGGCCGCGGAGAACACCCTCGAGCAGCAGTGCGCCGCCGAGCGCCGCGAGCAGATCGGCCGCCTCCGCGAGCTGTTCGGCAAGTGACCCTCGCACCCTCCCCGCACGCCTGATCGTCGACGTGCGGCGAGCCGCCGTCATGGCCGAGCGCATGACGACGGCTCGCCGCGGGTCGGCGCGTGCCGGTCAGCCGAGGGCCTCGCGGCCGCCGCGGGCGAGCGGGAGGTCGACGCGGCTGACGCCCGTCCGCACCGTGACGCCGGTGCCGGCCGGGTAGCGCAGCGTGTAGTCGTGGTCGGTGGACAGCAGGATCACGCCGAGCCGGTGGCCGGCCTTGACGGTGTAGTCGGTCGGCTGGAGGTCCCAGCGGAACGTGTAGGTGCGGCCCGCCGTGATCGGGTCGGTGCGGCTGAAGCTCTTCCGGTTCCGTGCGTCCAGCCAGCCCCGTGTGATGATCTTGTACGGGGCGGTCTGCATGGCGAGGGCCTGCCGGGTGGTGCAGCCCTCGTCGCCCGGGACGCTCTGCCCATAGCAGACCTTCTGCCCGGTGTCGACGCGGGCGCCCGTCGGCCGGCTGTCGGTGCCGTAGTCGACCAGCAGCGCCGTCAGGTACGGCGACCGGCCGTCCAGCGAGGCGCGCAGCGACACCGACGGCGTGCCGTCGATCCGGACCGGCCGGTCCAGCGTCCCGGTGAGGTAGGCGAGCCGGTTCGGGTCCGCCTGATCCTGGTTCGCGAGCAGGTCCTCGGCGGTGCGGGTCTTCCCCTCGTCGGTGAAGCCCTGCGTCGCGCCGGCCCCGGCCCGCAGGCCGAGCGTGCCGGGCTGGCCGGACGGCCCCGCGTTCAGCCGGACCGGAACCGTGCGGGTGCCGGGGATCGGCCAGTCCGTCGCCGTCTCCCACGTCCCGTCCGCATGCTCGATGTCGACGCGCGGCTCCTTGTCGATGTCGTTGCGGATGCCGTACAGGTAGCGGTCGAACCAGTGCAGCGTCTGCCGCAGCCACTCCTCCACGCGCCAGCGGAACGGCGTGGAGTGGTTGCCCTGGTGCAGCCACAGCTTGCGCGGCACGCCCGCCTTCTTCAGCGCGTTCCACCACTGGACGGAGTTCTTGAGCTTGACGTTCCAGTCGTTGAGCCCGTGCACCACCATGACGGCGGCGTGCACGTTCCGCGCCTGGCCGACGTAGTCCCGCTCGGCCCAGACCTTGCCGTAGTCGCCGGTCTCGCGGTCCTGGGTGGCCTCGATGTCGTCGATGACCTTCTTGCAGACCTCGGGGTTCTGGCGGGTCAGCACGGCCTTCGCCAGGACGTCCAGGTCCTCGCCCTGGTAGCCGCCGGGCGCGACGACGCCGCCGCCCGCGCGGTAGTAGTCGTACCAGCTGCTGATCCCGGCGATCGGGACGATGGCCTTCAGGCCCTCGACGCCCGACGCGGCGGCCATGTTCGGCAGCGTCCCGTCGTAGGACTGGCCGATCATGCCGACGTTCCCGGTCGACCAGGTGGCCTTGACCGGCGTGCCGTCGGGCGCCCAGCCGCGGGCGCGGCCGTTCAGCCAGTCGACCGCGGCCTTGGCGCCGGCCTGCTCGCTGCGGTCCCCGGACGTCGGGCAGCCGGTGGAGCCGCCCGTCCCGATGCTGTCGAGGTCGGCGACGGCGTACCCGCGCGGCAGGAAGTAGTTGTCGTAGTAGCCGGGGAACATCTCGGCGAGGTTCCGCTGCGTGGTGGTCAGCGCGCGGGCCCGCGCGTCGCCGATGTCCACCGGGTGGTTCGGGACGTCGTTGATGCCGGCCCAGTACGGGCTCGGCTCCATGATCGTCGGGACCTTGAGGCCGGCGGTGTCGGTCTCCTTCGGCCGCATGATCCGCAGTTGCACGCGGTCGCGCACGCCGTCGTGGTCGCTGTCGGCCGTGGTCTCGATGTTCACGGTCTGCGTGACGGCGTCGGCGCGGGAGAACACCGGCTGGGTCTCGCCGCCGGAGACGGTAAGGCGGTGCGGCGCGGCGGGCGTGGATCTCGCGGACGCGGACGCGGCGGGCAGGGCGGTGGCGAGCAGCGCGGCGGCGGTGGCCAGTGCGACGGCACCGGTGGTCAGGGTGACGGCACCGGCGCCCGCTCGTGGCGGGCGCATGCGCGGGCGCTGTGGTGAGCGCTGGGGCACGGGGGCTCCTGGGGGGTGAGAGCCTGATGTTGTTGATCACATTAACCACCGGTTCGGGCGGGAAGTCCAGAGCCGTTACGCCGTGAGCGGAGCCGGGAAGCGCGGCGGCCGGGCGCGCGTTGTCCCGGCCGGATACTGAGATGCTTACTTGATTACGTTTCACGCGCGCCCATCCCGCGCCGGGCGCGCGGCGACCCCTCGGAGGTACTGGTGGGCATGCCGGGAATGCCGGGCAACGGCTGGCAGGTGATGGCCTCGTTCCGCCGCGACGAGTCCGTCACCCAGCAGCGGCTCAAGCCCGGCACCATCAAGCGGATCGCGGGCTACGCCCGCCCCTACACCCGTGACCTGGTCCTGTTCCTCGGCCTGAACGCGCTCGCCGCGCTCGTCGTCGTCGCCAACCCGCTGCTGCTGAAGTCGATCATCGACCGCGGCATCCTGCACCACCGCCAGGACCTCGTGATCTGGCTCGCCGTCGCGGTGGCCGGGCTCGCCCTGCTGGACGCGGCGCTCGGGCTCGCGCAGCGCTGGTACTCCGCCCGCATCGGCGAGGGCCTGATCTACGACCTGCGCAGCGAGGTGTTCGGGCACGTCCAGCGCCAGCCCGTCGCGTTCTTCATGCGGGCGCAGACCGGCTCCCTGGTCAGCCGGCTCAACAACGACGTGATCGGGGCGCAGCGGGCCCTCACCACCACCCTGTCGTCGGTGGTCTCCAACGTGATCAGCCTGGTCCTGGTGCTGATCACGATGATGATCCTGTCCTGGCAGGTGACGGTGATCGCGCTGCTGCTGCTCCCGGTGTTCATCCTGCCGGCCAAGTGGGTCGGCAAGCGGCTGTCGCGGATCAGCCGCGAGCAGATGGTGCTGGACGCCGAGATGAGCTCGCTGATGACCGAGCGGTTCAACGTCGCGGGCGCCATGCTGGCCAAGCTCTACGGACGCCCCGCCGAGGAGGAGGAGAACTTCTCCGGGCGCGCCGCGCGGGTCCGCGACATCGGGGTCGTCTCCGCCATGTACGGGCGCGTGTTCTTCACCGGCCTCACGCTCGTCGCCGCGCTCGCCACCGCGATGGTCTACGGCGTCGGCGGCTACCTGGTCGTGGACGGCAACTTCCAGCTCGGCACGCTCGTCGCCCTCGCCACCCTGCTCACCCGCATGTACGGGCCGCTCACCGCGCTGTCCAACGTCCATGTGGACGTCATGACGGCGCTCGTCAGCTTCGACCGGGTCTTCGAGGTCCTCGACCTCAAGCCGCTGATCCGCGACCGCGAGGGCGCCCGGACGCTGCCCGAGGCCCGCGAGGCCGGGACGGCCGCCCTGGCCAAGGCCAACGGGAACGGAGCCGCCCGGCAGGGCGCCCCGGCGATCCGGTTCGAGCACGTCCGGTTCGCCTACCCGTCGGCCGACGAGGTGTCGCTGGCGTCGCTGGAGTCGATCGCCCGCACCGACCACGCCCCCGGCAAGGAGGTGCTGCACGACGTCGACTTCACCGCCGCGCCGGGGCAGCTCGTCGCGCTGGTCGGGCCGTCCGGCGCCGGGAAGTCGACGATCACGCACCTGGTGTCGCGGCTCTACGACGTGTCGGACGGCGCGGTGAAGATCGGCGGCGTGGACGTCCGCGACGTCACCCTCGACTCGCTGCGCGCCGAGGTCGGCGTGGTCAGCCAGGACGCGCACCTGTTCCACGACACGATCCGCGAGAACATGCGCTACGCCCGCCCGGACGCCACCGACGAGGAGATCCTCGCCGCGCTGGACGCCGCGCAGATCGGCGGGCTGGTCGCCGGGATGCCGGAGGGCCTGGACACCGTCGTCGGCGACCGCGGCTACCGGCTGTCGGGCGGTGAGAAGCAGCGCCTGGCGATCGCGCGGCTGCTGCTGAAGGCGCCGTCGGTGGTGGTGCTGGACGAGGCGACCGCGCACCTGGACTCCGAGTCCGAGGCCGCCGTCCAGGAGGCGCTGCGGACGGCGCTGGCCGGCCGGACGTCGCTGGTGATCGCGCACCGGCTGTCCACGATCCGGGAGGCCGACCAGATCCTGGTGATCGAGGAGGGCCGCGTCGCCGAGCGCGGGCGGCACGAGGAGCTGCTGCTGGAAGGCGGGCTGTACGCCGAGCTGTACCGCACGCAGTTCTCCCACCAGAAGGACGAGGAGCGCGCCACCGAGCCCCTCGGTGCCGAGTAGCGGACCGCCGGGCTCAGTGCTTCTGTGGGGAGCGGCCCCCACGCCCCCGGCAAGGGCACCTGAACGGCGCCTTCCACTCCGCTGGCGCTCCGCTCCAGGCGCCGTGCTCAGTGCTTTCTGTGGGGGGCGACCCCCACGCCCCCCGGCAAGGGCACCTGAACGGCGCCTTCCACTCCGCTGGCGCTCCGCTCCAGGCGCCGTGCTCAGTGCTTCTGTGGGGGGCGACCCCCATGCCCCCGGCAAGGGCACCTGAACGGCGCCTTCCACTCCGCTGGCGCTCCGCTCCAGGCGCCGTTCAGGTGTCGGTGCTGAGGCGGTAGCCGAGGCGCTGCAGCTCCGTCCCGGCGACCTTCTCGACCTGCGCGAGCTGGCGGGGCGTCAGGCGGTCCCGCCAGGCGCCGACGGCGTGCTCGGCGCCGCCCGCGTCCGGCCCGCCGTGCGCCCCGGCCCGGACGAGCCCGGACAGCGTCGTCTTCGACAGGTCCGCGTCCAGGTACCGCGACATGTCCCCGGCGACCCGGCGGGGCCGGGCGACCAGATCCTCGTAGCGGACGGTGAACAGCTGCTCCTCCGGCACCTGCTGCCGCAGCCGGGCGCTGAGGCGCACCGAGCCGCGCCAGCGCAGCGCGCACTTCACGGCCGCCGCCGCCTGCGGCCAGCGGTTGCGCTCGGTGTGGTCCTCGACCCCGAAGAACGGGTTCGGGAACACCGTGTCGAGGTTGGCGAGGCCCGGCTTGAACCACGCCAGGCACCGGTCGTCGGCGAGCATGTCGGCGACGGCGTCCCGGCCGTCCCGGATCACCTGGACGAGCTGGGCGTCGGGGAAGGCGTCCAGCAGCACGTCCGCGCTGTAGATCAGGTCGGGGGAGGCGTCGGCGTAGCGGGTGATGCCGCGCGGCTGCACGCACGGCCCCTCGACGTCGCCGTCGTGTACCGGGCGGTCGCGCAGCACCGCCGGGCGCGGCGGCAGCCCGGCCAGCTCCCGGCACTCCTCCGGGCACTCCGCGCAGGCCCGCGCGGAGATCTGCCAGGCCTCGGCGTAGGCGTCCCGGATCACCCGCGCGGCCCCCGCGCCGCGCTCGGTGGCGATGGCGGGGCGGCGGGCGAAGGCGTAGACGACGCGCAGGACGCCCGGCCGCCCGGTGGTGAGATGGAACCCGGCGGACCGCTTGACCGCGCGCGCGAGGAGACCGGCACCCGAGTGCGGCGCGCCCAGGATGAAGACCGGGCGGTGGACCTTGGTGCCGTTGATCACCAGGATGTGCGGCGTCGACCTCATACCCGGCCAAGTTTGTCACCTTTTGGCAGCCGGTCGGGCCGTGACGCACCGTAGCGGCCGCCCGAAACCGGGACGCGCCCGGATCGTTCGGCCCCTAACCTTGAGGAATGGACGCACCCCCCACGCTCGCCGGGCTGCTGCCCCAGGCGGCGTCGATCACCGTCCTCACCGGCGCCGGGATCTCCACCGACAGCGGCATCCCCGACTTCCGCGGCCCGCAGGGCGTCTGGACCAAGGACCCGTCCGCCGAGGCCATGTCCACGATCGGCGCCTACATCGCCGACCCCGAGGTGCGGCGCCGCTCCTGGCGGGCCCGCCGCGACCACCCGGCCTGGCACGCCGAGCCGAACGCCGCGCACGCCGCCCTCGTCGAACTGGAGCGGGCCGGCCGGCTCCGCGCGCTGATCACCCAGAACATCGACGGGCTGCACCAGCGGGCCGGGTCCGGCCCGGACACGGTGATCGAGATCCACGGCACCATGCGCGACGCGGTCTGCCTGTCCTGCGGCCTGCGCACCCCCATGCCGGACGTCCTCGCGCGGGTCGACGCGGGCGAGGACGACCCGCTCTGCACCGCCTGCGGCGGCATCCAGAAGTCCGCGACGATCTCGTTCGGGCAGGCGCTGGAGCAGGACGTCCTCGACGCGGCGATCACCGCGGCGCGCTCCTGCGACCTGTTCCTCGCCGTCGGGACCTCGCTGACCGTCCAGCCGGCCGCCGGGCTGTGTCCGGAGGCCGTCGACCACGGCGCCCGGCTGGTGATCATGAACGCGGAGCCGACCCCCTACGATGGGCTGGCGGACGCGGTGCTGCGCGAGCCGATCGGGGAGGCGCTGCCGCGGCTGGCCCGCATCGCCCTCGGTACCGGGCGGTGATCCGTTGGCGGGTCGTGACCGGGCGCCCCTTCCGCTGGCGGCCGGATCCTGACAAGCTCTATCCGTTGCGGTGCGAGGAGGGATCGGGTTGATGAGCGGGGGCGCCCGCGCGGAGGGGGTCGAGGGGCCGTCCGACGCGCCCGCCGCAGGCCTGCCCGGCGAACGGCCGGCACGGGGGAGGACCCGCAGGTACCGGCGTCTGCGCCCGGGGGACCGGGTCGCGGTCGTCGCGCCCAGCGGCCCCGCCGAGCCGGCGCGGCTCGAGGCGGGCTGCGCCGCGCTGCGCGACCTCGGCCTTGACGTCGTGGTCGGCAAGCACGCCCTCGACCGTGTCAACCTCGGCGCCCCGGGGCCCGTCCGCGACGACTGGCACCGGCTCGCCGGCGCCGACGCCGACCGCGCCGCCGACCTCCAGACCGCCTGGTGCGACCCGCGCGTCCGCGCCGTGATCTGCGCCCGCGGCGGCTACGGCGCCACCCGCGTCCTCGACCACCTCGACTGGGACGCGCTCGCCGCCGCGGCGGAGGCGCCCGGAGGCCCGAAGATCCTGCACGGCTCCAGCGACGTCACCGCTCTGCACGCGGCGTTCGGCGCGCGCCTCGGCGTCACCACGTCGTTCGGCCCGATGCCCGCCGGCCTGATCGCCGACATCGGCGCCCCCGACCCCGGCGGCGACCTCGCCGCCACCCTCGACGGCCTGCGCGCCGCGCTGTTCGGCGGCCCCGTCACCCTCCCCGGCACGCACGCGCTGCGCCCGGGACGCGCCGAGGGCCCGCTCACCGGCGGCACCCTCACCTTGATCACCACACTGCTCGGCACCCCGTACGCCCCGCCGCCCGCGAAGGGCGGCATCGTTTTCCTGGAGGACGTCACGGAGGCGCCGTACCGGATCGACCGGATGCTCGTCCAGCTGCTCCAGGCCGGCTGGCTCGACGGCGCGGCGGGCGTCGCGCTCGGCTCGTGGGAACGCTCCGGCGACCCCGCCGAGCTGGACGCCGTGTTCGCCGCGCGGCTCGGGCCGCTCGGCGTCCCCGTCCTCGCCGGGCTGCCCGCCGGGCACGGCGCCCGGCAGGCCACGCTCGAGCTCGGCGCGCCCGCCGTGCTCGACGCGTCCGGTGATCTGAACCCCGGGCCGGACGGCGGCGTACTGACCCTGGAAGCGCCGGGAGGTGTGCGATGAGCGGCCGGCACGCCCGTCCCGACCCGTGGGACGACGGAACACTCGACTCGCTGCTGGTACTGGTGGCCGAGAGCCTCGGCTACGCCTGCCATCGGGCGCCGGGGGAGGTGATGCTGCTGGAGGGCGCCAACCGGCTGCACGTCAGCATGCGCGACCTGCGGCAGCTCGCCCGGATGGTGCCGCGCGACGACTGGCCGGCGCTGGTGTCCGACCACGTCACCACGATCGTCACCGCGATCGAGGAGCCTCTCGACCTCAGCGACTTCGACCTCGCGCAGCACCTGCTGCGCACCCGGATCTACCCGGCGGAGGCCGACAACGGCGTGCTCGCGGCCCGGCCGTTCGCGCCCGGGCTGATCGAGGCCGTCGTGGTCGACACCCCCACCACCGTCCGGACGGTCACCACCGACGAGATGAACGGCTGGCCGGTGTCCGGCGACGCGCTGTTCATGCTGGGCCGCGCCAACGTCCGAGCGGACGGACCGCTCCAGCTCGACGAGCAGGACCTCGGCGGCGTCCGGGTGTCGGTGCTGCACGGCTGGACGTTCTACGCCGTCACGCACCTGGCGTGGCTGGAGGAGTACCTGCCGATCGGCCCGCACGGCGCGCTGGTCATCGCCCCGAACCGGAGCCTGATCGTCGCGCACGCGCTGAGCATGTCGGAGGTCCACCCGCGGGCCCGCTACCGCGCCGCCGTGGCCGCCGCGAACGAGCTGCAGGCGCAGGCGCACCGCGCCTACGAGGAGGGGCCGGGCTCGCTCAGCCCGCACCTGTACTGGTGGCGCGCCGGTGAGCTGACCTACCTGGAGACGCGCTACGAGGGCGACTCGCTCGTCCTGCCGCGCGAGCTCACCTCCGTGCTGGCCACCTCTACCGCGGAGTACTGAGGGTGAAGATCGTCATCGCGCCCGACTCGTTCAAGGGCAGCCTGTCGGCGGCGGAGGTCTGCGCGGCGGTGGAGGCCGGGGCGCGGCGCGCCGTGCCGGACGCCGAGGTGGTCCGGGCCCCGATGGCCGACGGCGGCGAGGGCACCCTCGACTGCTTCGTCGCCGCGCGCGGCGGCGACCTGGTCGAGGTCGCCGCGACCGACCCGGTGGGCCGTCCGGTGAAGGCCGCCTACGCGCTGTCGGGCGACGGCCGGTCCGCGGTCGTGGAGCTGGCCGCCGCGTCCGGGCTCCCGCTGGTCGAGCAGGCGCCCGATCCGCTGCGCGCCGACACCGCGGGCACCGGCGAGCTGATCGCCGACGCGGTCCGGCGCGGCGCCCGCGACGTACTGGTCTGCATCGGCGGCAGCGCCAGCACCGACGGCGGCACCGGACTGCTGCGCGCCCTCGGCGTCCGCTTCCTGGACGCGGCCGCCGCCGACCTGCCGCCCGGCGGCGCCGCGCTGGCGCGCCTCGAGACGATCGACGACTCGGGCGTCCCGGACGCGGTGCGCGCCGCCCGGTTCCGGGTCGCGTGCGACGTCACCAACCCCCTCGTCGGGCCGGAGGGCGCGGCCGCGGTGTTCGGGCCGCAGAAGGGCGCCGACCCCGCGCAGGTCCGCGAGCTGGACGCGGCGCTCACCCGGTTCGCCGACGTGGTCGCCGCCCGGTTCGGCGTCCGCGTCCACGACCTGCCGGGCGCGGGCGCGGCCGGCGGCACCTGCGGCGGCCTCGTCGGCGTGCTCGGCGCCGAGCCGTCCCCCGGCGCGCGTCTCGTCGCCGAAGCCGTCGGCCTGGACGAGGCGCTGGACGGCGCCGACCTCGTGATCACGGGCGAGGGCCGGGTGGACGGCCAGAGCGCCGGCGGGAAGGTCGTCTCCGCCGTCGCCGCCCTGGCCAAGGACCGCGCCATCCCCGCCGTCGCGCTCGCCGGCGGCGTCACCGGCCCGCTGGACGAGCTCCACGGCCTCGGCCTCACCGCCGCGTTCAGCATCGCCGACGGGCCCCGCACCCTGGACGCCCTCAAAGCCGACGCCGCGCCCCTGCTGAGGGCGCTGGCCGAACAAGTAGCGCGTGTCTATGTGGGGGGACGTGTCTATGTGGGGGGACGACCCCCCACACCCCCCGGTGCGGGGTGAGCGGCGCCTTTCGCTCCGCTGGCGCTCCGCTACAGTTGCCGCTCACCCCGGTGGGGGGCCTGCCCCCCACGCCCCCCGGCGGGGGCTTCGCCCCCACACCCCCGCCGCGCCTGGTCAGGCGGCGATCGGTTGCGGGGCCTCGGTGGGTTCCGGGGTCTTGATCTGCAAGGCCGGTAGGAAGACATGTGCTAGGGGGCCGATGGCCACGGCGTACAGGACGGTCCCTATGCCGACGGTGCCGCCTAGCAGCCAGCCGACGGCTAGGACGCTCAGCTCGATCCCGGTGCGCACGACCCGGATCGAGTGGCCCCGCCCGGCCAGGCCGGTCATCAAGCCGTCGCGCGGGCCGGGGCCGAGGCCCGCGCCGATGTAGCAGCCGGTGGCGAAGCCGCCGGCCAGCACGCCGAGGAGCAGGAACGTCCAGCGGGCCGCGAGCGCGTCCGGGCTCGGCAGCAGCCAGAGGAACAGGTCCGCGAACGCGCCGACGAGCACGACGTTGCTGATGGTGCCGAGGCCGGGACGCTGCCGCAGCGGGATCCAGGCGAGCATCACCACCGCGCCGGCGATGATGATCCAGGTGCCGATGGACAGCCCGAACCGGCGGGACAGGCCCTGGTGGAAGACGTCCCACGGGTCGTTCCCGAGCCGGGAGGACACCTGCAGCGCGATGCCCAGGCCGTACAAGGCCAATCCCGCATAGAGCTGCACGAGGCGCCGCGCCATCAAGGCCATTTCTTGCTCCAGGGTGAAGTCATGTCCGCTTGCTCCGCTATTCTGCAGAGAAGTGGCCTGGCAACGACAGGGCCAATATGTGAAAGTGGTCTGTGTGAGCATGCGATACGTCAGCGGCGTCCAACTGGCCCGGCTGCTCGGCGACGTGCCGCGCGAGCGTCCCGTCTACGCCGCGCTGGCCCACGCCGTCCGGACCCTCGTCCTCGACGGCCGGCTCGCGCTGCGGACCCGGCTGCCCGCCGAGCGGGACCTGGCCGCCGCGCTCGGCGTCAGCCGCACCACGGTGACCGCCGCCTACGACCGGCTGCGCGAGGAGGGCTACATCGAGAGCCGGCAGGGCGCGGGGAGCTGGACGGCGCTGCCGCCGGTCCGCATGTCGTCCGCCGAGCCGGCACCCGGCGCGCGCTTCGGGAAGGCGCACCCGGTGCCCGACGACCCGGCGTTCATCGACCTCGGCTGCGCCACGCCCGGCGCGCCGCAGGTCTTCAACGAGGCGGTCGCCGCGGCGGTGGAGGAACTGCCCCGCTACAGCGGCGGCCCCGGCTACGAGCCCGCCGGGCTGGCCGGGCTGCGCGAGGTGATCGCCGCGGGGTACGAGGCGCGCGGCGTGCCGACCCGCCCCGACCAGATCGTCGTCACGACCGGCGCGCAGCACGCGTTCACGCTGCTGACGCAGACGCTCGTGGAACCCGGCGACCCGGTGATGGTGGAGCGCCCGACGTACCCGCACGCGCTCGGCGCGCTGCGGCGGCGCGGCGCCCGGCTCGTCCCCGTCGGGGTGAACGAGGGCTGGGACATGGAGCTCGTCGCGGGCAGCATGCGGCAGGCCGCCGTCCGGATGGCCTACACGATCGCCGACTTCCACAACCCGACCGGCCTGCTGATGGCCGCCGACGACCGGGCCGCGCTGGTGGACGCGGCGCGCCGCGCGGACGCGTTCGTCGTCGCCGACGAGACCTTCGCCGACCTCGCCCACGACCCGGACGCGCCGCGCCTGCCGCCGGTCGCCGCCTACGACACCGGCGGCCGCGTCGCCACCATCGGGTCGGCGTCCAAGCTCATGTGGGGCGGGCTGAGGATCGGCTGGATCCGCACCACCGGGCCGCTCGCCCGCCGGCTGGTGCTGGCGCGCGAGCCGTTCGACATGGCCAGCCCGGTGCTCGACCAGCTGATCGTCCGGGAGCTGCTGCTGCGGATCGACGACGTGCGGGCCGAGCGCGCCGCGACCCTGCTGCGCAACCGGGACGCGCTCGCCGCGGCGCTGCGGGAGCTGCTGCCCGGCTGGGAGTTCCGCCTGCCCGACGGCGGCATGTCGCTGTGGGCGCGGCTCGGCGCGCCCGTCGCCACCATGCTCGCCGAGACCGCCGAGCGGTTCGGCGTGCGGGTCGTCGCGGGCCCGGTGTTCGGCGTGGACGGCGTCCTGGAGGACTACGTCCGCCTGCCCTACGTCCTGCCGCCTAGCACCCTCAGGGACGCGGTGGAGCGGCTGGCGCTCGCCTACCGCGAGGTGCAGGCGGCCCCGGCGCCGAGGCCGCTGCCCGCCTACGTGTGACCGGCGGCCGTCACGGCGCCCGCTGGATGTAGTCGACGAGGTGCTCGCGCTCGCTCTCCAGCTCGTCGATGGCGCTCTTCACCACGTCGCCGATGCTGACGATGCCGGCGAGGCGCCCGCCGTCGACGACGGGGACGTGCCGGAACCGGTTCTCGGTCATGGTGCGCCGCAGGTCCTCCAGGTCCTCGCCGGGCCCGCAGGTGTGCACGTCGGCCGTCATGATCTCTGAGACGGGGCGGTCGAGCAGCCCCGCGCCGCGGTCGTGCATCCGCCGCACGACGTCGCGCTCGGTGACGATGCCGGCGATCGAGGTGCCGTCGGGCGACACGACCGCCGCCCCGATGTTGTGCTCGGCCAGGACGGCCAGCAGTTGCCGCACGGTGGCGTCGGGCGTCACCGTCGCCACCGTGTCTCCCTTCCTGCGCAGGATCTCGCGAATCCGCATGGTTCACGCTCCGGTGCCGGTCTCGGACCCGTGGCGGGCGTCCGCCGGGGGGCTTGTTCCTGACAAGGTCGCATGGTTCGGCGTCCGGGAAAACCCCGGCACGGTACATCATTTCCGGACCGGCGCCGGTCCGGTGACGCGCCGGGGGATGCCCGGGGCGTCCTGACAGGTCGTGTTCACCCGACCCCGGTCCGTGGAAGTGGATCACCGGTCACGTAATGTGGTTTCTTGATCACTCAGTGAAGGTCCGACCGAGGTGACCAGGGAGCCCGCCGTGCCCGTACCGCGAATCGTGATCATGGGCGCCGGCTTCGCCGGCTACAACACCGCCCGCACGCTGGAGCGCCTGCTCCGGCCCGCCAAGGCCGAGATCGTGATGGTCGCGCCGTTCGGCTACACGCTCTACCAGCCGCTGCTGCCGCAGGTGGCGGGCGGCGTGCTGGACCCGCGCGCCATCGCGGGGCCGCTGCACCGGCTGCTGAGCCGCACCCAGCTGCTGCCGGGCAAGGTGCGCGGCGCGGACCTGCACGAGCGGACGATCGACGTCGAGAAGATCGACGGGACGAAGGTGTCGCTGCACTACGACCGGCTCGTCCTCGCCGCGGGCAGCGTCACCCGCACCTTCGACATCCCGGGGCTGAAGGAGCACGCGCACGGCCTGAAGAACCTCGCCGAGGCGGTCTACCTGCGCGACCACGTGATCGCGCAGCTGGAGCTGGCGAACGTCAGCATGGACCCGGCGGAGCGGGCCGCGCGGCTCGGGTTCCTGGTCGTCGGCGGCGGCTACTCGGGCGTGGAGACCTGCGCGAATTTGCAGCTGCTCACCACCAAGGCGCTGCGCCGGTTCCCGCGCCTGGATCCGGCGCTGCTGACCTGGACGCTCATCGACATCGCGCCGAAGCTGCTGCCGGAGCTCGGCGAGCGGCTCGGCCGGGAGGCGATGCGGCTGCTCAGCCGCCGCGGCGTCGACATCCGGCTCGGCACCACCCTCGAACGGCTGGAACCGCACTGCGCGCACCTCACCGACGGGACGACGCTGCCGTGCCGCACCGCGATCTGGACGGCCGGCGTCACGCCCAGCCCGGTGATCTCCACCCTGAACCTGCCCGCCGACCGCGGCCGGGTCCGGGTCGGCGCCGACCTGCGGCTCGCCGACTTCCCCGACGTGTACGCGGTCGGCGACGCGGCCGCCGTCCCCGACCTCGCGCGCGGCGGCGGCGACGCGATGTGCCCGCCGACCGCGCAGCACGCCACGCGGCAGGCCCGCGTCGCCGCGCACAACGTCGCCGCGTCGCTGCTCGGCCACGAGCCCCGCCAGTACCGGCACAAGGACCTCGGCCTGGTCGTCGACCTCGGCGGCGTCCAGGCGGTCGCGCGGCCCCTCGGCGTGGAGCTGACCGGGATCGTCGCGCAGGCCGTCACCCGCGGCTACCACCTCGCGACGGTGCCGTCGGTGTCGGCGCGGGCGCGGGTGCTCGGCCAGTGGCTGATCCACGCGGCGGCCGGCGACGACCTGATCCGGCTCGGGCTGCTCGACCCGCGCACCAGCAGCCTCGTCGACGTCGAACACAGCTTGTGACGAGGGCGCTGCCGATGGGGCGGGGACCGTCCCCGGCGGGCACCGTCCCCGCCGGGCGCCGCGCGGTGGCGGCGCTGACGGCCGTACTGACCGCGGGGCTGGCGGCCGGCTGCGCGTCGGGCGCGTCGGGGACCCGCGTCGTGAACCTGTACAACGCGCCGCAGGAGAGCATCGGCGCGATCGCCGCGCGCTGCAACCGGGAGGCGCACGGCCGGTTCCGGATCGTCGTGAACACCCTGCCGCGCGGCGCCGACGACCAGCGCGAGCAGCTGGTGCGGCGGCTGGCCGCCCGCGACTCGGGCCTGGACGTCCTCGGGCTCGACGTGACCTGGACCGCGGAGCTCGCGGAGGCAGGCTGGATCCGCGAATGGACGGGCCCGTACGCCGCGGAGGCCCGCAAGGGCACCCTGCCCGGGCCGCTGTCCACCGCGACCTGGGAGGGCCGCCTGTACGCGGCGCCCTACAACACCAACGTCCAGCTGCTGTGGTACCGCTCGGACCTGATGCCCCACCCGCCGTCCACCTGGGCGGGGCTGATCAAGGAGTCGGAGCGGCTCGCGGCCGCGGGCAAGCCGCACTACGGGGAGGTCACCGGCGCGCAGTTCGAGGGGCTCGTCGTCTGGTTCAACAGCCTCGTCGCGTCCGCCGGCGGCCGGATCCTCAGCCCCGACGGGCAGCGGGTCGAGCTCGGCCCGACCGCGCTGACGGCGCTGCGGACGATGCGGGCGTTCGCCCGGTCCAAGGCCGCCGACCCGTCGATCTCCAACACCAAGGAGGACGACGCCCGGCTGGCCGTGGAGTCCGGACGCGGCGCCTACGAGATCAACTGGCCGTTCGTGTACGCGTCGATGGCGACCCTGAAGCCCAAGCTGCTGAAGAAGTTCAAGTGGGCGCCCTATCCCGGCATCACCGGGCCAGGGCGCGCGCCGCTCGGCGGCGCGAACTTCGCCGTCAGCCGCTACTCCGCGAAACCGGACGCCGCGTTCCAGGCCGCGCTGTGCCTGCGCGACCCGGAGAGCCAGCGCACCGCCGCGATCCGCGACGGGCTCCCGCCGGCCGTCGAGTCGGTGTACTGGGCGGCCGGCATGGCGAAGGCGTACCCGATGCGGCAGGCGATCCTCGACTCCCTCAAGACCGCCGCCGCCCGCCCGCAGACGCCCACGTACCAGAACGTGTCGACGGTGACGGCGGTGCGGCTCTCGCCGCCGTCGGCCATCGACCCGCCCCGCACGCTGCGCTCGCTGCGGGGGCTGATCGGGGACGCGTTGCAGAGCAAGGGGGTGCTTCCATGAACGAGGAAGTGAGCAGCACGGAGGTCGTCCCGGTCCCGGGCCGGGCGGTCGCCGTGCCGAGCGCGAACCGGAGATCGGAGCGGCGGCTCGGCTGGATGCTGTGCGCGCCCGCCGCCGTGGTGATGCTCGCCGTCACCGGCTGGCCCATCGTCTACTCGGTGCTGCTGTCGCTGCAGCGCTTCGACCTGCGCTTCCCCGCCCGCAAGGCGTGGATCGGGGTGGACAACTACGCGACGGTGCTCGGCAGCTCGTTCTGGTGGAACGCGTTCGCCGTCACGGTGCTCGTCACCGTCGTCAGCGTCGCGGTGGAGCTGGTCCTCGGCATGGTGATCGCGCTGGTGATGTACCGGACGATCGTGGGCCGCGGGCTGGTGCGGGCCGTCGTGCTGATCCCGTACGGGATCGTCACCGTCGCCGCAGCCTACGGCTGGAAGTACGCGTGGACGCCCGGCACCGGGTTCCTGACGCGGCTGCTGCCGGCCGGGTCGGCGCCGCTCACCGACCACTTCCCGGCCATCGGGATCATCATCCTCGCGGAGATCTGGAAGACGACCCCGTTCATGGCGCTGCTGCTGATGGCGGGGCTGGCGCTCGTCCCCGAGGACACGCTGAAGGCCGCGTCGACCGACGGCGCGACCGCCTGGCAGCGGTTCACCCAGATCACGCTGCCGCTGATGAAGCCGGCGATCCTGGCCGCGCTGCTGTTCCGCACGCTGGACGCCTTCCGGATCTTCGACGACATCTTCGTGCTCACCAACGGCGCGCAGAACACCGGCTCGGTGTCGCTGATCGCCTACCACAACCTGATCGGCGGGCTGAACCTCGGCATCGGCTCCACCATGTCGGTGCTGATCTTCGTGACCGTCGCCCTGATCGCGTTCGTGTTCGTCAAGGTGCTCGGCACGAGCGCGCCCGACGCGGGGAGGCGCTGATGGACCGCACCGCGGGCGGGATCACCCGCTGGAGCCTGGTCAACCTGCTGGTCCTGCTGTACGCGCTGGTCCCGGTGGTGTGGATCGCGTCGCTGTCGTTCAAGGACCCGTCCACCTTCACCGACGGCACGTTCTTCCCGACCAGGTGGACGCTGCGCAACTACAGCGGCATCTTCGACAACGCGGACTTCGTCCGCGGGCTCGGCAACTCGATCGGCATCGGGCTCGTGTCGACCCTGGTCGCGATCGTGATCGGCACGATGGCCGCGTACGCGGTGGCCCGGCTGGACTTCCCCGGCAAGCCGCTGGTGCTCGGGCTGTCCCTGCTGATCGCGATGTTCCCGCAGATCTCCCTCGTCACGCCGCTGTTCGAGATCGAGCGGACGCTCGGGCTGTTCGACACCTGGCCGGGCCTGATCCTGCCGTACATCACCTTCGCGCTGCCGCTGACCATCTACACCCTGTCGACGTTCTTCAAGGAGATCCCGTGGGACCTGGAGAAGGCCGCCAAGATGGACGGCGCCACCCCGTTCCAGGCGTTCCGGCGGGTCATCGTCCCGCTGGCCACGCCCGGCGTGGTGACGACCGCGATCCTGGCGTTCATCGTGTGCTGGAACGACTTCCTGTTCTCCATCTCGCTGACGTCCTCCAGCCGGGCCCGGACCGCGCCGGCGACGATCTCGTTCTTCACGGGGTCGTCGCAGTTCGAGAACCCGACCGGGTCGATCGCGGCGGCGGCCATCGTCATCACGGTGCCGATCGTGGTGTTCGTGCTGGTGTTCCAGCGCCGGATCGTCGCGGGGCTGACGTCCGGCGCGGTGAAGGGGTGAGGCGGCGCGATGGCTGAGATCGTTCTGTCCGGGGTCACCAAGCGCTACCCCGACGGCACCACCGCGGTGCAGGACCTGGACCTGTCGATCGCCGACCGGGAGTTCATCATCCTGGTCGGCCCGTCCGGCTGCGGGAAGTCCACCACCCTGAACATGATCGCCGGGCTGGAGGACATCAGCGAGGGCGAGCTGCTGATCGACGGCCGGCGGGTCAACGACCGGGCGCCCCGCGACCGCGACATCGCGATGGTGTTCCAGTCCTACGCGCTGTACCCGCACATGACGGTCCGGGAGAACATCGGCTTCCCGCTGAAGCTCGCCCGGATGGACAAGGCGGAGGCCAACGCCAAGATCGAGGAGGCGGCGCGGATCCTCGCGATCGAGCCGTTCCTGGACCGGCGGCCCGCGCACCTGTCGGGCGGGCAGCGGCAGCGGGTGGCGATGGGCCGCGCGATCGTCCGCAACCCCAAGGCGTTCCTGATGGACGAGCCGCTGTCCAACCTGGACGCCAAGCTGCGGGTGCAGATGCGCACGATGATCTCGCGGCTGCAGAACCAGCTCGGCACCACCACCGTGTACGTCACCCACGACCAGACCGAGGCGATGACGCTCGGGGACCGGATCGTGCTGATGCGGCGCGGGATCGTCCAGCAGGTCGGGACGCCCGAGGAGCTGTACGACCATCCGCACAACCTGTTCGTGGCCGGGTTCATCGGCTCGCCGTCGATGAACTTCCTGCCCGCCGACATCTCCGGCGGCGCGCTGCACTCGGTGCTCGGCGAGATCCCGCTGTCGGACCGGATGCGGCGGGCGCTGGAGGCGCACCACTCGCCGGACCGGGTGGTCATGGGCGTGCGGCCGGAGGCGTTCGCGGACGCGAGCCTCGACCGCCGCCGCGAGCACGACGCGGGCGAGCTCCGCTTCGGCGGGCGGGTCGAGATCCTGGAGTCGCTCGGCGCGGAGAAGTTCGCCTACATCGACCTGGAGCCGGGCACGGTGGTCGACTCCGAGCACCTCGCGGACGCGTTCCAGGGCCATTCCCCGGGGCACCGGCACGCGCAGATCGTCGCGCGCCTGGACCCGAGGTCGCAGGCGAGCGAGGGCCGCATGCTCGAGCTGGAGTACGACCCGGCCTCGATCCACCTCTTCGAGCCCGAGACGGGCCTCAACCTGACCGAGCACGTCTGACCGCCGCCTGGAGCGGAGCTCCAGCGGAGCGGAAGGCGGCGGTCAGACAGCCTTTGCCGGGGGGTGTGGGGGGTCGCCCCCCACAGAGAAGCTAACCGCTGCACTGCTACGGCTCAACGCGGTTCAGGGGGCCAGGAGGGTGGTCAGGGAGCGGAGGGCCGGGGTGAGGACGCGGCCTGCGGGGGACGCGTGGGCGAGGGCGGCGCGGGCGGCGTTCGCGCCGCAGCCGCCGTGCACGCCGCCGCCCGGATGCGCGGACGCCGACGCGAGGTAGAGCCCGGCGACGGGCGTCTCGGCGCGGCCGAGCCCGGGGACGGGACGGAACACCAGCTGCTGGTGGACCATCGCGGTGCCGCCGTTCAGCGCGCCGTTCACCAGGTTGGCGTCGTGCTCGGCGAACGCGGGCGGGGCGATGACCCGGCGTGCGGCGACGCGGTCGCGGAAGCCGGGGGCGAAACGCTCGATCACGTCCTCGACGCGGCGCGCCATGGCGTCCCGCTCGCGCTCGTCCCACGCGCCGGTGATGCCGTCGGGGCCGGCATCGCCCTTCACCTTGTGCGGGACGTGCGTGTACGCCCACACCGACTCGGTGCCGGCGGGGGAGCGGGCCGGGTCGGCGGTCGTCATCTGGCCGAGCAGCGCGAACGGCTCGGACGGGACGCGGCCGGTCGCGATCTGGCCGCTGTAGTCGGTCATGGCGTCCATGCCGGGGGACAGGTGGACGGTCCCGGCGCGCGCCGCGTCCGGCGACGTCCACGGGATCGGCCCCGTCAGCGCCCAGTCGACCTTGAAGGTGGCGTGGTCCCAGGTGAAGCGGCGCATGTCCGCGCGCAGCGAGCCGGGCAGGTCGGACCAGGCGACCAGGCCGCCGTAGAGCGCGGGCGCCGAGACGTCCGCCAGCACCGCCTTCGCGGCCCGCACCGGCTCGCCGGACGCGGTGCGCACGCCGAGCGCGCGCCCGTCCCGCACGATCACCGACGCGACGGGCGCGTCGCAGCGGACCCGCCCGCCGCGCGCCTCAAGGCGGCGCACCAGCGCGGCGGTCAGCTCGCCCGCGCCGCCCTCCGGCACCGGCCACCCGTGCCGCTGGCCGATCATGGCGAGCAGCCAGCCGAAGATGGATCCGCCCGTGCTCTCCGGGAACATGTCGGTGTGCAGCGCCGACCCGGCGAGGAGCAGCGGCCCGCCGGGCCCGGCGAACTCCTGCTCGCCGAGGGTCCGGACGGGCGCCAGCAGCGAGCGCAGGACGCGCAGCCCGCCCGCCCGCCGTGCCGACAACGCCAGCGGCAGCGCGGCCCGGACCGGCGGGAACGGGGTGAACAGGGCGCGCAGCACCGCGTCCCCCATCTCCTCCCACAGCCCCGACAACCGCAGCCACGCGTCGCCGTCGCCCGCGCCGAGCGCGTCGAGGCTCGCGGCGGTCGCGCCCGGGTCGCGTTCCAGCAGCGCGCTGCGCCCGTCCGGCAGCGGGTGGGCCAGCACCGCCGGAGCGTGCTTCCAGCGCAGCCCGTACCGCTCCAGGTCCAGCGCCCTGATCACCGGCGACGCCACGCCCAGCGGGTAGAACGCGCTGCACAGGTCGCTGACGTAATCGGGGTGGACGCCCCGGTCGCTGCGCACCGCGCCGCCCGGCTCCGGCTGCGCCTCCAGGACCAGGACGTCCCAGCCCGCGTCGGCCAGCATGTTGGCCGCCACGAGCCCGTTGGGTCCCGCGCCGACGACCACGGCGTCCGCCATCCCGCACCGCCTCCCGGTGATCACCCTAGGGCGTGTGCGGGCGTCCTACCCCGGTGCGGGCGCCCTAGCCGGCGTTGAAGCGGGCCAGCAGCCGCATCGCGCGCGGCGACAGCCGGGACGTCAGGTAGCTCAGCCGGGCCTCCGGGGTGACCGGCACGACCGCCCGGTCGTCGCGGACCGCGTTCACGATCTGCTTCGCGACGCCCTCCGGCCCGAAGCCGCGCAGTGCGTACGCCCGCGCCGCCTTCTCCTGGCTGCGCGCCTGCTCCTCCGCGCCGCGCCCCACGAACCGGGACGTGCGGGTGATGTTGGTGTTGACGATGCCGGGGCAGATCGCGGTGACGCCGATGCCCTTGCCCTTCAGCTCGGCGCGCAGGCACTCCGACAGCATCAGCACGGCCGCCTTGCTGGTGGCGTAGGCGGGCAGCGTCCGGGACGGGGTGAACGCGGCGGCCGAGGAGGTGTTGACGATGTGGCCGCCCTGCCCCCGCTCCACCATCTGCGCGGCGAACAGCCGCGACCCGTGCACGACGCCCCACAGGTTCACGCCGAGGACCGCGTCCCAGTCGTCCACGGTGTGGTCGAGGAACGACCCGGCCATGCCGATCCCGGCGTTGTTCACCACGACGTCGGGGACGCCGTGGTCGTGCAGCACGGACTTGGCGAAGTCCTCCATCGCGGCGGCGTCCGACACGTCCACCCCGTACGGGTGCCCGGCCGGGCCGACGAGCCCGGCGAGCTCCGCGGTGCGCTGCGCGGTGGCGAGGTCGAGGTCGGCGGCGACGACCTCCGCGCCCTGCTCGGCGAACGCGAGCGCGGTGGCGCGGCCGATGCCGCTGCCGGCGCCGGTGACGACGACCAGCGAGCCGTCGAACGCGCGGCGGTCCCGGTCGACCCGGGCGCGGCGCAGCGCCCGGGACTCCGAGGCGGTGAGCGGCCCGCCCTGGACGCCGGTGATGTGCTCGGTGATCCAGCGGGCGACCACGTCGGGATGGCTGCGCGGCACCCAGTGGCCGGCCGCGATCGGGCGCAGCGACAGGTTCGGCACCCGCGTGCCGAGCCCGCCGACGAGGTGCGGCGACACGAACAGGTCCTTCGTCGGGACGATGACCTGCGTCGGCACGTCGGTGCGGCGGTCGCGGGGGCGGCGCAGCCGCTGCACCATGTTCGCCCGGTACAGGCCGACGCCGGACGCGCCGTCGCGCGGCATCGTCCGCGCCGGGTGGCCGTCGCGGGGCGGGACGCCCTCGCCGAGCTCCAGCGCCCGGCTGAACGGCCGGGACAGCCCGGCGAGCCACATCAGCTCGGGCAGGACGGGCGTCTGGAAGAAGTAGATGTACCAGGACCGGACGCCCTGCCCGGCGGCGCGCTTCAGGTTCGCCGGGGTCGGGCGGGCGAGGTTGCGGCGCGTCCAGTGCGCGACGTGGTCGAGGCAGGGCCCGGAGATGGAGGTGAAGGAGGCGAACCGCTCCGGCATGGTGCAGGCGGCCTCCCACGACTGGATCGAGCCCCAGTCGTGGCCGACGAGATGGACCTTGCGCTCGGGGGCGGTGGCGTCCAGCACCGCCCGCATGTCCGACATCAGGTAGTCGAAGGTGTAGCGCTTGCGCCCGAACGGCCGCGTCGAGGCGCCCGCGCCGCGCACGTCGTACCGGACGACGTGGTAGCGGGCGGCGAGCCGCGCGGCGACCTCGTCCCACACCGCGTGGGTGTCGGGGTAGCCGTGCATGAGCAGGACGGTCGGCCGGGACGGGTCGCCCTGCTCGTAGACGGCCAGGTCGACGCCGTCGCCGCGGACCCGGCGGCGCCGCACCGGTGCCGCGGGGGCGGCGCCCGGGGTGATGGTCTGCGTCATTGCGCCTCCCGTCGTGCCCACCGGTGCACGTGGGGCAGGTCGTCGTCGAGCCAGTACGCGTCGTCCTCGGTGACCACGAGGATCTCCTCGAACTTCACGCCGACGCCGCGGAAGCCGATGTGCGGTTCCACCGCCCACAGCCCGGGCGTCGGGGGGTGCTGGGACTGCGCGGCCCCGTTCCAGAGCGGGGAGCGGCCCTCGAGGCGCTCCTTGACCAGTTCGCGGCCGATCGTCTGGAGGAACCGTACACCGAACGGGAATCCGACGCGCTTGGGAAGGATGCCGCCGATGATCCCGACCTGGTGGCCGATGACCCGTCCGGGGTACTTGGCGTGCCGGTTCTGGTAGCCCTGCCGCTCGATCAGCGCGTCGACCTCGGCGTAGATGTCGGCGAACGTGCGGCGCTCGCGGACGAGCCGGAGGATGAGGTCGCGGTATCCGGCGAGGTCGGCGTCGAGCCGCTCCCAGATCCGGTTCTCGCCGAGGACGCCGCCGTAGCCGATGTCGGCGGAGTAGCCGTCGCGGACGGGCGCCATGTCGAGGATGTAGGGCATGCCCTCCTCGAGCCGCGCCGCGCTGGGGAGGAACTGGGTGGGGATCTTGAAGCCCCGGAAGGCCGACCGGTCGCCGAACCAGGCGAAGGGGGTGTGCAGCCAGTCGTCGACGCCGTGCCCGCGCAGCCAGCGGCGCATCCGGCGGCACGCCTCGCGCTCGGTCACGCCCGGTTCGAGGGTGGCGGCGACCTCGTCGGCGCACCGGTAGCACAGGCGCTGGACGTCGCGGAATCGCTCGAGCTCCGCCTCATCGTGGGTGCGGGCGAGCGTCACATTATTGGACACGGTGTTAATTAACCGCGCGATTTGAACCTCGGTCAAGGGGGGCGCGCGTGACGCTCGCCACCCGGCACGCGCGAGGGCCCGTACGGCGCGGCGGTACGGGCCCTCAGGGGGAGGTCTCCGGGGAGCCTCCGGTCGCGATGTCCGGACGAGCGGACCGGGTCGTCGGACCCGGCCTAGTACGGGTCGTAGCCCGCGGCCTGCGCGGCGGGGGACTGCTTCAGGTACTCCAGCGCGCGCGGCGTCGAGCAGACCTTGGACGGGTGGTGGTTGGGCTTGAGGTAGACGGGCGCCTCGCCCAGCAGCAGCTTGAAGATGCCGGGCACGTGCCCCCGCCGCACCGACCGGCGGTAGGCGCGCACGACCCGCAGCGGCGTGACCCGCTTCGTCACCGTCGGGTCCTGCTTCATCAGGTAGAGCGAGCCGCCGATCAGCGCCCAGTAGAGGAAGAACAGCGACACCACCCAGGCCGCGACCCGGGTCGGGTAGCGCCCGCCCATCGCCTTGTAGACGTCGAAGACCACCGACCGGTGCTCGACCTCCTCGGCGCCGTGCCAGCGCAGCAGGTCCAGCATCGTCGGGTCGACCCCGGCCTTCTCCAGCCGGTCGTTGTCCATGATCCACTGGCCGAGCACGGCGGTGTAGTGCTCGATCGAGGCGACCGCCGCCAGCTCGAACCGCAGCCGGCGCCGCCAGGCCCGCGGGTTCCTCTCCTTCAGCGCCGCCATCTGCGCGGGCCGGTCCGCGTTGCCCTTGGCCGCCGCGTCGGTGATCTTGGAGACGTCGATCCCGTTCGTCTCCAGGATCTGGTCGAGGACGCCCTGGTGCGAGCGGGCGTGCACCATCTCCTGGCCGATGAACCCCTTGATCTCCTCCAGCAGCCGCTCGTCCCTGATGTGCGGGCGGGCGTCCTTGACGCACTGGATGAACCACTTCTCGCCCTCCGGCAGGACGATGTGGAAGGAGTTGATGATGTGGGTGGCGAGCGGGTCGCCGGGGACCCAGTGCAGGGGAGTGGCCGACCAGTCGAAGGACACCCGCCGAGGCTTGATCGGGGGGTGGCGCTCGTCGATGCCGGACGCCGCTCCGCCGCCGGTGAGGGGCCTCGTCATTCCGTGATCCTCCGCTTCGCGCGCCCGGGGCGGGACGCGGCGTGGGTGCACGCGCGCGTCATTGCGTTGGGGGAGCAGTCAACTCCTGCGACCGGCCCGGTGTCTTGAGGTCGGGCCAACAAGTTACCGATTGGTTTTCGGCCCGAGATGACAAACGGCGCGGCCGCCGCGCCGGGTCAGACGAGGATCCGCCCGGCGCCCGCGTAGACGTTCATGGTGTCCCCGCGCAGGAAGCCGACCAGCGTCATCCCGGCGTCCTCGGCCAGGTCCACCGCCAGCGACGACGGCGCCGACACCGCCGCGAGCACCGGGATCCCCGCGGTCATCGCCTTCTGGGTCAGCTCGAACGACGCGCGCCCGCTGACCATGAGGATCGTACCGGCCAGCGGTAGCAGGCCCTGGCGCAGGGCCCAGCCCACGACCTTGTCGACGGCGTTGTGCCGCCCGACGTCCTCGCGCACCGCCAGCAGCCCGCCCTCGGCGTCGAACAGGCCGGCCGCGTGCAGCCCGCCCGTCCGGTCGAAGACCCGCTGCGCGGCGCGCAGCCGGTCCGGCAGCGCGGCCAGCACCTGCGGGGTGAGCCGGACGGGGTCGGCGGACACCTCGTACGGGCGGTCGGTCCGCAGCGCCTCGATGCTCGACTTCCCGCACACCCCGCACGCGCTCGTGGTGGTGAACGCGCGCGTCATCGCGTCGTCGGGCGGCGCCACCCCGGGGGCGAGCGCCACGTCCAGGGTGTTCTGCTCCTGGGTGTCGGCGCAGTAGCGCATCGCGGTGAGGTCGTCCGCGCCGCGGATGACGCCCTCGGCCGCCAGGAACCCGGCGACGAGGTCGAAGTCGTGGCCGGGGGTGCGCATCGTGATCGTCAGCGGCTTGCCCGCCACCCGGATCTCGAGAGGCTCCTCCACGGCGAGGGTGTCGGGCCGGCGTCCCGCCGTCCCGCCGGCGCCCAGCCGCAGGACGGGCTTGCGCACGGTGATCCGGCCCATGCCCCGAACGGTACCCCGGTTGCCCGTGCGAAACGAAAAAGTTCGCGACGATCTGTCCCCTTCTGAGTCCTTTGTCGGACGGGACGGCGTGCCCTGGCGGCCGGGTCGCGGGGCGGCGGAGCATACCTGCGGACGGCGCCCCACGGGGACCGGGGCGCCGCGCATCACGGGGAGCAGCACCATGCGCAAGATCCTGATCGTGCCCGTCCTGGCCGGCGGCCTCGCGCTCGCCGCCGCGGGCTGCGAGGTGGGCAAGACCGTCAGCTCGGGCACGGTGGAGAAGCAGATCGACGCCCGGTTCGGCCCGATGTACCAGTCGGCCGGGCTCGGCCCGGCGAAGGCGTCCTGCCCGGACGACCTCAAGGGCAAGGTCGGCGCCACCCTCGACTGCACCGTCCGCGACGGGAAGGGCGGCAGCCACCGGCTGACCGTCACCGTCACCTCGGTCAAGGGCAGCGAGGTCCACTTCACGATGAGGGCCGCCTCCTAGCCCTCCCGGGCGCGGCTAGTCGGGCACCCCGCGGGGGCGGGGTGTCCGCCAGCCGTGGCGCATCGCCAGCACCCGCAGGCCGAACGCCAGCACCGCGGCGCCGGCGGTCACCGCGCCGCCGTGCAGCCCCGCGGACGAGGCCCCGGCGGTGACGGCGGCGCCGAGCATCGCCGGCAGCGCGTACAGCTGCCGGTCGTACAGGACCGCGGGGATCTGCCCGCTCAGCATGTCGCGCAGGACCCCGCCGCCGACCGCGGTGACCACGCCGAGCAGCACCGAGTGCAGCGGCGACAGGCCGTGGTCGAGCGCCTTCACCGTCCCGGTCGCGCAGAACAGCCCGAGGCCCGCCGCGTCGAACAGCAGCACCGCCGGCAGCAGCCGGGCGACCTGCGGATGCCAGAAGAACACCAGCGCCGACGCGGCCAGCGGCACCAGCACGTAGCCGAGGCTGGTGAACGCGGCGGGCGGCACCGCGCCGATGATCAGGTCCCGCAGGATGCCGCCGCCGAGCGCGGTGATCTCCGCCAGCACCACCATGCCGACGACGTCGAGCCGCTTGCGGACCGCCGCGAGCGCCCCGGACACCGCGAACACGAAGATGCCCGCCAGGTCGAGGATCTGCGGGATGTCCGGCCGGCTCACGCCCGCTCCCGCCGGACGGGGCCGCGGGCCGCGCCCGGCCTCAGTCGCGCCGGTCGGTGCGGTCGATGTTCCAGTTGGCCACCACCGCCGCGAACGGCGGGATGATCATCGCGAACACCGACATCCCGATCGCGGCGGGCGTGGAGTACAGCCGGACGACCGTCCAGGCGAGGACGATGAAGGTGAGGCACGTCCCCATCATGATCCCGTACGCGAGCTTCCGCCGCCTCATACCCCCACGTTACGTCGCCGGACGCCGCGCCGCGGGCACGGACCGTCACGGCCGCCGCGCGCTCCGGGCGCCCAGATGAGAGCGGGCTGAGAGTTATCTAAGGATCCCGGGCGAGGGGCGCATTTCGCGAAAAGAACGGTCTACATTCGCCTGCGACACCGTGATCGTTCCCGCACAGAAATGTTCTCCGCCACCGCCTCATGAGCACGAATCCGAACAAGAAGAACCAGGTCAAGGCCGGACTCAGGCGAAGGGGGAATCTGCTGGCGGCGGCATTGCGCCCGCCCGTGCGCGCGCAGTCCGCGGCCCGTTCGCCCGCCGCCGGTCCGCCCGCCGGCAATCCCCGCGACATCGCCCCGTCGAAGGTGCCGCGCCTCGTGGAGTCGCCCGTCTTCCTCCTCTGCCCGCAGCGTTCCGGATCGACCCTGCTGCGGGTGCTGCTGAACAGCCACTCGGAGATCCGGGCGCCGCACGAGCTGCACCTGCGCCACCTGCGGGTGAAGCCCGGCCGCGACTTCACCCTCGACGTCATGGCCGAGCTGGGCCTGGACGTCCGCGAGCTGGAGTACATGCTCTGGGACAACGTGCTCCGGTTCGAGCTGGAGCGCAGCGGCAAGTCGCAGATCGTGGACAAGACGCCGTCCAACGCCCTGGTGTGGCGGCGCCTGGCCGCGGCGTGGCCGCGGGCGCGCTACATCTTCCTGCTCCGCCATCCCGCCGCGATCGTCGAGTCGGTGCTGGCGCGGCGGGCGAACTCCGTGCGTGAGGAGGTCGTCCCGGAGGTCCTCCGCTACGCCGAGGGCATCGAGGCGGCGCGGCACGAGCTTCCCGGGCTCACCGTCCGGTACGAGGAGCTGACGGCCGAACCGGACCGGGTGACCCAGGAGGTCTGCTCCTTCCTCGACGTGGAGTGGGAGCGCACGATGCTCGACTACGGCCGGCAGGACCACGGGCCCTACCGCCCGTACTTCGGCGACTGGAGCGAGAAGCTCAGGTCGGGGACGGTCCGCCCGGCCCGGCCGCTGCCCGGCGCGGCCGACGTGCCGCGCGAGCTCCGCGACGTGGCCGGAGCCTGGGGCTACCTGGACCGGAAGTGAGGCCGGACGTGACGTCGGGCGTGACGCCCGGCGGGCCGCCGGCGCATCGGCCCGGCCGGCGGCCCGGGGCGTCCTCGCGGAGGCGCACGGGAATCGAACCCGCCGTCCCGAGATCCTCGGGACCAACGGTTTTGAAGACCGCGGAGGCCACCAGGCGCTCGCGCGCCTCCGCCGCGATACTAGTCGATCACCCGGCGTAGAGGGCGTCGAGGGCCTCGGCGTACTTGCCGTGCACGACCCGCCGCCGCAGCTTCAGGGTCGGGGTCAGCTCCTCGCTCTCGGCCGTCCACTCGGCGGGCAGCAGCCGCCACTTCTTGACCTGCTGGACGCGGGCGAGGCGGGCGTTGGCGTCCTCGACGGCCTTCGCGACCTCCTCCAGGACGAGCGGGTGCTCGGCCAGCGCGGCGAGGTCGGTGGTCTCGATCCCGTGCGCCGCGGCCCAGACCGGCGCGACCTCGCCGTCCAGCGTGATGAGCGCGACGACGTAGGGGCGGCGGTCGCCGAACGCGAGCGCCTGGCCGACCAGCGGGTGCTCCTTGAGGTGGTTCTCGATCATCGACGGGGCGATGTTCTCGCCGCCGGCGGTGATGATCAGCTCCTTCTTGCGGTCGACGACGGTGAGGAAGCCGTCCTCGTCGAGGCGGCCGACGTCGCCGGTGTGCACCCAGCCGTCGGCGTCGATGAGGTCGGCGGTGGCCTCGGGCCGGTTCAGGTAGCCGGGGGTGCAGGTCGCGCCGCGCACCAGGATCTCCCCGTCCTCGGCGAGGGTCAGCTCGACGCCGTCGAAGGGGCGGCCGACGGTGCCGAGCTTGAAGGAGTCGGCGAGGTTGGCGGTGATCGCGCCGGTGGTCTCGGTCATCCCGTAGGCGTCGAAGATCTTCAGGCCGAGGCCGGCGAAGAACCGGGCGACCTCGACCGGCAGCGGCGCCGCGGCGCTGGACGCCTGCCGGACGCGGTCCAGGCCGAGCAGCGCCCGCATCGGGGTGAGGACGGCGGCGTCGGCCTTCTCGAACGCGGCGGCGACCTCGGGGGTGAGGGTGTTGCCGAACTCCTGCCCGGACACGTAGGCGCGGCCCGCGTCCAGGGCGGCGGCGACGGCGGCCTTCTTCGCCGGGTCCTGCTCGGCCGACAGCACCGCCTGGATGCCCGCCATGATCTTCTCCCAGACGCGCGGGACGCCGAAGAACGAGTGCGGGCGCACTTCGGCCAGCACGGTGGTGAGCTGCGCGGGGTCCAGGCAGAAGTGGACGTGCGCGGCGAGCCGGACGGGCAGGTAGTAGCTGAGGACGCGGTCGGCGATGTGCGCGAACGGCAGGTAGGAGACGCCGGACGGGTGGTCGGGCAGCACCGAGCTGCGCTGCACCATCGCGGCCTCGTGCAGCACCATCGAGTGGGTGATCAGGACGCCCTTGGGGTCGCCGGTGGTGCCGGAGGTGTAGAGCAGGGTGACGGTGTCCGCGGGCGTCACGGCCTGCCAGCGGCGGTCGATCGCGGCGGGGTCGGCGGCCAGCTCGCCGCGGCCGAGCGCGGTGAAGGTGTCCCAGCTCAGGTAGCGGTCGTCGTCGTCCGGGCAGGCGGCGGCGTCCACCACGATGATCTTGCGGAGGTGCGGGAGCCGGTCGAGGACGGGCTGCCAGCGGGCGAGCTGGTCGGCGCCGTCCAGCACCGCGTACCTGGCCTCGCAGTGGCCGGCCACGTAGGCGACCTGGTCGGGCGCGAGGGTCGCGTAGACGGTCGTCGGCACGCCGCCGGCGTGCACGGCGCCGAGGTCGGCGAGCACGTGCTCGGACCGGTTGGGCATCATCAGCGCGACCACGTCGCCCGGCTCGAGGCCGAGGGCGGCGAACCCGGCGGCGGTCTCCAGGGCCCGGGTCCGCGTCTCGGCCCAGGTCAGGGTCCGCCATCGGCCGTCGATCCGGTCGGAGTAGGCCGGCTCGTCCCCGTGCTCCGCGGCGGTGGCGGCGAGGCAGGTGCAGACCGTCTGCCCCTCGACGGCCCGGTCCAGCTCGTCCCGCTGCTCCTCGATCCCCATGTGGCGCCCCTTGAGTAAGTGATGACTTGCAGAACAGGATCGCATCATGCCGAACGTCGTTCGGACAAGCCCTTCGGGCATTTTCCGCTGGTCGGGGGCGAGGCGATCCCTGGGTGACCGGACCCGTACCGTCCGTTTGTTGATCATTTGTGGTAGTTGTGCGTTAAATCTCCTGGTGAACCGTCTCGCCCGAGCAGCCCGCCTCACCCAGTACGCCCACGGCGGCGGCTGCGCGTGCAAGATCCCGCCCGGCGAGCTGGAGCACATCGTGGCCGGCCTCGCCGGCGGCGGCGACGCCCTGGTGATCGGCGGCGGGGACGGCGACGACGCGGCCGTGCTGCGCGTCGCGGGCGGCCGCGCTGTGGTCTCCACCGCCGACTTCTTCACCCCCGTCGTCGACGACGCCTACGACTGGGGGCGGATCGCCGCCGCCAACGCCCTGTCGGACGTGTACGCCGTCGGCGGCGAGCCGCTCATGGCGCTGAACCTGCTCGGCTGGCCCCGCGACGCGCTGCCCGCCGAGCTGGCCCGCGAGGTGCTGCGCGGCGGCCGGGACGTGGCGGACCTCGCCGGCTGCCCGATCGCCGGCGGGCACAGCATCGACGACCCCGAGCCCAAGTACGGCCTCGCGGTGACCGGCGTCGCCGACCCCGACCGGCTGCTGCGGCTGGACGCCGGCCGGGCGGGCGTCCCGCTGTCGCTGTCCAAGCCGCTCGGCCTCGGCGTCCTCAACGCCCGACACAAGGCGACCGGCGAGGTGTTCCCCGAGGCCGTCGAGACGATGACGGCGCTGAACGCGGCGGCCGCGGTGGCCGCGCTGGAGCGCGGCGCCGGCTGCGCCACCGACGTGTCCGGCTTCGGGCTGCTCGGGCACCTGTACAAGCTGGCCCGCGCGAGCGGCGTCACCGCCGTCGTGGACGCCGCCGCCGTCCCGTACCTGGACGGGGCGCGCGCCGCCGTCCGCGACGGCTTCGTGCCGGGCGGCACCCGCCGCAACCTCGCCTGGGTGTCCCCGCACACCGAGTTCCGGCGGATCGCCGAGGAGGAGCGGCTGCTGCTCGCCGACGCCCAGACCTCCGGCGGGCTGCTGGTGGCCGGCGAGATCCCCGGCGCCCCGGTGATCGGCGAACTCGCCCCGCTCGGCCGCCACCACCTCATCGTCCGCTGACCCGCCGCGCGCCGACGCGATAGAGGGGCGGGGGCCGGGTAGGGGCGGGGGTGTGACCATCGGGGGGATCGTCTCCGCCGTCGTCCTGGGCGCCGTGGTCGGGGCGCTGGGCCGGCTGATCGTGCCGGGCCGGCAGAGCATGCCCTGGTGGGCGACCGTGGCCGTCGGCGTCGTCGCCGCCTTCGCCGGGACGGGACTGTCGGCGATGGTCGGGTTCCGCGCGTCCGGCTGGAACTTCTGGGAGACGATCTTCCAGGTCGGCGTCGCCGCGCTGGGAGTGTGCGTGGTCGCCGCGCTGTGGCCGCCGAAGAGCCACCGCTAGATCGCACGCCTCCGCGCCGGGCCGGCGGGCGTCAGGGCGCCGGCGGGCGCAGGACGGGGCGGAGCTCGTCCAGCACCGCCGTGTCCTCGATCGTGGACGGCACCGTCACGTCCTTGCCGTCGGCGATGCCCCGCATCACGCCGCGCAGGATCTTGCCGGACCGCGTCTTCGGCAGCGCCGCGACGACCTCGACCCGCTTCAGCGCCGCGACCGGGCCGACCTGCTCGCGCACCATCCGCACCAGCTCGGCGGCGAGCTCGCCCGGGTCGGCGTCGGCACCGCTCTTCAGCACGACGAAGCCGCGCGGGACCTGGCCCTTCAGCTGGTCCTCGACGCCGATGACCGCGCACTCGGCGACGGCCGGGTGCGCGGCGATGACCTCCTCCATCGTCCCGGTCGACAGCCGGTGCCCGGCCACGTTGATCACGTCGTCGGTGCGGCCCATCACCCAGACGTAGCCGTCCTCGTCGACGTGGCCGCCGTCGCCGGTCAGGTAGTGGCCCGGATGGCGGGTCAGGTACGACTCCACGAACCGCTCGTCGTCCTGCCACAGCGTCGGCAGCGTGCCGGGCGGCAGCGGCAGCCGGATCGCGATGTCGCCGTCGGTGCCGGGCGGGACGGGCGCGCCGTCCGGGCCGAGGACCTTCACGTCGTACCCGGGCACCGGCACCGACGGCGACCCGGGCTTGACGGGCATCGGCTCCAGCCCGCGCAGGTTCGCCACGATCGGCCAGCCCGTCTCGGTCTGCCACCAGTGGTCGATGACGGGCCGGTCCAGCACCCGCGACGCCCAGTGGTAGGTGTCGGGGTCGAGGCGCTCCCCGGCGAGGAACAGCGTGTCGAGCGCCGACAGGTCATGCCCGGCGAGCAGCGCGCCCTCCGGGTCCTCCTTCTTGACGGCCCGGATCGCGGTCGGCGCCGTGAACAGCACCTTGACGCGGTGCTGCGCCGCGACGCGCCAGAACGCGCCCGCGTCCGGCGTCCCGACCGGCTTGCCCTCGTAGAGGACGGTCGTGCAGCCGGTGAGCAGCGGCGCGTACACGATGTAGGAGTGCCCGACGACCCAGCCGACGTCGGACGCGGCCCAGAACACGTCGCCAGGGCCCACGCCGAACACGTTCTCCATCGACCAGCGCAGCGCGACCGCGTGCCCGCCGTTGTCGCGGACGACGCCCTTCGGCCGGCCGGTCGTGCCGGAGGTGTAGAGGATGTACAGCGGGTCGGTGGCGGCGACCGGCACGCACTCGACCGGGCGGGCGGCCTCGACCGCCTCGTCCCACTCCACGTCCCGCGGCCGGACGAGGTCGGCGTGCAGCTGCTCGCGCTGCCGGATCACGCACCGCTCCACCTTGTGCTTCGCCAGCTCGAGCGCCTGGTCGAGCAGCGGCTTGTAGGGGACGACCCGGCCGGCCTCGATCCCGCAGGACGCCGACACGACCGCCTTCGGGCGCGCGTCGTCGATGCGGACGGCCAGCTCCCGCGCCGCGAACCCGCCGAACACCACCGAGTGCACCGCGCCGAGCCGCGCGCACGCCAGCATCGCGATCACGGCCTCGGGGATCATCGGCAGGTAGATGACGACCCGGTCGCCGCGCTCGACGCCCTGCGCGCGCAGCGCACCGGCGAACCGCGCGACGAGGTCGGTCAGCTCGCGGTAGGTGTAGCCGCGGACCGTGCCGGTGACGGGGCTGTCGTAGATGAGCGCCGGCTGGTCGCCGCGCCCCTCGTCGACATGCCGGTCCAGCGCGTTGTCGCAGGTGTTCAGCTCGCCGCCGGTGAACCAGCGGTAGAACGGCGGGGCGCCGTCGTCCAGCACGCGGTCCGGCGGGACGAGCCAGCGCACGTCCCGCGCCGCCAGGCCCCAGAACCGGGTCGGGTCGGCGATGCTGCGTTCGTACGCGGCCGCGTAGGCGCCCATTTTCGTCCTCCCGGTTGCGGTCGGCCGGCCCCGATCCGCGTTTCGGGGCGCACCCCTATAGGGCACGGCGCGGGTGCCTTTCGTCAAGGCCCCGCGCCGCCACCTCCCGGTCGCGGAGGGTCACCGCCGCCGCGCCGGCCCCGGTCAGGCGGGGCGCTCGTGCGGGTGCCGGACGCCGTGCACCACGGCGACGGCGGCCGCGAGGACGGCGCCGGCCGCGACGATCCAGAAGCACAGCTCGTAGGCGCCGAGCGTCGGCACCTCGGTCCCGGCGATCACCTTCCCGGCGAGGATCGAGGCGGTGACGGCGCCCGCCACGCTGCCGCCGGTGGTGCGGACGAGCGAGTTGATGCCGCTGGCGATGCCGCTCTGGTCCATCGGGACGTGCTGGACGGCGAGGGTGCCGAGCGCCGCGTAGGCGACGCCGAACCCGACGCCCTGGATCGCGCTGAACGCCAGCATGTCGTAGCCGTGCGAGTTCGACACGGCCAGCCAGGTGTAGCTGAGCCCGGCGAAGACCGAGCCGAGCGCGAGCGTGTAGGCCGGGCCGATGCGCCGGGCGATGGTGCCGGACATCGCGGACGCGACGAGCATCGTGACGGTGCTGGGCAGCATGTAGAGGCCGACGTCCAGCACCGAGCCGCCCAGCCCGTAGCCCACCTTGTCGGACGGCGACTGGACGAAGCCGGAGATCAGCGTGAACGCGGCGAACATCGCGAAGCCGAGCAGCGTCGAGGACAGGTTCGCCGACAGCGACTTCGGGCCGACGAGCAGGTTCAGCCGCACCAGCGGCTCGCGCACCCGCTGCTCGATCGCGACCCACAGCCCGCACAGCACCGCGGCGGCGGCGAACAGGCCGATCACCCCGCCGGACGTCCAGCCCCAGTCGTTGCCCTCGCTGATCGCCAGCAGCAGGCAGACGAGCCAGCCGGCCAGCACGGCCGCGCCGGCCAGGTCGGGCCGCCCGCCCGCGCGCGCACCGGTGTCGTGCGCGGTGACCGCGACCAGCACGAGACCGGCCGCGGCGAGCGCGGCGGTGATCCAGAACACCGGGTGGTGGCTGGTGGTGTGGTCGGCGATCAGCCCGGTCACGATCATGCCGGCGCTGCCGCCGACGCCCATCGTGGCGCTGACGATGCCGATGGCGGTGGTGATCCGCTCGCGCGGGAAGGTGTCCCGGATCATCCCGATGGCGAGCGGGATCATCGCGGACGACACGCCCTGCAGGGTCCGCCCGGCGATGAGCACGCCGAGCGAGCCGGACACGGCGCAGACCACCGAGCCGATCAGCAGCAGCACCAGCACGAGCAGGATCATCTTCTTCTTGCCGTACATGTCGCCGAACCGCGACAGCAGCGGCGTGGCGACGGCGCCGGCCAGCAGCGAGGCGGTGAACACCCAGGTCACCGCGGTCACCGAGACGTGGAAGCGGCTCATCAGCTCGGGCAGCAGCGGGATCACGAGGGTCTGCTGGACGGACACCACCATGCCGGCGATCGCCAGCGCGAAGAGGGTGAGGCCGGTGCGCGGGGGGCCGGCGGCCCGCCGCCCGGTCGTGGCGGCGGCCGCCGTCTGGGCGCCGGTCATGAAGCCTCCTGGGGGGACGGTCCCGGTCGGTGGGAGCGGGGGCGTGCTCGGACAGCCTACTTACTTAAGTTAAGTAAATGCATCGTACAATGGATCACATGTCCACCCCGCCGCGGTCCGCCGCCCACCCGCAGACCGGCGCAGCGGCGCCGCGCGACATCATGGAGATCGAGCGCGCGATCAGCCGCATCGCGCACATGCTCACCCGCGCCAAGCAGCACGACCGGACGGTCGCCGTGGCCGGCGTCCCGGTCGACCGGGCCGCCGTGCCGCTGCTGCGCGCCCTCGCCGACGCGCCCGGCCCGCTGCGGCCGGGGGAGCTGGCCGTCCTGCTGGCGGTGGAGGCGCCGCACGTCACCCGCCAGGTGCAGCGGCTCGAGCGGGCCGGCTACGTCGAGCGGGTCCCCGACCCCGACGACGGCCGCGCGCAGCGGGTGCGGATCACCGGCGAGGGCCTGGAGGCGTTCGAGCGGATCCGCGCCGCGGGCCGCCAGTGGATGGCCGACGCCCTCGCGGCGTGGTCGCCCGACGAGCGGGCCCGGCTCGCCGGGCTGGTGCACCGGATGGTCGACGACTTCCTCGCCCACTCCGAGCGCCTCGCGGCCTGCGAGTCCCGTACCGCCGAGTAGCCACGCCCCCGGCATGACGATTCATCGCCGCTTGAGGTTTACGCGAAGTTAGTGAGATTTATGATCGCGCGGTGTGGGCCCGATCGGGTTTCGCTCCGGGGCCCGGCGTCCTTAGGGTTGCCTTCCGTGGACCTCCGTCTGCACAACCCCCGCAAAGCAGTCCCCGCCGGCGCGTGCGCAGCGCACGCCGCGCCCGCGCCCTTCCCCGCGGCCCCCCGCGCCGCGACCCGGGAAGGGCGCTGATGCAGGTCGTCGCGACCGCCGGCCACCACGGGCACGGCAAGTCCGCGCTGGTGCGCGCCCTCACCGGCATGGAGCCCGAGGAACCCGGCGCCTGGACCGAGCTGCCCTCCGGCCGCCGCCTGGCGTTCGTGGACGTCCCCGGCGACGCGCGGTCCGTCCCGGCCATGCTCGCCGGCGCGGGCGCCGTCCCCGCCGTGCTGTTCGCCGTCGCCGCCGACGAGGGCTGGATGCCGCAATCGCAGGAGCACCTGGACGCGCTCGCCGCGCTCGGCGTCCGCGCCGGCGTGCTCGCCGTGACCCGCTCCGACGTCGCCGACCCCAAGCTCGCGCTCCGCCAGGCCCGCGACCGGCTCGCCGGGACCGCGCTGCGCGGCGTCGAGGCCGTCGCCGTCAGCACCGTCACCGGCGACGGCCTGGACGAGCTGGCCGCCGCGCTGGACCGGCTCGCCGGCCGGCTGCCCGAGCCCGATCCCGCCGCGCCGGTGCGGCTGTGGCTCGACCACGCCTTCACCGCCGGCCGGCAGAGCGTCGTCACCGGCACCCTCGCAGCCGGGACGATCGCCGTCGGCGACGAGCTGCTCCTCATGCCCGCGGGCCGCCGCGTCCGCGTCCGGACCATCGGCAGCACCGGCGAGCCCCGCGAGAGCGCCACCGGCGTCTCCCGCGTCGTGCTCACGCTGCGCGACGCCGGCCGGGTCGGCGCGGGCATGGCCCTCGTCACCCCCGACCGCTGGTCGCTCACCACCTGCGTGGACGTGCGGACCCGGTTCGGCGAGGCGTCCGGGCGGCTCGCGCGCCGGATGACGCTGCACATCGGCGCCGCCGCCGTCCCCGTCCGGCTGCGCCCGCTCGGCCCCGACACCGCCCGGCTCACCCTGAACGCGCGCCTGGCCCTGCACATCGGCGACACCGGGCTGCTGCGCGACCCCGATCGGCGCGCCATCGCCGGCGTCAGCGTCCTGGACGTCCGCCCGCCGACCCTGGTGCGGCGCGACGCGGGCGCGGCCCGCGCCCGCGAGCTGGCGACCTGGCCCGACCGGCCGGACGGCGCGCTGGTGCTGCGCCGGCACGGCGTGCTCCGCGCGTCCGAGCTGGACCTGATGGGCTGCGCGCCGCCGGACGGCGCGGTCGCGCTGGACGGCGGCTGGCTCGCCGACCCGGCGCACTGGGAGGCGCTGCACGGGCGCCTCGCCGAGGAGGCGGCGTGCCGCTGGAGACGGCGCGGCTGCGGCTCGGGCTGCCCGCGCGGCATCTCGTCGCCGCGCTCGTCCGCCCGCCGCTGCGCTTGGACGGCGGCCGCG
>NZ_WBMR01000200.1 GCF_008923365.1 Actinomadura montaniterrae
CGGCGACCGGCCGGCGCTGCCGAAGCGCGTCCGGCAGGAGAACATGGCCGCGCAGCTGCGCGACGAGCCGGCCGCCGGGCCCGCGCCCGAGCCCGCGCCGCGCGCCGGCCGCACCCCCGAGGAGCTGCGCTCGATGATGTCGTCCATCCAGCAGGGCACCCGGCGCGGCCGCGCCGAGACCCTCGACACCGAGGACTCGTGACCCCGCATGAGCGGTCCTGGGAGCGAATGGCTCGATGACGAGGCCGGGCCGATCGTCCGGTCGTACGCGCTCACCCGCGGGCGCGCCAGGCCCGCCACGGCCGAGGCGTTCGACATGATCACGATCGTCGCGACCGCGGCGCGGCCCCGCTCCGGGTCGCCCGGCATCGGCCCCGAGCACCTGGACATCCTGGAGATGTGCCTGCAGCCGCAGCCGGTCGCCGAGATCGCCGCCCGGATCCGGCTGCCGCTCGTCGTCGTCCGGGTGCTGCTCGGCGACCTGCTGCACCACCGGCTCATCACCGTCACCCGCCCGCAACAACAGGAGAGCACCCTCTCCAAGGAACGCCTGCTCAGGGAAGTGCTGCATGGTCTCCAAGCCCTCTGAAGCCGCGGCCCCGGCGCCCGCCGCGCCCATCGCGGTGAAGATCCTCGTCGCCGGCGGCTTCGGGGTCGGCAAGACGACGCTCGTCGGCGCCGTCAGCGAGATCCGCCCGCTGCAGACCGAGGAGCTGCTCACCGACCGGGGCGTCGGCGTCGACGACACCGAGGGCGTCGAGCAGAAGACCACCACGACCGTCGCGATGGACTTCGGCCGCATCACCATCCGCGACGGCCTCGTCCTCTACCTGTTCGGCACCCCGGGCCAGGACCGCTTCTGGTTCATGTGGGACGAGCTGTCGTACGGGGCGCTCGGCGCGGTCGTCCTCGCCGACACCCGCCGCCTCGCCGACTGCTTCCCCGCCGTCGACTACTTCGAGAACCGCGGGCTCCCGTTCGTCATCGCCGTCAACATGTTCGACGACGGCTACGACTACACCGAGGACGAGATCCGCGAGGCCCTCGACCTGAGCGACACCACCCCGATCGTGCTGTGCGACGTCCGCGAGCGCGCGTCCGGCAAGGAGGTGCTGACGACGCTGGTGAGGCACCTGCTGGCGGTGCACCAGGCGGAGACGGCCGGCGCCGCGGCCCGGTAGGCTGCGGGCGATGCACCGGACACGCGCGCGGCTCTCCGACGGCCGCGAACTCGTCTACTACGACGAGACCCCCGGACGGGTCCCCGTTCCCGACCCGCGCGGCCTGCCGCCCGTCGAGCCGGTGTGCGAGGTCCGCCGCGACCCGCTGACCGGCGACCACGTCACGGTCACCGCGCACCGCAACACGCGCACGTTCCTGCCGCCGCCCGACCAGTGCCCGCTGTGCCCCGGCGGCCCCGCCTCGGAGATCCCCGACGACTCCTACGACGTCGCCGTCTTCGAGAACCGGTTCCCGTCCTTCGACACCCGCACCCCGGCGGTGCCGCCGGCGGTCGACGGCGCCGAGGTGTTCGAGCGGTTCCCCGGCGCGGGACGCTGCGAGGTCGTCTGCTTCACCGACGACCACACCGCCGCGATGACGGACCTGCCGGTGTCCCGCGTCCGGACGGTCATCGACGCGTGGGCCGACCGCACCGCCGAGCTGTCGGAGATCCCGACCGTCCGGCAGGTGTTCGCGTTCGAGAACCGCGGCGTCGAGATCGGCGTGACGCTGCACCACCCGCACGGCCAGATCTACGCGTACCCGTTCGTCACGCCGCGGACCGAGCGCATGCTCGCCATGGCGGCCCGGCGGCCCGGCCTGTTCGACGACGTGCTGAAGGCCGAGCGCGCGGGCAGCCGGGTGGTGCTGCCGGGCGAGCACTGGACGGCCTACGTCCCCGCCGCGGCGCGCTGGCCCGTCGAGGTCCACCTGATGCCGCACCGGCACGTCCCCGACTTCGCCGCCCTCGACACCGCCGAACGCGACGAGCTGGCCGTCCTCTACCGCGACCTGCTCCGCCGCTGCGACGCCCTGTACGACGCGCCGCTCCCGTACGTCGCGGGCTGGCACCAGGCGCCGACCGGCGAGGGCCGCGACCTCGTCCGGCTGCACCTGGAGCTGTTCTCCATCCGGCGCGCCCCCGACAAGATCAAGTACCTGGCGGGGTCGGAGTCGGGGATGGCGGCGTGGATCAACGACGTCCCGCCGGAGGCCGCCGCCGCCCGGCTCCGCGAGGTCACCGCGGGCTGAGCCTCCCCGAGGTACACCGCCGGCCGAGCGTCCGCGAGGTCACTGGCGGCTGAGCGTCCGGGTGATCCCGGCGGCGATCGTCGTCGCGAGCACCCAGCCCGCGATGACCAGCCCGTAGGCGAGCCACTGGTGCCAGCCGGCGGGCTTGAACGCCTTCTCCTGCCCGAAGTCGATGATGGGCAGCAGCAGGTCCAGCGTGTAGAACAGCGCGTTGAACGGCGGATGCTCGTCCGCCTTCAGCGGCGCGGGCGGATGCGGCCCGAACACCGCCGTGCCCACCGCGAGCAGCCCGGCCAGCCACGCCGCCGCCCACAGCGGCCGGAACCCGTACCCGACCGTCACGTCCTGCAGGTACCCCCACAGCCGCGCGTACCGGGGCCGCGTCGACCGGTGCCGGCGCTGCTTCGCCAGCAGGACGTTCCGCGCCGCCCGGTCGTCGCCCGCCTGCCGGTAGGAGGCGGCGAGCTGCTCGTACGCGTGCGGGACGTAGCCCTCCTCGTCCCGCTCCAGCGTCGCGATGCGGGCCTTCGCCGGGAGCCGCGGCGTGAGCAGGCCGTACGTCAGCCCGTCCAGCCACACCGTGCCGCCGAACGCGTCGGGCGCCGCGTGCAGCAGCCCGAACCGCCCGCGCAGCAGGTTCGCCGTCCCGTCGACCCGCGCGTCCCGCAGCCACACCTCGCCGATGACCGCGCTCGTCGCCCGCAGCGCGCAGGTCGCGTCCGACAGCCGCGCCTGCGTCAGCACCAGCAGCCCGGGGATCGCCGCGCCGCGCACGCTCACCTCGCCGTCGAAACGCGCGCCGGTGGCGACCACGTCCGACCCCACCTTGAGGTTCTCGCCGTCGAACGCCCGCCCGCCCGGAGTCAGCAGTACGGCCTGCCTGAGGTTCACCATGCCCGCGACGGTCGCGCCGTTCAGCCGGATCTGCCCGCGTGCCTCGAGGCTGGGCGCCCAGACGTCGTCCTCGATGACGGAGTGGTTGAGGTGCAGGACCTCCTCCGGCGCGCCGTCGTCCCCGAGCCGCGCGCGCTCCAAGAAGAGGGCGCCAGCCAGTCGCGCGCCGCCCAGCCGGACCTGCCCGGGGACGCGGCATTCGGTGAGGCGCAGCACCCCGTCCATCCTGATGGTCTGCGCCACCAGGCCCGGCAGGAACGAGCGGCTGAGGTTCAGCTGCCGCAAGTGCGCGCCGTACAGCTCCGGCTCCTCGTCGAACCGGCAGCCCGACAGCCGCACCGGATGCGGGATCGTCGCGTACCGCAGGTCCAGCCGCCCCGTGATCCGCGCGCCGTTCACCCGCAGCGCCGCGAGCTCCCCGTCGACCGCCGGCCTCAGCAGCAGCTTGCGCAGCACGCTCGCCCTGAGCGTCCGCGAGGCGCCCCAGCCGCCGCCGTGCTCGGGATCGTCGTCGCCGTCCCGCAGGTCGAGAGGCGTCCCCGCGGGGAACGCCCGCCACACGCGCCGCTCGACGGGGCTCAGATCGATCGGCTCCACGATCAAGGAACCTACCGGCATCATCCGGTCCTCCGCCGAACAACCGGACGACGGTCCCGCGCCCGCCCGGAGGCGGCCTCCGCGTTTTCGCGCGGTTCGCGGAACGATCTCGTGCCGGTGCCCTAGCCTTCCGGGCATGCCCGAAAGCGTGCTGGCGCAGGGAGCGTTCGACGGGGTCGCCGCCACGGCCGCCGGGCCGCCGCTGGCGTTCACCTCGCGGGCCGGCCAGGGCGCCGGCGTCGGCCAGGCCTGGGACCTGCGCACCCGCACCGCCCTCGGCCCGCCGATCCCCGACTTCCCCGACCACCGCGCCGAATGGGCGTTCGGGCTGCTGCCGGGCGGCGCGCCCGTCGTGGCCTGGACGCACCGCGACCGCGTGCACGTCCACGACCTGTCCACCGGCGGCGAGCTCACCGTCGACGGGCAGCCCGACCTGCTCGGGCTCGCCGTCCACGGCGGCCGCGGCGCCGTCGTCGCCGTCTTCGGACCGGCCAGCGACGCGCGGGTCGCCGTCCTCGACGCCCGCACCGGCGGCCTCCTCGCCGAGTTCGGCGTCTGGCTCGGCCACTGGACCGCCATCGACCGCTGGGTCCTGCACGCCACGCCCGCGAGCGGGCCCCTCGTCGGCGTCGCCTGCGACACCGAGCGCACCATCGGCCTCCTCGACGTGGAACGCGAGGAGGAGGCCGCGTCGCTGCCGTCGTCCGGCGCGCACGCGGTGCTGGCGCCGGGCCCGGACGGCCCGCCGCTCCTCGTCCAGCCGTCCGGCGCGGAGGTACACGTCCAGACCCTTGACGGCGATCCCGCGGTCGCGCTGCCCGCGCCGGGCGACGTCGGCGCCGTCGCCGCCACGGTCGCCGGCGACCGCTTCCTGGTGGCCGCCGAGGCCGGCGACGACCTGCTGGTGTGGGACGCCGCGTCCGTCACGCCGTCCCGCCGCGTCCCCGTGGCGGGCCGGGTGAACGACCTGGCGCTGGCCACCGACGGGACGCTGATCGCGGCGACCGACGCCGGCCTGCGCCTCGCGCCCGCGTAGTCAGGCGCGTTCGGCGAACGCGGCGGCGACTCCGTCCCGGTCGGCGCCCGCGGCGAGCGTCACCCGCAGCAGGACGCGCGCCTTGTAGGGGTCGAGCATCCCGCCGTTGATGAGCCCGCGCCGCTGGAGGTCGGTCTCCGACCCAGCCGCGCCATAGGTGCTGCGCAGCACCGGCCCCGCCCCCGTCCGCGACGCGAGCACCACCGGCATGCGCTCCGCCAGGTCGCCGAGCACCGGAGCGAACGGCGCGGGCACGTGCCCCACCCCGAACCCCGCGACGACGAACCCGTCGCACCCGTCCGCGTTCAGCGTCGACGGATCGTCGTCCAGGACCACGGTGTGAAGGCCCACCCGCACGTCCGCGAGGGCCGCCGCGTCCACCTCGACGGGCTTCCGGCGCGGCACACCGCCGTGCACGACGACCCGTCCCTCGTGGACGGACCCGATCGGACCCGCGTTCGGCGACGTGAACGCCCGGGTGCTGGCGCTGTGCGTCTTCCGCACCCACCGCGCCGCGTGGATCTCGTCGTTCAGCACCACGACCGCGCCCAGCCCGCGCGCCCCCGGCGCCACGGCCACGTGCGCGGCGGCGAGCAGGTTCGCCGGACCGTCGGGGCCCGCCAGCGTCGGGTTCCGCATCGCGCCCGTCATCACGAACGGCTCGTCATGGGGCCACAGCAGGTCGGCGAGGAACGCCGTCTCCTCCAGCGTGTCGGTCCCCTGGGTGACCACGACGCCGTCCGCCCCGGCCCGCACCGCGTCGGACGCCCGCCGCACCAGGTCGTGGATCCGCGCGAACGTCAGCTGGGCGCTCGGGACGGCCTCGATGTCCTGCGCCTCCAGCGGCACGCCCACCTCGGCCAGGCCGGGAACGGCGGCCGTCAGGTCGGCGCCGGTCAGCCGCGCCACCACCGTCCCGCCGTCCCGGGCGGGACCGTGCCCCGCCATCGCGATCGTCCCGCCCAGCGTGAACAGTGCGACGCCCATTCCGTCCCCCCTCGCGTGATCAACCGCGCCCAACCTACGTCCCGCGAGGCTGTCCTCCGCCACCGGCCGCGGTGATACTCGGGAGACCGAGCGACCCCGAGGAGCTGCCATGACGGAACCCGCCGCCGAACCGCCGGCCGGCCTCCACGGCGTGCCGCTGACGTCCCTCACCTGGCAGGACGCGCTGGCGCGGGTGGCCGCCAACGAGACCTACCTGCTCGCCACGTCGGGACCGGGCGCCCGTCCGCACGTCGTCCCGGTGCTCGGCGTCTGGCTGGACGGGGCCGTCTGCTTCACCACCGGCCGCGAGACCCGCAAGGCCCGCGACCTCGCCTCGAACGCGGGGTGCGCCGTCACCGTGCCCGGCGACGACGCCGACCTCGTCATCGAGGGCACGGCCCACCTGGTCCGCGACCCGGACCACCTGCGGCGGGTCGCCGACCTGTTCCCGGCCAAGTATCCGTGGTGGCACCCGTTCGTCAGGGACGGCGAGTTCTACGACCCGTCCGACACCGCCCTGGAAAGCCCGCGCCTCGTCTTCGCCGTCACCCCCGACGTACTCTTCGCCTTCGGCAAGAAGAAAGGCTTCACCGCCACCCGCTGGCGCCCCTGACGAGGCGGTGGAAAGGGCAGGGCCGCCGGTGCGCGGGCGCACCGGCGGCCTTGGGGTGGGGGTCAGCGTTTGGCTATGCGGTACTGGAGGCGCGCCTCTTCCGGGGTGATGGCGCGGTCGAGGAACATCAGGCCGTCCATGCGGCAGTTGCAGGGGTTCGCCTCGCGGGTGTTCTGCGGGAAGCTGCCGCCGATCTTGATGCCGCGCGGGTCGGTGGCGGACGCGAGGTGCGGGCTCGGCGTGCCCTGCAGCTTCCACGGGTCGCCCGAGACGGTGTAGAAGCCGTCGAGGGGCTCGCCGTCCTTGTAGAGGGACATCTTGCCGGTGTCGTAGTCGAACGTCGCGGCGAGGTGCACCCAGGTGTTCTGCGGCAGGAGGGTGCGCCAGTCCTCGTTCGCGGCGAACGTCTGCGAGCTGCCGCCGTCGATGCGGCGGCCGAGCGCGACGAGCCGGAGCGTGCCGGAGACATCGATGATCTCCAGCAGGGCGCGGACGGCGTGGCCGTCGGAGTCGCCGGTGAGGACGCCGATGAGGCCCACCGCGTTGTACACGTCGTCCGGGTTCGCGGTGCCCGAGTTGGGCGACGGGTTCGTGCCGGTCATCTTGAACCAGCCCGCGACGGTCGCGCCGCGCACGGCGTTGAACGCGTGCAGGGACGGGACGCCGGTCGCGGAGTAGACGCCGGCCTTCCAGTCGTCGTTGCCGGCCGTGGACGGGTTCACCTGGCCGAGTTGGATCGCGTGCCGGCGCGCGCCGTCCCGGACGCGCATCGCGGCGCCGCCGTTGACGAGGTCGATGGTGGTGCCGGAGCGGCCGAGGTCGCGTTCCTGCGCGGCGTTCCCGCGGGCGGGGTGCTCGAAGTCGTAGTAGGAGACGAGGTTCTTCTTCAGGGACGGGGCGACGCCCGGGGCCGGGGACGCCTGGGCCGGGGCGGCGAGCGAGGCGGCGACGACGGACGCGCCGAGCAGGGCGGTCGCGGCCGTGACGCGGCGGCGGAGCAGCATGGAGGGTTCTCCTTCTGGTGCCCCCGGGGCGGGCGGGTGCGAGCCCGCCCGCCCCGGGGTGGCCGTTACCGTGCCGGGTTCGCGTGGACGGTCAGGTCGCGGAGCCGTCCGATGTTGTCGAACGATCCGAACCCGACGCGCCCGGACGTGAACGTCTTGTCGAGGGCGGTCATGGCGGGACGGGTGGAGCCGTCCACGTAGACCGCGATCTCGCCGGTGTCGGCGCAGTGGGTGACGCGGACGCGGTGCCAGTCGGCGTCGGTGATGGTCGGCGGGGCGCCGTGCGAGCGGTTGGCGTTCCACTGCTGGTCGATGCGCAGCCGGTCCGCGCCGTTGACGACGAAGATGCCGTTGTGGGGGTAGATGCTGTTGTCGGTGGACAGGTGCGTGTAGTAGAAGTGCGTGTCGTCCTGGTAGCCGAAGACGATGATGACGTCCCGGTTGATGATGTCGACCGGGGTGTCGAGCCGCACCTCGGCGTCGATCTTGGACGAGCCGAGCACCGGGCCGGACTTCAGCACCGCGTACTCGAAGGGGCGGCGCGGGCCGGGCCGCTGGGTCCCCTCCTCGGCGAGGACGACCTCCTTACCGGGGAACTGCCACTTCGACGGCGTGACGGGCGCCCAGTTGTCCGCCGACATGAGGCGGCTCTCGCGGATGTCGTTCGGGCGGCAGCCGGCGTAGCTCTTGGTGCCGACGACCTTCCAGATCTTCCCGTTGGCCTTGGCGAGCAGGTAGGGCTCGCCCTTGGCGTCGGAGCCGTAGCGCAGGTCGACGCGGTTGTCGCCGGCGAGCTGCTTCATCGTGACGGGGTTGCCCTTGGTGTCGTAGGCCGCGAGCGAGTAGATCTGGGCGCGGTGCTTGCCGGCGGGGTCCCGCTTCATCTCCGACTCTTCGGTGTACATGAGCCGGCCATCGACGATGTCGGTGAACAGGTACTTGCCGCGCAGGGCGGGCAGGGCGGAGCCGCGGTAGACGTAGCCGCCGGAGATCGCGTGCCCGGTGTCGCTGGAGCAGTCCCAGTTCGCGGGCGGGTCGTGGTCGTACGCGGCGACCGGGTAGTCGTAGTTGTACTTCGCGTCGTCGGCGGGCAGCGGGTACAGGTGGCAGCGGTCGTCCTTGCGGAAGGTGAACGCGCCTTCGCGCTCGCTCCAGCCGATGTTGTCGCCGGCCTTCACCTCGTGGATCGACTCGATCTCGTGCTCGCCGATGTGCGCGAGGAACATGCGGTGCGTGCCGCCGGTGTCCCAGCTGAACCGGTGCGGGTCGCGCATGCCGTAGGCGTAGATCTCGCCGACCTTGCCGGACTGGCCGGCGAACGGGTTGTCGGCGGGGATGCCGTACTTGCCGTTCGCGGAGTTGTTGCCGGACGGGTCGATCCGCAGGATCTTGCCCTGCGGGACGCCGAGGTTCTGCGGGTCGCCGCCGTTGTCGCCGACGTTGCCGTTGCCGCCGTCGCCGACGGACATGTAGAGCTTGCCGTAGTCGGCGTCGCCGCGCTTGGCGTTGGGGTTGAAGTCGATCTGCTGCAGGTTGTGGATGCGGCCGGCGAAGCCGATGCGCAGCAGCTCGCGGTGGGTGCCGTGGAAGGTCTGCGCCTTCGGGTCGTCGGCGGTCCACTCGTCGACGACGCCGTGGTAGCCGGTCTTCGGCTGCGGCGTGAGGTCGGGGGTCTTGGTCGTGAGCGCGTTGCCCGACTCGACGTGCGTGGTGTAGAACTTCCCGTTCTTCGTGAAGCCGGGGTCGAACGCGACGAAGCCGAAGCCCTGGCCGAGGCCGGCGGCGGAGTAGAAGTCGGGGAAGGCGGCCTTGACGTCGAGGTAGACGTGCGACTTCCCGGTCTTCTTGTCGAGCAGGTACAGGTTGCCGTTCAGGTCCGGGACGTAGAGCCGGCCGGAGTGGTCGGGGACCTCGCCGACGTAGTTGATGCGGTTCCAGCGCTGGAGCCGCGGGTCGGTGGGCGGTGCGGAGGGTTCCGACTTGGGCAGCTGGGCGACCTCTTTGAGGACGAGGCCGAGGCCGGACGGGGCGGGGTCGTCGGGGATGGGGTCGAGGATCGGGGCGTCGTCACGCGCCTGCGCACCGGCCGGGAGCACGGTGATGAGGGCGGCGAGCAGCGCCAGGGTCGTCAGCAGGCACCATCTCAGTCTTTTCATTCCGGCCGTCCAATGTGGGGGGATGGGGTGGGTGGCTGGAAAGCGCTTTCTGGAAGCGCTTTCACGAACGTACGACCGGCTCTCGCCCGCCGTCAAGAACGAATTCGGAGCCGGATCGGGATCCCGGAGGCCGGCCGGGCGCGCGCCGACCAGGCGTGGACCAGCGTCGCGGCCGCCGACACCGCGAGCCCGACCGGCGCCGCCGCGGCGTGCCCGGCCAGCGTCAGCGCGACGGCGAGCACCGCGCCCGGCGCCCAGATCCACGTCCGGACCGGCCTCGCGGGCCGCCCCCGCCTCCGCCGCGCCGCCTCGGCGGCCATCGGCGGGACGAGCGCCGGCAGCGCGGCGGCCAGCACCGTCAGCCAGTCGAGCAGCATCCGGTCGACGCGCAGCGCGGCGAGCACCGCGCCGGGCACCGCGACCGCCAGCACGCCCCACACCTGCCCGCCGAACCGGCCGCCGGGCGGGAGGAAGCGGCGGACGGCGAGGGCGCCGGAATGCACGGCGGCGAACGTCGGCGCGATCACCGACGCGGCCACGAACAGGTTCGCGGCGGGCAGCCCGTCCGGCCCGGCCAGCACCGCGACGACGTCGGTGGACCCGCTCGCCGCCGCGACGCCCGCGCCTACCACCGACGCGGCCAGCGCCGGCCCGACCAGCAGCGCGACGCACGCCGCGAGGTCGCGGCGGCCGCGCAGCCCGGCGGTGAAGTCCGGCGCCCGCACGGCGAACACCGACACGTAGCCGATGTACCCGGCCAGGTCGGCGGCCAGCCCGGCGGACGGGCCGTCCCGCGCGAACGACACCGGCGACGCGGGCGGCGGCAGCCGCACCGCGACGATCCCGATCAGCGCGATGGCGGTGAGCGTGGTGGCGACCGCGATCGCGTTCCACCGCCCGCCGCCGGCCAGCAGCACCGCGACGATCGGGACGGTCAGCAGCACCGCCCCGGCCGCGTCCGGAAGGCCGGTGAGCGCGGCGAGCGCGGCGCCGCCGAGCCCGACGTTGAAGCCGAACCAGCCGGCCATCGCGACCGCGAGCAGCGCGGTGAACGCCCGCTCGGCGACCGGCGGCAGGTAGCGCGGCGCGAGGACGGCCATGCCGGCGCCCTCGCCGGCGGGCGGGCGCAGGCCGAGCCGTCCCTGCGCGGCGAGCAGCGCCGTCATCACGACGCCGCCCGCGGCGAGGACCACCACGGGCAGCGCGCCGCCGTGCCGCCCGCCGACCTGCGCGCCGAGGACGAGCGCGCCCGGCGCCGTCCCGATCCCGAGCCACGCCCCCGACGCCGCCCGCCAGCTCCGCCCCTCGCCCCCCGGCGAGGTGCGGCGGGCCGTCGTTCCGCGCTCCGTCATGGCGGCGGCTCGCCGCGGGGGACCGTGGTCCGGGCCGTCATGCGACGTGCTGGGCGTAGCGGGAGAGGGCCAGGTCCAGGGCGGCGGGACCGGGCATCGCCCAGAGCTCGTCGTTGAAGATCTCGACCTCGACCGGGCCGGTGTAGCCGGTGGCGTCCACGGCCTCGCGGAACCGGCGCAGCTCGATGCGGCCGTCGCCGAGCATGCCCCGCCCGGTGAGGACGCCCTCGGGCAGCGGCGTCACCCAGTCGGCGACCTGGAACAGCGCGATCCGGCCCTCCGCGCCCGCGCGCGCGATGCCGTCCCACACGTCCGGGTCCCACCACAGGTGGTAGGTGTCGACCATGACGCCGACCTGGGTCGGCGAGAACGGCGCGGCCAGGTCGAGGGCCTGGGCGAGGGTCGAGACGACGCACCGGTCCGAGCAGTACATCGGGTGCAGCGGTTCGAGCGCGAGCTGGACGCCGTGCTCGCCCGCGTACGGCGCGAGCTCCGCGAGCAGGTCCGCGACCCGCGACCGGGCGCCGTCGAGGTCCCGGGAGCCGTCCGGCAGGCCGCCGCTGACCAGGCACAGGACCGGGGTGCCGAGCGCCGCGGCCTCCTCGATCGCGCGGCGGTTGTCGTCCAGGGCGTCCGGGTTCTGGAAGAAGCCGCCGCGGCACAGCGACGTGACCGCGAGGCCGTGGTCGCGGACGAGCTTGGCGGTGCGGGCCAGGCCGTACTCGGCGACGGGCTCGCGCCAGAGGCCGACCCCGTGCACGCCGGCGGACGCGCAGCCGGCGAGCAGGTCGGGCATGGGCCAGTGGCGGGTCGTCCACTGGTTGAGGCTGAACCTCGTGGTCATAGGGCTCCTTGGACGGTCAGCCAGGCGCGCATCCGGGTCGCGGCGAGGTCCGGGTCGGGCAGGAGCCCGGCCGCGTCCGCGAGCCGGAACAGCCGGGACAGGTGCGGGACGGACCGCGCCGACTCCAGCCCGCCGACCATCCGGAAGTGCCGCTGGTGCCCGGCCAGCCAGGCGAGGAAGACGACGCCGGTCTTGTAGTAGTACGTGGGGGCCTCGAAGAGGTGCCGGGCGAGCGGCAGGGTCGGCGCGAAGATCTCGTCGTAGGCGTCCGAGCCCTGGTCGAGGGCGTGCAGCGCGGCGGCGGCCGCCGGGGCGATCGGGTCGAAGACGCCGAGCAGCGCGTCGCTGTGCCCCTCGGCGTCGCCCTTGATCAGCTCCGGGTAGTTGAAGTCGTCGCCGGTGTAGAGGCGGACGCCGGCCGGCAGGCGCCGCCGGAACGCGATCTCCCGGCCGGCGTCCAGCAGCGAGATCTTGACGCCGTCGACGGCCGCGGCGTGCTCGCTGATCAGCGCCAGGACCGCGTCGGCGGCGGCGTCCAGGTCGGACGAGCCCCAGTAGCCCTCCAGTGCCGGGTCGAACATCGGGCCGAGCCAGTGCAGGACGGCCGGGTTCCGCAGCTGCGGCAGCAGCCGCCCGTACACCGCCGCGTAGTCCTCCGGACCGCGCGCGGCGGCGGCGAGGTGGCGGCTCGCCATCAGCACCGGGACGGCCCCGGCGCCCTCGATGACGCCGAGCTGCTCCTCGTACGCGGCGGTGATCTGGTCCAGCGTGGCGGGGACGGGCGGGAGCTGGTCGGTGCCCGCTCCGCAGACGATCCGGCCGCCTTCTGAAAGCGCTTCCTCACTGCTGCGCACGATGAGCTCCCGGGTCGTCGCCCAGTCCAGCCCCATCCCGCGCTGCGCCGTGTCCATCGCCTCCGCGACGCCCAGCCCGTACGACCACAGGTGGCGGCGGAACGCCAGCGTCGCGTCCCAGTCCAGCGAGTCGCCGTACGGATCGGCGACCACATGGGCGGCGGCGTACGCCACCCGCGACGACGCCGGCCCCGGCGGCGGGGGATAGGAGCGCGGCTCGCCCATCGTGTACGGGACGAGCGTCCCGTCCGGCTCCGGCAGCTCGATCTTCATCGCCGCAGCTCCGGCACCTCGAGGCGGCGCCCCTCGCGCCACGCCTGCAGCCCCAGCTCCGCGAGCTGCACCCCGCGCGCCCCCGCGTAGAAGTCCCACTCGAACGGCGCGTCCTCGGCGACGTGCCGCAGGAACATCTCCCACTGCGTCTTGAAGCCGTTGTCGAACTCGGTGTTGTCGGGGATCTCCTGCCACTGCGAGCGGAAGTCCTCCGTCGCCGGCAGGTCCGGGTTCCACACCGGCTTCGGCGTCATCGACCGGTGCTGGACGCGGCAGCGCCGCAGCCCCGCGACCGCCGACCCCTCCGTCCCGTCGACCTGGAACTCCACCAGCTCGTCGCGGAACACCCGGGTCGTCCACGACGAGTTGATCTGCGCGACGATCCCGCCGTCCAGCTCGAAGATCCCGTACGCGGCGTCGTCGGCGGTCGCCTCGTACGGCTTGCCGTCCTCGTCCACCCGCTCGGGGACGTGCGTCGCGCCGAGCGCCTGCACCGACCTGACCTGCGCGATCGCGTCGAGCACGTACCGCCAGTGGCAGAACATGTCGAGGATGATCCCGCCGCCGTCCTCGGCCCGGTAGTTCCAGGACGGCCGCTGCGCCTCCTGCCAGTCGCCCTCGAACACCCAGTAGCCGAACTCGCCGCGCACCGACAGGATGCGGCCGAAGAAGCCGCCGTCGATCAGCCGCTTCAGCTTCAGCAGGCCCGGCAGGAACAGCTTGTCCTGCACCACGCCGTGCTTGATGCCCGCCTCGTCGGCGAGCCGCGCGAGCGCGAGCGCGCCGTCCAGGTCGTCGGCGAGCGGCTTCTCGGTGTAGACGTGCTTCCCGGCCGCGACCGCCGTGCGGATCGCCTCGACGCGCGCGCTCGTGACCTGCGCGTCGAAGTAGACCTCGGTGTCCGGACGGGCCAGCGCCTCGTCCAGGTCCGTCGTCCAGGCGTCCAGCCCGTGCCGCGCGGCGAGGTCGCGCAGCTTCGCCTCCGACCGGCCGACCAGCACCGGCTCCGGCCACAGGTCGGTGCCGTCCGCCAGCCGCAGCCCGCCCTGCTCGCGGATCGCGAGGATCGAGCGCAGGAGGTGCTGCCGGTATCCCATCCGGCCGGTCACGCCGTTCATGACGATCCCGATGGACTTGCGTGCCATCCCGTTCCTTCCCAGCCTTGTGTAGAGGCGTGCCTAGTCGAGCGCCGCGCCGGCGCCGAGGAGCTTGCGGATGCGGCCGGTGACGCGGGCGAACTCCGGCTGCGCCATGGTCTCGGCGTAGTCCCGCTCCGCGGGCAGGTCCACGTCGATGACCTCGGCGATCGTGCCGGGCCTGTCGGTCATCACCACGACCCGGTTCGCCAGGTACGCGGCCTCGGCGACCGAGTGCGTGACGAGCAGGACCGTCGTGCCGGTCTCCCGCCAGATCCGGTTCATCTCGATGTTGAGCTGCTCGCGGGTGAGCGCGTCGAGCGCGCCGAACGGCTCGTCCATCAGCAGGACGGGCGGCTCGTGCAGCAGCGCCCGGCACAGCGCGACCCGCTGCTGCATGCCGCCGGACAGCTCGTGCGGCAGCGCGTCCTCGAAGCCGGTCAGCCCGGTCATCTCCATCAGCTCGGCGGTGCGCCGCCGCGCCTGCTCGGCGGGCATCTTGCGCATCTCCGCCTGGAGCAGGATGTTCTTGCGGGCGCTGCGCCACTCCAGCAGCGCGGCCCGCTGGAACACGTAGCCGATGTCGGCGCGCGGCCCCGCGACCTGCTCGCCGCGCAGCCGGACGGTGCCGGTGGACGGCTTGAGCAGCCCCGCGACGAGCTTCAGCAGCGTCGACTTGCCGCAGCCGGACGGCCCGACGATCGCGACGAACTCCCCCATCGGGACGTCCAGCGACACCTCGCGCAGCGCGGTGACGTCGCGCTTCTTGCTGCGGAACCGGACGGCCACCTCGTCGATCCCGACGGCGGACGCCTGGTCCGCCGCGGCCTTGCCCGGTTGGCTCATGGTCGTCATCGCCCGTCCGCTCATCCCTGCGCCGCCAGCTGCGGCGACCAGTACGTCGACGGCGCCTCGGCCTTGCCGATGACCCCGGTCTGCTGGAACAGCGTGATCGTCTGCTTCCAGTCGTCCTCGGTGTTGACGCCCGGCGCCTTGCCCTGCGTCGCCTGCGTGTGCAGCAGCGTGAGCGTGGTCTTGAACTGCTCGGCGACGACCGGCGTCGGCGGGAGCTGCTCGGACGCGCCGGCCATGCTCGCGACCGCGCCGGCCGGGTCGGCCTCGGCGGCCGTCCAGGCCTCGCTGGTGGCGGCGACCATGTCCTTGACCAGGTCCTTGTCGCTCTTGAGCTTCCGCTCGCCGACGAGCAGGCCGTTGGAGAAGAAGTTGACCCCGAAGTCGGAGTAGCGCAGGTACGAGACCGGCTTGCCGGACTTGTTCGCGACCGTGGGGCCCTGGTCGTTGGCGAACCCGACGAGGCCGTCGGCCTTGCCGGAGATGACCGCGGCGATCTTCCCGGCGGGGTCGGTGTTCTGCAGCGGGACGTCGCTCTCCGACAGCCCGTTCTTCTTCAGGAACACCGGGAACGTGCGCGACAGCGCGTCGCCCGCGGTGATCGCGATCTTCTTGCCCTTCAGGTCGGCGGGGGCCTTGAGGTTCTTGCTGCTGAAGGCCTGCACCGACGCGGGCGTGGTCTGCAGGAACACCCCGATGCTCTTGATCGGCATGCCCTTGTCGACGGCGGCGAGCAGCGCCGGGGTGTCGGCCCAGCCGAAGTCGGTCTGCCCGGCGCCGGTGGCCTGGACGGTCTTCTGCGAGCCCTGGCCCGCCTTGATCTCCAGGTCGATGCCGTGCTTCTCGTAGATGCCCTTCTTCTTGCCGTAGTAGAACGGCGCGTGCTCGCCGTAGGGGTACCAGTTCAGCGTGAGGGTGACCTTCTTGAGCTTCTTGCCCGAGGCACCGGTGGTCTCGCCGGAGTCGCCGCCGCAGGCGGCGGCCGCCAGGGCCATGGCCGGGACCAGGACGGAGACGGCGAGTATGCGGAGTTTCATGGGGACGGTCCTCCATGGGTGGGGTGAGCTCCCGGCCGGACGGCCGGTTCGTGGAGGCGGGTGGGGAAGGCGCCCGTCGCGGGACGGGCACGGGTCAGTAGGTGGTGGTGACCGCTTCGCCGCGGCGGCTGGCGTGCCAGGGGAGCAGCAGCTTCTCGGCGATCTCGACGGCGACGAACAGCACGACGCCGATGGCGGACATCACGAGCAGCCCGGCGAACAGCATCGGGGTGTCGATGTTGCCGTTGGCCTGCAGGATCACGTAGCCGAGGCCCTCGTTCGCGCCGACGAACTCGCCGACCACGGCGCCGGTGACGGCGAGCGTCACGGCGACCTTCAGGCCGGAGAACAGGTGCGGCAGCGAGGCCGGGAGCCGGATCTTGGTGAAGGTGGCGAACGCGCCGGCGCCCATCGTGGACGACAGCTGCAGCATCTCCGGGTCGACCGCCTTCAGCCCGGCGACCATCGAGATCACCACCGGGAAGAACGCGATCAGCACCGCCACGACGATCTTGGGGCCGATGCCGAAGCCGAGCCAGACCACGAACAGCGGCGCGATCGCGATCTTGGGGATGACCTGCGCGAACAGCAGGATCGGGTAGAGGGTGCGCTCGACCGTGCTGGAGTACACCATGATCACCGCGGCGGCGACGCCGATGACGACCGCGAGCGCGAAGCCGATGAGGGTCTCGTAGGTGGTCACCCACGTGTGGTGCCAGATGTAGCCCCACTTGTCGCCCATCAGCTTCAGCGTCGTCCAGGGCGAGGGCACCAGGTACGCCTCGACCAGCTTGAACGCGGTGATCGCCCACCAGGCGGCGAAGCACGCCACGAGCAGCGCGACCGGCCGCCAGGCCGATTCCAGCGCGCCCGCGATCCGCTCGCCCGCGCCGGGCCGGGCGCGCTCCACGACCCCCGGGGCGTCCGCCGGCGGCTTGGCGCCCGCCGTGCCCCGCCCGCGCGGGGGGCGGT
>NZ_WBMR01000201.1 GCF_008923365.1 Actinomadura montaniterrae
GGCCCGAGGCGGCGCGCGCCGACCTGACCGCCGGGATCGCGCACGCGGCGGCCGACGAGCGCGGCGAGGCCCGCGAGCGGCTGCGCGCCGCCGCGGAGGTCTTCGAGGAGTGCGGGATGCGCGGGCTGCACGCGCAGGCCGTCCGGGAGCAGCGGCGGCTCGGCGTCCGCGTGCCGGGCGGGCCCCGTACCGCGCCCGCCAAGGGCCGCGGCAAGAGCGCCGGCAAGGGCGACCTGCCGTTCGGGCTGTCGCCGCGCGAGCACGAGATCGCGCTGCTCGTCGCCGAGGGATGCAGCAACCAGCAGATCGCCGAGCGGCTGTACCTCAGCGTCCGGACGGTCGAGACCCACCTGTCCCGCGTGTTCGCCAAGATCGGCGTCCCGTCCCGGGTCGGGGTCGCGACCGCCATGAACCGGCGGGGATGAGCCGGCGCCGGACGGCGCCGCGGCCCTTACCGGCCTGACGAGCGCGAACGACCATGAACCGGCGGAGCCCGCCGGACCTCTTATTGCACGTACGTACTCATCCGGGACACCGCGTCCCCCTTCACACGCAAGTACGGGTTCTCCACGATGCCGTGCGGGCCGCCGCGTCCGGCAAGGTTGGGGCGTCAGGAAGCCGGAGGGAAATGCCATGGACCAGCGGATCGCGCGCTTCACGCTCGCGGGCGTCGCCGACGCCGAGGTGTCCGTGCACCCCTTCGCGACCGAGGACGGGCTGGGCCTGAACCTCACCCGGTTCCGCCGCGCCGACAGCGACGACGTCGTCCTGCTGGTGCACGGGCTCACCACGTCCAGCGACATGTACATCATGCCGGAGCACGAGAACATGGTGAACTTCCTGCACGACTCCGGCTTCGGGGACGTGTGGGCGCTGGACTTCCGGATGAGCGGCCGGTTCCCCTACGACGCCGAGACGCACCGCTACACCCTCGACGACGTCGCCCAGTACGACCACCCGGCGGCGATCGCCGAGCTGCGCCGGCACATCGGGGACCGCCGGGTCCACGTGATCTCGCACTGCCTCGGGTCGGTGTCGTTCGCGATGGCGGTGTTCGCCGGCACCGTCACCGGCATCACCAGCCTGACCTGCAACAGTGTCGCGCTGACGCCGCGGACGCCGTTCTGGTCGAGGATCAAGCTCGGGTACGGCCCGGCGGTCTTGGAGTACCTGCTCGGCCCGTCCCACCTCGACCCGCGGTACGGCACCGCTCCCGTGCTGACCCGCGGCTGGATGATCGCCAAGGCGGTCGGGCCGTTCCACCCCACCTGCGACGAGCCCGCCTGCCACATGCTCAGCTTCATGTGGGGCGGCGGTAAGCCGATCTTCACCCACGCGAAGATGTCGCCGGTCACGCACGGCCGGCTGCCGGACCTGTTCGGCTCCGTCGGCGTCCACTACTACCGGCACGTCCACAAGATGGTGAAGGCCGGCCGCGCGGTGAAGTACGACCCGCGCGACCCCCGGCACGCCGGACTGCCCGGCGACTACCTGTCGGGCGCCGCGGACGTCACGACCCCGATCCTGTTCCTCACCGGAGACCGCAACCACGTGTTCACCGACTCCAACATCGTCTGCCATCGCACGCTGGAGCAGGTCGCGCCGGGCCTGCACGAGCTGGAGATCCTGCCCGGGTACGGCCACCAGGACCCGTTCATGGGCGCCGAGTCCGCCGCCGAGGTGTTCCCGCAGGTGCTGGACTTCCTGAAGCGGAAGGCGGGCTGACATGGGCGCGTCCCGCGAGAGCGTCGAGCACGCCGACACCGTCGTCATCGGGTCCGGGTTCGGCGGCTCGGTGACCGCGTACCGGCTGGCGGAGGCCGGGCGGCAGGTGGTGCTTTTGGAGCGCGGGCAGCCGTACCCGCCGGGCAGCTTCCCCCGCTCCCCCGCGCAGATGAACCGCGCGTTCTGGGACCCGGCGGCCGGGCTGTACGGGATGTTCGACGTCTGGAGCTTCGAGGGCTGCGACTCCGTCGTGTCCGCCGGCCTCGGCGGCGGCTCGCTGATCTACGCGAACGTGCTGCTGCGCAAGGACGAGCACTGGTTCGTGCACGACCAGCCGATGCGCGGCGGCGGCTACGAGTCGTGGCCGATCTCCCGCGCCGACCTCGACCCGCACTACGACGCGGTCGAGAAGATGCTCGGCGCGACGCCGTACCCGCTGGACCGGGCGCCGTTCGACGACACCCCGAAGACGCACGCGATGCAGGACGCCGCCGCCGAGCTGGGCCTGGACATCACGCTGCCGCCGCTCGCGGTGAGCTTCGCCGACCGTCCCGGCGGCACGCCGGGCATCAGCCTGCCGATCGCCGACCCCGGCTTCGGCAACCTCCACGGGGTCGGGCGGCGGACGTGCCGGCTGTGCGGCGAGTGCGACATCGGCTGCAACGAGGGCGCCAAGAACAGCCTCGACCACACCTACCTGTCGGCGGCGGCGCACCACGGCGCCGATATCCGCACCTCGCACGAGGTGAAGGCGATCCGGCCGCGGCCGGGCGGCGGGTACGAGGTCGACTACGTCCACCACGCCGACCTCACCGTCAAGGAGAAGCGGCCCCAGGTCACGACGATCTCCTGCGACCGGCTCGTGCTCGGCGCCGGCACCTACGGGACGACGTTCCTGCTGCTGAGGTCGCGGGAGGCGTTCCCGGGGCTGAGCGAGGCGCTCGGCACCCGGTTCAGCGGCAACGGCGACCTGCTGACGTTCCTGCTGAACGCCAAGGACCGCAACCGGGTGCGGCCGCTGGACGCCGCGCGCGGACCGGTGATCACCACCGCGATCCGGCTGCCGGACGAGGTGGACGGGGTGCCCGGCGCGGGCCGCGGCGCCTACATCGAGGACGGCGGCTACCCCGCGTTCACCGACTGGATCGTGCAGGGCTTCGACACCGGCCACGAGATCGAGCGCGCGGTGAAGTTCCTGTGGGGGCGGTTCACCGAGTTCTTCAAGGACGCGCCGGACACCAACCTGTCCAAGGAGATCTCCGACCTGATCGGGGACGGCGCGCTGACGGTCAGCTCGCTGCCGCTGCTCGGCATGGGCCGCGACACCGCGGACGGGCGGCTGCGCCTCAAGGGCGGGCGGCTCGCCGCGGACTGGACGACCGAGACCAGCGAGGCGCTGTTCACCCGCGTCCGCAAGACCATGCAGGGCATCGCGGACGTGCTCGGCGCGCACTACGCCGACAACCCGATGTGGTTCCGCAAGCGGATCATCACGGTGCATCCGCTGGGCGGCGCCCCGATGGGGGCGCACCCGGGCGAGGGCGTCTGCGACGCCTTCGGCGAGGTGTTCGGGTTCCCGGGCCTGTACATCGCCGACGGGGCGGCGATGCCGGGCCCGGTGGGCCCGAACCCCTCGCTCACGATCGCGGCGCAGGCCGACCGGCTCGCGACGCGGCTGCTGGAGGACCTGCCCGCCCGCGGGGGTGCGGGTGGGCCGGAGGGTGCGGGGACCGTCCCGTCCGACACGGGGGCCGAGCCGGCCGGGGGTGCCGGCTCGCCGGACGGGGCGGGGCGCGACTCGGCGTACGGCCAGGGCTCGGGGAGCCGCGGGGGTCCGGGGGGACCGTCCACCGCGGCGCCCGGCCGTACGTCGCTGTCGTTCACCGAGGAGATGAAGGGGTTCATCACCTACGGGGAGCGCGACCCGCGGATCGGGGAGCTGGCCGACGGGCGGATCCCGCTGGCGTTCCGGCTGACGATCACCGCGCTCGACGTGGAGCGGTTCCTGAGCGAGCCGGGCCACACCGCGTCGGCCGAGGGGTGGGTGGACGCGCGGGGGCACGGGGGCCGCCGCGAGGTGGAGCGGGGGTGGTTCAACCTGTTCGTCCCGGACGGCGGGGAGGACCGCCGGCTGATGAAGTACCGGCTGTACTTCACCGACGGGGCGGGCCGGCCGCTGACGCTCGCGGGGCACAAGAACGTCCTGCACGGTCCGCCGACGCGGATCTGGCCGGACACCTCCACGCTGTACGTGCGGCTGCTGGAGGGGCACGTCCCGGAGGAGGCGGAGGACGGGGCGCCGGTCGCGGGGGCGGGCGTCCTGCACATCCAGCTGTCGGACTTCGCGCGGCAGCTGACGACCTTCCGCACGTCCGGTCCGGACGGCCTGGAGACGCTGCTGCGCTTCGGCCGGTTCTTCGCCGGGGAGCTGTGGGAGGTGTACGGCCCGGACCACGCGGGCTGACCCCGCTTGACCGGGGGGTTCGAGGGGGGCTCGAACGTGCAGGCCGAGGGAACTGCGGGGTGCTCTCGGCCTGCACCTTTTTCCGCGGCGACCGCTGGCCGCTCCCGCCGGGGCGGGGGCGGCTAGAGGTCGCCGGCGCGGCGGGCGGGGCAGTCGGGCGGGCAGTGCTCGGCGTGCGCGGGCAGCCAGCGGGTGAAGGCGTCGATCATCGCCTTCAGGCCGAGGCGCAGCACCGGGCCGGTGCCGGGGATCAGCGGCTCGAAGTGGGCGTTCCAGCGGATGAAGGTGCCGGTGCCGCGCTGGTCGAGGTACACGTCGGAGCGGTAGCGGCGGACGGGCAGGCCCTTGAGCGCGATGTAGGCGAAGTGGGTGTCGGGCTCGTAGGCGACGGTCTGCTCGGCGGCGGGCCAGATCGCCTTGACCGCGCCGACGCCGTAGGTGGTGGTGTCGCCCTTGCGGGTCTGCTTGGCGGGGGTGGGGAACCTGCCCCACGCGCCCCACGCCTCGGGCACGGCGAGGTGCCGGAAGATCTCCCCGGGCGAGGCGGTGGTGGCGGCGGTCGCCTCGATCTCGTACGCCATGCTGGGCCCCTCCCGGTCGTGATTACCGCACGGTAGCCAGCCGGGTACCGGCGCACAAGCCCTTCACTCCCCGGCGAGCCGGGCCCGGTAGACGGCGCGGGCGCGGTCGAGGAGGTCGAGGTGACCGGCGAGCTGCTCGGGGCCGTCGAGGCGGGCGGCGCGGCGGATCATCTCCTCCAGGCCGTCGAGGTAGTCCAGGCACCAGCGCAGGTCGTCCTCGCGGGCCACGGGCCGGCCGTCCACGTGCAGGTGGACGGGGCTGGTGTGCGCGAACGCGCCGCCGCGGCTCATCGACCGCGGATGCGGCGGCCCCGCCGCGACGGCGACGACGTAGGTCGGCCGGTCGACGGTGACCTCCGCGGTGACCTCGCCGGGCGGGCCCTCGGCGACGACGCCGTCGGCGGTCCGCAGCTGGACGGTCGCCACCTCGGGGCCGACGGTCCGGGCCGTCACGGTGACGCGGTCGCCGGGCGCGAGGGCGAGGACGTCGCCGGGGCCGTGCCCGTCCACGTCCAGCTCCAGCCAGGGGCCGGTGGTGGCGAAGGTGCGGCCGTCCCGGACGGCGCCGGCGAACGACGCGGCGGTGAGCGGGCCGTCGACGCGCGCGTAGACGCGTCCCCAGCCGGGCGGGCTGGACTGGTTGCCGCGCCGCTGGAACGACAGCATCGCGTCCGTCCCGGCGGTGGCGGCCAGCCGGTTCCCGGCGCCGAGGAGCCGCCGGTACATGACGGCGGTCGCCTGGATCGAGGAGTGGTTGACGACGTCGAGGGAGTCGACGAGGCCGAGCGCGGCGTCGGCGACGATCTCGCGGGCCGAGCAGTTGCGGCCGGACGTCAGCAGCGCGGCGGGCGGGTCGCCGTCGTTCACCGGGAGGTGGAACGGGTGGCTGTAGCCCATGAGCGCGCCGCGTTCGCGCAGCTCGCGGTAGCCGTCGCCGTTCGGCGGCCAGTCGGGGGCGCCGGCGAACCCGGTGTGGTAGCGGCCGGGCGGCGCGTCCACGCCGAACGCGTACAGGTGGCCGAGCAGGTCGTTGCGGTACTCGACGCCGAGCCGGGCGAGGTGCGTCGCGTCCGACCAGGGCAGGTCGTCGCCGGCCCAGTGCTCCAGGGCCTCGCGGTCGTAGACGCGCTCGCCCGCCACGTTCCCGGCGACGAGGTTGAGGACGTGCAGGTCCTCGCCCCGCTGGACGGCGGCGGCCTGCGCGGGCGTCCCGACGGTGTCGCCCGTCCAGTTCATGTGGACGTGCATGTCCCCGCCGTACCAGCCGCGCGCGGCGGCGTCGTAGAGCCGCTGCGGCGCGAGCTCGACGAGGGTCTCCGCGCCGGCCTGCGGGGTGACGGCCTTCTCCGCGGTGTCGTGCTCCATGCCGCGGGTGACGCGGACGGTCAGCGGCTCGGCGGGGACGTCGAGGACGAGGTCGTCGCCGTGGAAGTAGGGGGTGTGGTGGGCGTCGATCCGCTCGGGGGCGCCGGCGGGATACCAGCCCTGGCCGTCGGCGCCGACGACCGTCCAGCGGCACGGGACTCCGGCGCGCAGCCGCAGCCGCCCGGTGGGGACGCGCCTGACCAGCGCGTCGAGCGCGATCCGCGTGCCGTCGGCGGTGACGTCGCTGCCGGAGGTGATGGGGACGAGCCGGACGCCGCCGGGCGGGATCTCGTAGTCGGTGCCGTCGACGCGGACGGTGGCGGGCGCCGTGCGGGAGGAGTCGATGAGGAGCGTGGTGCGCAGGTCGCGGCCGTCGGGGAGCGCGCGCGGGACGCTCTCGAGCGACGCGCCGTCCGGGGTGAGGCGCAGCGCGGCGAGGTTGTCCAGGACGCGGCCGGCGAGGGCGTCGCGGACGACCTCGGCGGCGACGAGGTCGGGGACGCGCGCGTCGATCTCCTCCGGCGTGGCGTCCGGGTACCGCGCCAGGAGCTGCTGGAGGCCGGTGATCCAGAAGTCGGTCTCGTCCAGCAGGAACGCGCTGGTCTCGATCTGCCGGACGAAGGCGTTGGCGGGCTCTCCCCAGGTCGGGCCGTGCTCGCGCAGCAGCTCGCGGTACTCCTCCAGGGCCCTCGCGACCGCAGGCGGTAACGTCGGGTCGGCGTCGCACATCGTCGTCTCCCGGTGGTGGGGGGACCGTCAGCGTTACACGGAACCGGTGCGGCGCCTAGGGACCGCTTCCGGCCCCGGATGCGCCATCCGCCCCCCCGGGTGGGGAAATGCACCACGGCGTATATGGATCTTGCTCCGCGGCCGTCACGTGGTGTGCGCGCGCGCCCGGAACGCGGCCGTCTTGACGCGGTTCTGGCAGGCGGTCGAGCAGAACCGGCGCTTGCCGTTGCGGGACGTGTCGACGTAGACGCGGTCGCAGTGCGGCGCGGTGCACACGCCGAGCCGGTCGTGCAGCTCGCCGCCGAGGACGACGGCGAGGCCGGTCGCGCAGGACGCGCCCCAGTCGGCGGTGATGGTGCCGCCGACGCCGTGGAAGTGCACGTGCCACGGCTCGCCGTCGTGGCGTTCCAGGCGGGGCCTGGCCTGGGTCTCCTCCAGCAGCCGGTTGACCTGCGTGGCGGCGGCGTCGCGGTCGCCGGCGGCGACGGCCTCGAAGACGGCGCGCAGCTCGCGGGCGACGGCGGCGAGCTCCTGCGCCTCGTCCTCGGTGAGGGCCGTCCGCCTGCTGATCCCGTCGAGGACCGCCAGGCCGGCGGCGACGGTGTCGGGCACCGCGTAGGGGCGGCCCCGGCTCTCGCCCTCGGTCAGCCCGTTGACCAGCTTGACGGCGTGCGCCACGACGTCATCGGTGTGACTGTTGAAGTTCACTTGACCAGTTACGCCTTTCCGGTTTAGCGTGTAACCGTCCAAAGGCTACATGACAGTCACAGGAGGGGTCATGACGCTGCTCGACCAGGAGACCGCCGGCACCTGGATCGCGCGCTGGGACGCCCAGCAGGAGGGCTACGTGCCCGACCGCGAGGAGCGCTTCACCGCGATGATCGACGCGGTCGAGGCCGCCGCCGGCCGCCCCGACCCGCTGGTGCTGGACCTCGGCTGCGGGCCCGGCTCCCTCGCCGGCCGGATCCTGGACCGGATCCCCGGCGCCACCGTCGTCGCCGTCGACACCGACCCGCTCCTGCTGTCGCTCGGCCGCGCCGTGCACGCCGGCCGCGACGGCATCTCCTTCACCGACCTCGACCTGCGCGAGCCCGGCTGGGCGGCCCGGCTGCGGCTGCCCCGGCAGGCCGACGCCGCCGTCTCCACCACCGCGCTGCACTGGATCTCCCCCGCCGGGCTGCGCGTCGTCTACGCCGAGCTGGCCACCCTGCTGCGGCCCGGCGGGCTGTTCCTCAACGGCGACAACCTGCACGTCGACGACGTCACGCCCGGCCTCGCCGGGCTGGACGGCGCGCTGCGCGAGCGGAAGAAGGCGCGCCACGCCGCCGCCGGCGCCCGCCCGGAGAACTGGGAGCAGTGGTGGGAGGCGATCGGCGCCGACCCCGCCTTCGCCGAGCTGCGCGGCGCGAGCAGCGAGGAGGTGACCGGCCACCACGGCTCGCCGTCGCGGCTGCTGTCCGCGCACGCCGACGCGCTGCGCGCGGCCGGGTTCGCCGAGGTCGGCACCCTCTGGCAGCACGGCGACAACCGCCTGCTCGCCGCCCTCCTCCCCGGCTGAACGGCGGCCGCGGCCCGTCCGGGCCGATGGGCGGCAGAGGACACGCCCATTGGTCCGGGCGGGACGGGGCGCCGTACCCTCATGATCGTTCGCGCTCGCCGGGACCCCGGCGGCACCACGACGATGAGGATGAGGACCCAGATGAGCACAGCGGCTGACGGCGCCCCGGTCACCCTGGTCACCGGGGGCGGCAGCGGGATCGGCGCGGCCACCGCCCGGATCCTGCTCGGCCGGGGCCACCGCGTCGCGATCACCGGGCGCGGCGAGGACCGGCTGAAGGCGTTCGCCGCCGACACCGGCGCCGGGGACGCGCTGCTGGCCTTCCCCGGCGACGCGTCCGACCCCGGCGCGGTCCAGGCGGCGGTGGACGGGACGGTCGCGGAGTTCGGGCGGCTCGACCACGTGGTCGCCAACGCGGGGTTCTCCACCCACGACGACCTGGCGGACGGCGACCCCGAGCGGTGGCGGGAGATGCTGCTGACCAACGTGCTCGGCCCGGCGCTGCTGATCAAGGCGGCGCTGCCGGCGCTGCGCGCGGCCGGCGGCCGGATCGTGCTGGTCGGCAGCACCGCCGGGGTGAAGAACACGCCCGGCAACTTCTACTCGGTGACCAAGTTCGCGGTGTCCGCGCTGGCGGAGAACGCCCGGGTGCTCGTCACCGGCTCGGGCGTCGGCGTCACGCTGGTCTCCCCCGGCCGTGTCGAGTCGCCGTTCTGGGACTCCCGCGAGGACGGCGTGCCCGACGGCCCGGTCATGACGGTGGAGAACGTCGCCGAGTCGATCGCGTGGACGCTGTCGCAGCCGGCGGGCGTCGAGGTCAACTCCGTCGTGCTGCGTCCGTCCGGCCAGGTGCACTGACCGCCCGCCGGGCCGGGCGCCCGGCCCGGCGGCGCACCCGGCCCCCGGTCGTCAGCGGGCCGCGGTCGTCAGCGGACCGCGGTCGTCAGCGGGCCATTCCGTACAGGTACTCGACGTGCAGCTTGAGGACCAGCCGCCCGTCCTGCACCATCACGCGCCGGTACTCGTCCCAGTCGGGGTGCTCGCCGCGGATGTCGCGGTACACCGCGACCAGCTCCTCCACCGCGGCGTCGTGCGGGTCGGCGGCCACCGCGGTCAGCTCGGCGGTGCCCTCGGCGACCGCGTACGACCACCCGTCGGGCGCGCTGACGTGCAGGCTCGCCCGCGGGTCGCGGCGCAGGTTGCGGGCCTTGGCGCGGTCCGCGGTGATCGAGACGCGGATCAGCCGGGACGCCGCGTCGAAGTGGTAGTTGACGTTGGACAGCTGCGGCCGCCCGTCCCGCTTGAGCGTGGCCAGCACGCCGAGGTCCCGCTCCTGCAGCAGCTTCACCAGTGCCGCGTCGTCCGCCATCGTCCGCCTCCCGGGTCGTGATCGTCTCCTGGGCACAACCGCGCCCGGTTCCGATCACTTCCCGGGCGGACGGTCCCGGACACCGGTCAGCGCGCCGCCAGCGCCGGGAAGTCGAACACGCGGGCGTCGCCGGCCGGCCCGTCGCCGCCCGGCCCGCCGTTCCCGCCGCTCTCCCCGCCGGAGCCGCCCGCCGGGGCGAGCGCGGTCCGGTCGGTGAGGATGTGGCCGCGGAACACCGCCCCCTTGGCGGTGACCTTGATCGGCTGGAACGCGTCCGGGCTCAGCGCGCAGAACCCGGTCCGCACCACGTCGTCGAAGAGCGAGTCCGAGACCACGTAGGCCAGGTCGCGCTCCGGGTCGGCGGACAGCAGGCGGCGCAGCGGCCCCGCGTCGAGCAGCCGCTGGACGACGATGGGCGCGTCGCCGGCGGGCCCGAACGGCCCGGCGGTCAGCGTGCCGTGGTGCAGCGAGAGCCGCACCCGCAGCCGGAACCGGGCGCCCGCCTCCAGCGCCGCGCGGTTGATCTCGCGCAGCGCGCCCGCGAGCCCGATGGCGAAGTCGCCCGCCACCGGCGCGGGGTCGATCCCGTCCGGGAGCGTGGCCAGCTCGCCGTCGCCGCCGACCTGCTTGTCCCAGCGGGACCGGTCCAGGCCGACGCCGAGCGCGGCCCGGTCCAGCGCCTCCGACAGCTGCCGCTGGGCGAGCAGCTGCTCGCTGGTGTCCCGCTTGCTGTACCCCTGGATGTCCACCGCCATCAGCAGGCGGTAGTGCAGCGCGTGTCGCTCGTTCCCTTCCACTCCGAAACCGCCCCTCGTCCTCCGAGCAAATAAAGGGCCGGTTGCCCCGCATTCGCTCCAGTGTGGAGTGAGTGTTGCCTGATGGAGGATCGCCGCGGTCGTCCGGGTGTCAAAGGGGGGTCGTGCGTCGCCTCCTCCGCCCTCGTGTGACGTCGTTTCCGGTCACTTGGACGGGACGGCGGCGCCGTCGGCGCCCTCAAGTAAGTAATACCTAGCGAACAAGGAAGGGCGCTACCGGAATAACCACCGCAAAACGGCGAGCGGGGGCCGGTGTCCGATGCCGTTTCCGGCCCCACTTGAACCGGCCGTCGCCTCCGTCGCGTACTGCCTCCCGACGCGACACCCGGCGCACCGCGCACCGTCCCGTGCGCCGCGTCCCCGCCCCCGCACCCGCCGGAGAGCACGATGGCCAACAGATCGTCCACCGCAGCGCCGTCCCGCGCCCGCCCGCCCGCCGCGTCCGGCCCGTGGAGCTGGTTCCGCGGCCCGCGGCCCGCCGGCGCGGTCGACGACCAGGTGATCGTGACCGAGCTCTACCGGGTGTACGGCCGGCCGCTGCTGTCGTTCGTGCTGCGGCTCACCGGCGGCGACCGGCACTGGGCCGAGGACGTGGTGCAGGAGACCATGATCCGCGCCTGGCGCAGCGCGCACCAGCTCGACGAGAACGCCGCGTCGCTGCTGCCGTGGCTGGCGACCGTCGCGCGCCGGATCGTCATCGACGACCAGCGCCGCAAGAACGCCCGGCCGCAGGAGGCGGGCGAGGGCCCGCTGGAGAACATGCGCGTCCCGGACGGGCTGGAGGACCTGCTGCGCTCCGTCGTCGTCTCCGAGGCGCTGCTCGCGCTGTCGCCCGCGCACCGCGAGGTCCTCAACGAGACCTTCTTCCGGGACCGGTCGGTGAACGAGGCCGCCCGGCACCTCGGCATCCCGGTCGGGACCGTGAAGTCGCGGGTCTACTACGCGCTCCGGGCGCTGCGGGTCGCCCTGGAGGAGAGGGGCGTGACGCCATGACCGCGCCCGCCGCGCACGTCGACGTCGGCGCGTACGCGCTCGGCCTGCTGGAGGAGCCGGACCGGCGCGCCTTCGAAGCGCACCTGTCGACCTGCCTGCCGTGCCACGAGGAGCTGGCCGCGCTCAGCGGCGTCGCCGCGACCCTCGACGGCATCGGCCCGATCGCCGAGGCGCCGGGCGGCCTGCCCGAGCCGGCGCCGGTGCCCGAGCTGCTGCACCGCCGCATCCGGCGCGAGCGCCGCGGCCGCGCGACGCGGGCGCTATTGGGCGCCGCCGCCGGGCTCGTCCTGCTGGGCGGGGCGCTCGGCGCCGGGTACACCGTCGGCGCCGACCGGTCCCCCGCTCCCGCGCGCGCTTCGAGCGGCGCCGACGGCGCTGCCGCGCTGCTGCGCGACGGGCACCAGGTGAGCGCCACCGACGCGGGGACGGGCGCGTCCGGGACGGTCGCTATGCAGGGCACCCCGTGGGGCAGCCGCGTCGCGCTGCGGCTCAGCAAGGTCCGCGGACCGCTGGAGTGCGAGCTGGTCGCGGTGGACGCCGCGGGCCGCGCCCACACGGTCGCCGGCTGGTCCGTCCCCGCCAAGGGGTACGGGCTGCCCGGCTCGCCGCAGCCGCGGCTGACCGTGCAGGGCGGCGCCGCGATCAAGCCCGCCGACATCAGCCGGTTCGAGGTCCGCACGCTGGGCGCCGGCGCGCGGACGCTGCTTACCGTCCCCGCCTGACCCGGCGGTCAGGGCGTGACGGGGACCACGGAAGCGCGTCCCATAGGCTGGGCGGATGAGCAGGACCCGACCGTCCCCCGGCCCGCGGCTGATGCTGCCCGGCCTCCGCGAGGCCTACGCCGCGTTCGTCCGGGAGGCGGACGCGCTGCCCGCGCTGCCGGGCGCGCTGCAGGCCGAGGTGTGGACGTCCGCGCAGCTCGGCACGCTGGAGGCCGCCGCCCCGCACGAGGCGGGCCGGCGCGCCGCGCTCGGCGACCTGATCATGTCGCTGCGGGCGGCGGCGACGCCCGGCGCCCGGACGTTCCTGCGCGCGCTCGCCGCGATCGGCCCGGCCGTCGGGCGCACCGCCGCGGGCAAGGCGGCGGACGCGCTGCGCGATCTTCCGGCGGCGCCGTGGGAGGGCATGCTCGGCCGCGTCGTCCCCGGGCAGGCGTGGCTGATCCAGGAGGGGCCGCTGGACGGCGACCGCCTGGTCTGCGAGTTCCGTTACGCGGACGCGGGCACGGCGGGCATGCACGCGCTGGCGGTCCGGCTGACCTACGGCGACGCCCCCACCGAGGTCGTGACCGTCGGTGACGTCCCGGCGCTGATGACGGCGGCGCGGCAGGCGATGCAGGCCGAGCTGTGCGTCGTCCAGCCCTATGACGCGGCGGCCGTGGGCGAGCGGCTCCGCACCGCGCTGAACGGCGCGGAGCCGCTGCCCGAGGCGTGCTACCCGGCCCTGGCGCTGGCCCGGCACCGGGCCGAACTGCTCCCCTGACGACCGGGCCGACCGGGCCGATCCCCTAGCGGCCGAGGGCGCGGTGGCGGCGGACGGCGAGCGGGAAGAACACCGCCGTGATCGCCAGCGGCCACGCGACGGCGAGCAGCACGCTGTGCCCGGACGCCCACGACCCGCTCGCCAGCGCGGCCTGGGACGGGTCGCCGAACAGGTCGCGGCACGCCGTCACGGTCGCCGACATCGGGTTCCACTCGGCGACCGCGCCGAGCCAGTCCGGCATGGTGCTCGGCGCGACGAGCGCGCTGGACAGGAACCCGACCGGCCACACCAGGATCTGGATCATCATCACCGACTCGGGGCCCTTGGCGACCAGGCCGAGGTAGACCCCGGCCCAGATCAGCGCGAACCGCAGGAGCAGCAGCAGGCCGAGGCCCGCGAGCGCCGGGCCGATCCCGTCGTGGACGCGCCAGCCGATCAGCACGCCGCACAGCGCCATGACGGTGAGCGCGAGGAGCGAGTCGAGCAGGTCGGCGGCGCCGCGGCCGACGACGACGGCCGACGGCGCCATCGGCATCGCCCGGAACCGGTCGGAGACGCCCCGGGCGGCGTCCACGGCGATCGCGGTGAAGGTGCTCTCGACGCCGAACAGCATGGTCATCGCGAACATGCCGGGGACGATGAACGCCCGGTAGTCCCCGCCTGGGACCTCCATCTGGCCGCCGAACAGGTAGCCCATCATCAGCACGACCATCACCGGGAACAGCAGGTTCATGGCCAGCTGCTCGGGGCGCCTGGCCCGGTGGGCGAGGGCGCGCAGGGTGAGCGTCCAGCCGTCGGCGGCCGCCCAGCGCAGCCGTCCGAGCGGGGTGCGCGGGATCTGCGGGACGTGCGGGACGTGCGATGCGGTCACGCGGAGACCTCCTCGTCGTCGTGGGCCGGCTCGTCCTGCTGCGCGGCGGGACCGCCGGTGAGGTGCAGGAACACCTCGTCGAGCGTGGGGCGGCGCACGCCGATGTCGGCGACCCGCACGCCCGCCTCGTCCAGCGCGCGGACGGCGCCGGTGAGCGCGGCGACCCGGTCGGGGACGGGCGCGCCGACCGTCAGCGCGTCGGCGTCCACCTCCGGTTCGGCGCCGGACACCCGCGCGGCGATCGCGGCGGCGGCGCCGAGCGCGCCGGGGTCCTCGACGACGATCCGCAGGTGGTCGCCGCCGAGCCGGGACTTCAGCCGGTCCGGGCTGCCCTCGGCGATCACCCGGCCGCGGTCGATCACCGACACGGCGTCGGCGAGCCGGTCGGCCTCCTCCAGGTACTGGGTGGTGAGGACGACGGTGGTGCCGCCGCCGGCGAGCGCGCGGACCGCGTCCCACACCTCGATGCGGCTGCGCGGGTCGAGGCCGGTGGTGGGCTCGTCGAGGAACAGCACGGCCGGCGCGAGGATCATCCCGGCGGCCAGGTCGAGGCGGCGCCGCATGCCGCCGGAGTACTTCCCGGCGGGCCGGTCGGCGGCGTCGGCGAGCCGGAACCGCTCCAGCAGTTCGTCCGCCCGCCGCCGCGCCCTGCGGGCGCCGAGGTGGTGCAGGCGGCCGAACATGACGAGGTTCTGCCGGCCGGTGAGCACCTCGTCGACGGCGGCGTACTGGCCGACGAGGCCGATCCGGGTCCGGACCAGCTCGGGGGCCCGGACGACGTCGTGCCCGGCGACGGCGGCGCGGCCGGCGTCCGGGCGGGCGAGCGTGGCGAGGACGCGCACGCAGGTGGTCTTGCCGGCGCCGTTGGGGCCGAGCAGGCCGTGCACGGTGCCGGCGGGGACCCGCAGGTCCAGACCGTCGAGGGCGGCGGTCGCGCCGTAGGTCTTGCGCAGTCCGGCCGCGTCGACCGCGGCCCGTTGCTCTGTCATGGGTCTCCCGAAACTCCGTACGCAATACGGATTAACTATCGCGGAGACTATAACGTACGTCGTACAGAGTTTCATCCCTGGGAGGATGCGACCGTGACGACCGAGTACAGCGGCGGCGGCGACCCGCGGCGCAGCCTGGAACTCCTGTGGGGCGTGCAGGGCCGGCCCAAGCGCGGCCCGAAACCCAAGCTCAGCGCCGAGCGGATCGTCCGCACCGCGATCGCCGTCGCCGACGCCGAGGGGCTGGACGCGCTGTCCATGCGCCGCATCGCCGACGAGCTCGGCGTCGCGCCGATGTCGATCTACACCTACGTCCCGGGGAAGGCCGAGCTGATCGACGTCATGCTCGACCGCGCCATGGCCGAGCTCACCCCCGCCGACGGCGTCGAGGGCGGCTGGCGCGCCAGGCTGGAGCACATCGCGCGCGACAACTGGGACCTCTACCACCGCCATCCCTGGCTGCTGCACGTCGCCGCCGTCCGCCCGCCGATGGGGCCCGCCGTGTTCGCCAAGTACGAGGCGGAGCTGCGCGCCGTCGACGGCATCGGCCTCACCGACCTGGAGATGGACTCCGTCGTCGCGCTCGTCACCGGCTTCGCCGAGAGCTCGGCGCGCGTCTCGGTCAACGCGGCCGAGGCCGAGCGGCGCAGCGGCATGACCGACGCCCAGTGGTGGGAGTCCCTCGCGCCGCTGCTGGAGGAGATCGACACCGGCGGCGAGGACTACCCGCTCAGCTCCCGCGTCGGCACCGCCGCCGGCATGGAGCACAACGCCGCCGTCGCCCCCGCGCACGCCTTCGAGTTCGGCCTGGCCCGCATCCTCGACGGCATCGAGGTCCTGATCGCCACCCGCGCCTGACCCCGGCCGCGGTGCGTTGGGTCAGCGGCGGGGGTCAGCGGCGGGGGTTGGTGCGGCGGGTCGGCTGGGCCGTGGTGGGGTCTTCGGGCCAGGGGTGCTTGGGGTAGCGGCCGCGCAGCTCCGCCCGGACGGCCTTGTAGCCCTCGCGCCAGAACGTCGCGAGGTCCGCGGTGACGGCCGCCGGACGGCCCGCCGGCGACAGCAGGTGCACCACCAGCGGCACCCGCCCGCCCGCGAGCCGGGGCGCCGCGTCCCAGCCGAACAGCTCCTGCAGCTTCACCGCCAGCACGGGACGCTCCCCGGCGTAGTCGACCCGGATCCGCGACCCCGACGGCACCTCGATCCGCTCCGGCGCGTACTCGTCGAGCCGCGACGCCGCCTCCCACGGCAGCAGCCCGCGCAGCATCGCCGCCACGTCGACCCGCCGCAGGTCGGCCCGCCGCCGGGCGCCGGCCAGCCACTCGGGGGCGCGGTCCAGCAGCGCCGCGTCGTCGACGGCCGGCCACGGCTCTCCGAGGGCGCCGTGCAGGAACGCCAGCCGCTCGCGCAGCGCCACCGCCGCCGGCGTCCAGTCCAGCAGGCCGAGGCCCTCGGCCCGCACGCCGTCCAGCAGCGCCGCCCGCACCAGTTCGGGGTCGGGGTCGCGCAGCGGCCGCGCGTCCAGTTCGATCGCGCCGAGCCGCTCGACGCGCCGCGACGACACGTCCCCGTCCCGCCAGGCGACCTCGTCCGCCGTCTCCAGCAGGGGCGCGGCCGCGGCCCGGGCCACGTCCTCGTCGATCACGACGGCCTGCCGCACCCGCGCCGACGCCGACCCGGCCGGACGGTCCGCCGCCGCCACCGCCAGCCACTGCGGCCGCGCGCCGGCCAGCGCCGACCCGTCCGCGAGCACCGCCCCGGTCCCGGACGCCATCAGGTAC
>NZ_WBMR01000202.1 GCF_008923365.1 Actinomadura montaniterrae
AGGCCCCGGCGGGCCGTCCGCGCCCGGCACCCGGCCGCGCCGGGGCGGCGGCAAGCAGCGCCTCGTGCTCGTCGGCGGCGGCGCGGGCCTCGTGCTCGCCGCGCTCGCCGCGCTGTTCGTCCTCGGCGGGACGGGGTCGAAGGGCGACGGCGCCACCCGCAAGGACGCCGAGCCCACCCGCGCCGCGTCGGCCCCGCCGAAGGCGAGCACGCCGCCGAAGCCGCGGCCCGTCGACATCAACAGCGAGAAGACCGACCCGAAGGACCTGTCGTTCACCGAGGCCTTCCCGGAGACGCCCGTCAGCCTCGGCGGCCGCGTCTTCGACCGCGACCGCTGGTCCATCAACAAGGACCTCGGCTACGCGGCGCGCGGCTCGATGCTGAAGGCGCTCCAGCGGGAGAGCTGCCGCAAGGTCGTCCGCGCGACCTTCATCAACAAGATGAAGACGTGGGCGGTCACGACCGGGATCGCGGTCATGCCGAACCGGGCGTCGGCGCTGCGGGTGAGCCGCGCGGGTGACCCGGCCAAGTACGAGTGGTTCCGCGGCATGTCCGGCAGCCAGGCCAAGGACATCGACCGCGCCGGCGGCTACGCGGCCGTCACCGTCCGCGGCCGGTACGTCATCTACGCCTACGTCCAGGACCCGAGCGGCCACCAGGTCAAGCCCGGCGACAAGCAGGCCAAGCAGATCGCGCAGGAGTTCCTCGGCTACGACGCCCGGCCGATCGAGGCCCGCGCGCACGGCTGACCGGACCCCGCGCGCAGCAGGCGCAACGAGAACGGCGGCGGCCGAGGGGAACGTTCCCTCGGCCGCCGCCCGGTGGGGTGGGGGGGGAACCGGGGGCGGGGGAAGACCCCCCCGCCCCCCCGGCGCAACGAGAAGGGCGGGGGCCGAGGGGAACGTTCCCTCGGCCGCCGCCGTTTCGTCTGCGCTAGGACGCGGTGCCGGGCTACTCCGCCCCGGCCGCACCCGCCGCACCCGCCGCACCCGCGGCACCCGCGGCGTTCGCGGCGTGCTCCGCGGCCGCCGCCGCGGCGTTCAGCGTCCGCACCCGCCGCGTCTCCTGCGCGCGCCTGGCGAGGCTGTCGTCGTCCGGGTACCGGATCTCCTCCAGCGACAGGCCGTGCGCCGGCGCCACGTTCACGCCCGAGTCCCGGACCCGCGCCGCCAGCACCTGCGCGGGCCACTCCACGTCGCGGCGCCCGTCCCCCACCATCAGCAGCGCCCCGACCAGCGCCCGCACCATCGAATGGCAGAACGCGTCCGCCTCGACCGTCGCGAGCGCCAGATGCGGGTCCCGGTCGTCGCGCGCCCACTCGTAGCGCAGCAGCTCCCGGATCGTCGTCGCACCCTCCCGCTTGCGGCAGTAAGCGGCGAAGTCGTTCTCCCCCACCAGCAGCCGCGCGGCCTCGTTCATCCGGTCGAGGTTCAGCGGACGCGGATGCCACAGCACGTCGTGGCGGCGCAGCGGCTCCACGCCCACCGGGTTGTCGCACACCCGGTACACGTAGCGGCGCGCCAGCGCCGAGAACCGGGCGTCGAACCCCTCCGGCGCCACCGACACCCGCCACACCCGCACGTCCGGCGGCAGCAGCCCCGCCAGCCGGCGCGGCATCGTCCCGTTGATCGCCGAATAGGCCGCGACCGGCACCACCAGGTGCGCCACCTGCGCGCGCGCGTGGACGCCCGCGTCGGTGCGTCCCGCGACCGTCAGCATCGGCGGCGGATCCAGCCGCAGCATCCGCGCCAGGGCGTCCTCGATCACCCCCTGGACGGTGCGCTGGTTCGGCTGCCGGGCCCAGCCCGCGAAGTCCGTCCCGTCGTATCCGATGTCGAGGCGGAGTCGTACCAGTGCGGTCATGTCAGGTGGACTGTCCTTCGCCACAGCTGCCCGTCCGTTCCCCCCGATGAGCCGGTCGTTTCATCGGGTCTTCCATCGACACGCTCTCCCGCCGTCCGCAGCCGCCTGACCTGACCATGCCGCCAAGTCTGACAAAGATCAGGCCCACCGTCGCGCTCCCGACGGTGGGCCTGCTCATGTCTTGCGACCTGCGGTATCAGGCGTTACTTTTCGTCGCCCTCGGCCTTGGCCTCGGTGGCCTCCGCCTCCTCCGCGCCGGCGTCCTCGGCCGTCGCCGGGGCCTCGGTCTCCTCGGCGGCCGCCGGGGCCTCCTGCGCCGCCGGAGCCGCCTGCGCGGCCGCCGGAGCGCCGGACAGCTGCTCCTGCACCAGCTCGATCACGGCCATCGGGGCGTTGTCGCCCTTCCGCGGCCCGATCTTGGTGATGCGGGTGTAGCCGCCGGGACGGTTCTCGAAACGCGGCGCGATCTCGGTGAAGAGCTCGTGCACGACGCCCTTGTCGCGGATCGTCCGGGCCACCAGGCGACGGTTGTGCAGGTCGCCCTTCTTGGCCTTGGTGATCAGCTTCTCCGCCAGCGGGCGCACCCGCCGGGCCTTGGCCTCGGTGGTGGTGATGCGGCCGTGCTCGAACAGCGACGTCGCCAGGTTCGCCAGGATCAGCTTCTGGTGCGCGGCGCTGCCGCCGAGGCGGGGGCCCTTGGTGGGCTTCGGCATGGTTCTTCCTTCCTGCACCGGCCGTGTCAGGTACCGGTGTCAGCTGGTTCCGGAACGGCCGGGGAACGCGCCCCCGGCCGTCCGGAATCGGGTTCTAGTACTGCTCGGTCTCGGCGTAGCTCTGGTCGTCGTCGCCGTAGTTGTCGGCCGCCGCGCTCGGGTCGAACCCGGGCGGGGAGTCCTTCAGCGACAGGCCCATGTCGTTGAGCTTCTGCTTGACCTCTTCGATCGACTTGGCGCCGAAATTCCTTATGTCGAGGAGGTCCTGCTCGCTGCGGGCCACGAGCTCGCCCACCGAGTGGATGCCCTCGCGCTTGAGGCAGTTGTAGGAGCGGACCGTCAGGTTCAGCTCCTCGATCGGCAGGGCCAGGTCCGCGGCGAGCGCGGCGTCCGTCGGGGACGGGCCCATGTCGATGCCCTCGGCCTCGACGTTGAGCTCCCGGGCCAGCCCGAACAGCTCGACGAGGGTCTTGCCGGCGGACGCGACCGCGTCGCGCGGCAGCATCGCCTGCTTGGTCTCCACGTCCAGGATGAGGCGGTCGAAGTCGGTGCGCTGCTCGACTCGGGTGGCCTCGACCTTGTAGGTGACCTTGAGCACGGGCGAGTAGATGGAGTCGATCGGGATCCGGCCGATCTCCTGGCCCGGCTGCTTGTTCTGCGCGGCGGAGACGTAGCCGCGGCCGCGCTCGACCGTCAGCTCCATCTCCAGCTTGGCCTTGTTGTTCAGGGTGGCGATGTGCAGGTCCGGGTTGTGGACCTCGACGCCCGCCGGCGGCGCGATGTCGGCCGCGGTGACCTCGCCCGGGCCCTGCTTGCGCAGGTACATCACCACGGGCTCGTCGTGCTCGGAGGAGACCACCAGCTCCTTGAGGTTCAGGATGATGTCGGTGACATCCTCCTTGACCCCGGGGACGGTGGAGAACTCGTGGAGCACGCCCTCGATCCGGATGCTGGTGACGGCCGCACCGGGGATCGAGGAGAGCAGCGTACGGCGCAGCGAGTTGCCGATCGTGTAGCCGAAGCCCGGCTCCAGCGGCTCGATGGTGAACCGCGACCGGTACTCGTCGACCTGCTCTTCGGTGAGAGTTGGACGCTGAGCGATGAGCATGTTGGTGCCTTCTTCCCGCGGTGCCCGCTATTTGACGACCGCGTTTCGGAATGTTCCCCGTCCCACCAGGATGCCACGCCGAGCGCGGCATCCCGGTGGAACGCGGGGTCCTGCCTGAACCGGGCTCCTACTTGGAGTAGAGCTCGACGATCAGCTGCTCCTGGACGGGAGCGTCGATCTGCTGCCGCACGGGCAGCGCGTGCACGAGGATCCGCATCTTCTCGCCGTCGATCCCGAGCCACGCCGGGACCTGGCGCTCGCCGACCTCGGCCTTGGCGACCTGGAACGGCGTCATCTCGAGCGACTTGCTCTTGACGTCGACGATGTCGGCCTCGCTCACCAGGAAGGACGGGATGTTGACCTTCTTGCCGTTGACCCGGATGTGGCCGTGGCGGATGAGCTGGCGGGCCATGTCGCGGGACTTGGCGAAGCCCGCGCGGTAGACCACGTTGTCGAGCCGGCGCTCGAGCAGGCGCAGCAGGTTCTCACCCGTCTTGCCGCCCTGGCGGTTCGCCTCGACGTAGTAGTTGCTGAACTGCCGCTCCAGCACGCCGTAGATGCGCTTGGCCTTCTGCTTCTCGCGCAGCTGCAGCAGGTACTCGGTCTCCTTCGGCCGGCCGCGTCCGTGCTCACCCGGCGGGTAGGGACGGATCTCGATCGGGCACTTCGGGCCCTCGCACTTGCTGCCCTTGAGGAACAGCTTCATCTTCTCGCGGCGGCAGAGCTTGCAGTCCGCACCGGTGTAACGAGCCATTTTCTGTGATCTCCCCTACGGCCTCAGACGCGGCGGCGCTTGGGCGGCCGGCAGCCGTTGTGCGGAACGGGCGTGACGTCCTGGATGGAGCCCACCTCCAGGCCGGTGGCCTGGAGGGAGCGGATCGCGGTCTCGCGACCGGAGCCGGGGCCCTTGACGAAGACGTCGACCTTGCGCATGCCGTGCTCCATCGCGCGCCGGGCGGCGGCCTCGGCGGCCTGCTGCGCGGCGAACGGGGTCGACTTGCGCGAGCCCTTGAAGCCCACGTGGCCCGAGGAGGCCCAGGAGATCACGTTGCCGTTGGGGTCGGTGATCGAGACGATCGTGTTGTTGAACGTGCTCTTGATGTGGGCGTGCCCGTGAGCGACGTTCTTCTTCTCCTTGCGGCGCACCTTCTTGGCGCCGACACGGCTCTTAGGAGGCATCTGCTCTCTCTACTCTCGAGGTCATCGATCCGGAGGACCGACTCCGGACTACTTCTTGCCGGCCTTCTTCTTGCCGGCCACGGTCTTCTTCTTGCCCTTGCGGGTGCGCGCGTTGGTCTGGGTGCGCTGGCCGTGGACGGGCAGACCGCGGCGGTGCCGGATGCCCTGGTAGCACCCGATCTCGATCTTCCGGCGGATGTTCCCCTGGATCTCGCGGCGCAGGTCGCCCTCGATCTGGTAGTTCTTCTCGATCCAGTCGCGGAGCTTGACCAGCTCGTCGTCGCCGAGCTGGTGCACCCGCAGGTCACCGCTGATGCCGGTGCCCTCCAGGGTCGCCAGGGCCCGGGTCCGGCCGATGCCGAAGATGTAGGTGAGAGCGACCTCGAGGCGCTTGTCGCGCGGGAGGTCGACGCCGAGGAGGCGTGCCATCGTGGGCAGTTCCCTTCATTGCGCGGAGGTATGGACGCACCGCCTCCGCACACACCCTGCCCGGGTGGCGGCCTCGGCCTCCGTCGTCCGAGGGTGTCCCCTTCACACAGTGGTGCCGTACAACCCGATCATCCGAGTTGTACGGCGACCTGTGCGAAGGCTGCGATGCGCTTGCCGTGGTGGGCGTTCCGGCGGGTGCCGGTCAGCCCTGACGCTGCTTGTGGCGCGGGTCGGAGCAGATGACCATGACCCGGCCGTGCCGGCGGATGACGCGGCACTTGTTGCAGATCTTCTTGACGCTCGGCTTGACCTTCACTGGGTCTCCTAGAGATAAGGGTCACCCCCGCGCCGCCACGCACGGGGAAGGCAACCCCAGTGGGATTACTTGTAGCGGTAGACGATCCGACCGCGCGTGAGGTCGTAGGGGCTCAGCTCCACAACGACGCGGTCGTCCGGCAGGATCCGGATGTAGTGCATCCGCATCTTGCCGCTGATGTGGGCGAGCACCTTGTGCCCGTTGTCGAGCTCCACCCGGAACATGGCGTTCGGGAGGGACTCGATGACGGTGCCCTCGATCTCGATGGCCCCTTCTTTCTTGGGCATGTCCTCCGCGCTTCACTGATCGGCTCATTGGACCCGGCCCGGAGGCCCCGCGAGGGGCACGGCCGCGCCCGTGCCACGACGCGGACGCATCGAGAACAAGGGGAACAGGCGGCCGACAACGGACCGGCACAGCAGTCTACGTCACCGAACCGCCCAATGCGAAATCAACGCATGATATGGGTCCGGAGACTGCTTCCGAGTCAAGCATACCCCGCTCGCGCGTTGTACCTTTCAGGAGAGATACGTCGGAGGAGGGTCAGCATGCCGAGCTATGACTTCGCGCTGATCCTGAGCCGTCCCCTGTACGAGGACGAGCTGGACCCCCTGTTCGACCGGACGCACGGCGCCGTCACCGTGTCCATCATCAGCGAGCCGCAGCACGCCGACCGTCCGGGGAACGCCTCCTGCGCCTGGCAGGGCGCGACCCTCGCCGCCGCCATCATGGAGGTCGTCGAGCACGTCGAGGCCAGCGCGGAGGGCCTGCACGTGCTGCAGGTCGAGGCCGACCCGCTGCTGACGATCCGCGACATCGCCGACCGCGTCGGCCGGTCCGCGGACTCGGTCCGACACGCGATCACCGGCGCCCGCGGCGCCACCGGGTTCCCCGCGTCCGAGATCTCCACGGCGGGCCACCGGCTGTGGCGCTGGTCCAAGGTCGCCGCCTGGTACGGCGTCGACGACCCGCAGCTCGTGGAGGCGAAGCCGACCGTCCAGGCGATCAACGGCTGGCTCGCCCTGCGCGACGTCGTCCCCGACATCGCCCCCGCCCCCGAGGACGTCACCTCGGCCCTCTCCCTGGTCATCCCCCACGTCGCCTGACCCGCGGCCCCGCCCAGGGCGGCACGAACTTGTCTCCTGGGGCGTTGCCGTAGGGGGTGAGCGGCAGCGTAGCGGCGCCGGTTCGACAGGGAGGCGCTCGGACGCGAAGATCGTCTGCGGCGCGGGGGCCGGGGGGTGCCCGGAAGGCGGGGGCGTGATGTGCTGGGACGTGCCCTGGCGAGGGGAGGATCAATGGCGATCATCGCGCAGCTGAGCGACATCCACCTGGCCGCCGGACGTGACGGCGGGGTGGACGACGGGTCGGGACCGGTGCGGGCCCTGCGCGCGGCGGTGTCCAGCCTGCTGGCGCTGCCGGCGCGGCCGGACGCGGTGGTGCTGACCGGCGACCTCGCCGACGGCGGGCGGCCCGAGGAGTACGCGCGGCTGCACGCGCTGCTGTCGCCGCTGCCGATGGCGGTCTACCCGATGCCCGGCAACCACGACGACCGGGACGCGATGCGCGCCGCGTTCGGCGACCATCCGGCGGTGGTGGGCACCGGGACCGCGCCGCAGGCGCCCGTCCAGTACGCGGTGGACGTGGCGGGCGTGCGGCTGGTGTGCTGCGACACGACCGTGGACGGGCATCCGCACGGGCACATGAGCGAGGAGCGGCTCGCGTGGCTGGACGGGACGCTCGGGGCCGCGCCGGCGACGCCGACGGTGGTCGCGACGCACCATCCGCCGTTCCCGATCGGGATCAGGTTCATCGACGACATGCGGTTCGTCGACCCGGCGGGGTTCGCGAAGGTGATCTCCCGGCATCCGCAGGTGGTGCGGATCATCTCGGGGCACGTGCACCGGGGGTCGGTGGGGTCGCTGGCCGGGACGGTCAGCACGACGTGCCCGAGCACGTACCGGCAGCTGTTCCTGGACCTCACGCATCCGGGCCGGGCGGCGGTGACCGGGGAGCCCGCCGGGTTCGCGGTGCACCTGGTGACCGACGAGGGCGCGGCCACGACCCATTTCGTGCCGACGGGCAACTACCGCCCGCTGATGGACGTGGAGTAGCGCCCGGGGTCAGGGGCGGCGCCGCGGCCCGAAGACGGTGCCGACGAGCAGGAGCGCGCCCCACGGCCCGGCCACCCAGATCCACCACGGGTAGACCAGGTTGCCGGTGACGGCGAGGGCCAGCCACACGGCGAGGTTGATCGCGCTGACGGCCGCCCAGGTCGCCCAGACGGCCCTCCCGCCCTGCCGGTACAGGTCGCCGCCCGAGCGCCGCACGGCCGGGCTCGCGGTGCTGTTCGGGCGCGACGCCGGGATCGGGTACTGGAACAGGTCCTGCTCGGGGAGGTCGGAGGTGATCTCCTGGAGGTCGCCGATGGTCTTGGCGGCGTAGGTGGACTCGAGCCGCTCCTGCATCTCGTCCATCGTGATCCGGCCCTCGGCGCAGTGCTCGCGCAGGCTCGCCGCCACCCGGTCGCGATCGGCGTCCGATGCCCGGATGTCAGGGTTCGGCGCCATCGATGCCCTCCCGATCGTCACGACACGGTCGTCCTGGAATCAGCCTACTTCCAGCTTCGCGAACCACTCCCGGCCCTCGTCGAGGGCCGTGAGGACGCGGGGGCCGTCCGGGGTGACGGCGAACGTGTGCTCGAAGTGCGCGGACGACCGGCCGTCGGTGGTGACCACCGTCCAGCCGTCCTCCAGCTCCAGGGTCTCCTTGGTGCCGAGGTTGACCATCGGCTCCACCGCGAAGCACATCCCGACCTCCAGCTCCGGGCCGTGCCCGGGGGCGCCGTGGTTCGGGATCAGCGGGTCCATGTGCATCTCGGTGCCGATGCCGTGCCCCCCGTAGCCCTCGACGATGCCGTAGGGGCCCTGAGAGCGGATGTAAGACTCGATCGCGTGCGACATGTCCGTGAGGCGGGCCCCGGCCTTTCCGGCCGCCAGACCGTGCCACAGGGACGTCTCGGTGACCTCCAGCAGCCGCCGCAGCTCGCCGGTGACCTCCCCGACCGGGACGGTGATCGCCGCGTCGCCGTGCCAGCCGTCCACGATCGCGCCGCAGTCCAGGGAGATGACGTCGCCGTCCCGCAGGATCTTGTCCGGCCGCGGGATGCCGTGCACGATCTCCTCGTTGATCGACGCGCAGATCGTCCCGGTGAAGCCGTGGTAGCCGAGGAACGACGGGACGCCGCCGTGGTCGCGGATGTGCGCCTCGGCGATCTCGTCGAGGTCCTTGGTGCTGATCCCCGGCTTCACCGCCTCGCGGAGCACCTCCAGCGTGCGGCCGACCAGCAGCCCGGCCGCCCTCATCCGCTCGATCTGCTCGGGCGTCTTCACCTGGATCGCGGGCCTGCGCCGTTTGAACATCTCTCCCCCTAACGAAGATCGCCGGGACCGCTCCGAAGCGGCCCCGGCGTCACAACACCGTCCATACCCGGTCCTGGGCCCGTCTTGCACGGCCCGGACGGTTCCCAGCCCGGTCCTTCAGTCCCGCTCCAGGGGACGGAGCGCGGTGAGGGCGCGCTTGGTGACCTCCTCGACCGGGCCGGTGGCGTCGATCCCGACGAGGATGTTCTCGTCGGCGTAGAACTGCACCAGCGGCGCCGTGTCGTGCCGGTACACCTCCAGGCGGTGCATGACGACCTCTTCCTTGTCGTCGTCGCGCTGGAAGAGCCGCCCGCCGCAGTCGTCGCAGATGTCGTCCTGCTTGTCGTCGAAGTCGACGTGCCAGATCCGGCCGCACTTGTCGCAGGTGCGCCGGCCCGACAGCCGCCGGACGACCTCGTCCTCGTCGACGACCAGTTCCAGGACGATGTCCAGGCGGGTGTCCCACTCGGCGAGGATCTTCTTCAGCGTCTCGGCCTGCGGGACGTTGCGCGGGAACCCGTCGAGCAGGAACCCGTCGCGCGCGTCGTCCTCGGCCAGCCGGTCGCGCACCATCGCGATCGTCACCTCGTCGGGGACGAGGTCGCCGCGGTCCATGTACTCCTTGGCCTGCCGGCCGAGTTCGGTGCCGCCGCTCACGTTGGCGCGGAAGATGTCACCTGTCGAGATCTTCGGGATGGACAGATGAGATGCGATGAACTGGGCCTGCGTCCCCTTGCCCGCTCCAGGGGGGCCCACCAGCACGATACGCACTACCGGAGGAAGCCCTCGTAGTTGCGCTGCTGTAGCTGACTCTCGATCTGCTTCACGGTATCCAGTCCGACGCCGACGACGATGAGGATGCTCGTGCCGCCGAAGGGGAAGTTCTGGGTCGCGTTCAGGAGTGCGAACGCCACCATGGGGATCAGGGCGACGAGCCCCAGGTAAAGCGCACCGGGTGTGGTGATCCGGGTCAGCACGTAGTCGAGGTACTCGGCGGTCGGCCGGCCAGGACGGATACCTGGGATGAATCCACCATACTTCTTCATGTTGTCGGCCACTTCAGTGGGGTTGAAGGTGATCGCCACATAGAAGTACGTGAAGAAGATGATGAAGACGAAGAAGATCCCCATGTGCCAGGGATTGTCCTGCTGGAGGTAGGGCTGCACCTTCTGCAGCCACTTCGTGTTCGGCCACAGCTGCGTCGCGAGCACCGGCAGGTACAGCAGCGATGAGGCGAAGATCACCGGGATGATGCCCGCCTGGTTCACCTTCAGCGGGATGTAGGTCGACGTGCCGCCGTACATCCGCCGGCCCACCATCCGCTTGGCGTACTGCACCGGGATCCGGCGCTGCGCCTGCTCGACGAAGACCACGCCCGCCATGATCGCCAGACCGACGATGATCACCAGCGCGAAGACGAACCCGTTCTTGGCCTTGTAGATGCTCCAGAACTGGGACGGGAAGACCGCCACCACCTGCGTGAAGATCAGGATCGACATGCCGTTGCCGACGCCGCGGTCGGTCACCAGCTCGCCCAGCCACATGATCACCGTGGTGCCCGCCACCATGGTGATCACCATGGTGATGATCGGGAACACGCCGGTGTCGTACAGGATGTCGTCACTGCCCGACTGGCCCTGGAACAGCTGCCCCGTGCTGGCCATCGCCACGATGCCGGTCGCCTGCAGGATCGCCAGCCCCACCGTCAGGTACCGGGTGTACTGGGTGATCTTCGTCGTGCCGGCCTGGCCCTCCTTCTTCAGGGCCTCCAGCCGCGGGATCACCACCGTCAGCAGCTGCAGGATGATGCTCGCCGTGATGTACGGCATGATCCCCAGCGCGAACACCGACAGCTTCAGCAGCGCCCCGCCGCTGAACAGGTCGACGAGGCCGTACAGCTGGTTGCTCTTCTTCGCCGCGTCCGCGGTCGACTTCAGCACGCTCACGTTCACGTTCGGCGCCGGAAGGGTCGCCCCGATCCGGAACACCAGGATCATGAACAACGTGAACAACAGCTTCTTACGCAGGTCGGGCGTACGGAAAGCCCGAGTGAACGCGGTCAGCACCATTCCTCCTGCGCGACTGGCGAGAACATGGCCGCCGAGGGGCCGGTTACAGGTCCATGGGATCCGGCGGGAACGAAGATCGTGGGGAACATCACGCGCGCCGCTCCCGCCGGTGTGACTCTAACAGCAGATGAGACCGGGGCCGCCCCGCCCGCCCCGCGGGCCCTACGGCCCGCGGCGCAAGGCGAAGACGGCCCCGGCATCGAAGGTGTCGCCTTACAGCTCGTCGGCGGTCCCGCCGGCGGCGGCGATCTTCTCCTTGGCGGCGCCGGAGAAGGCGTGCGCCTTCACCTGCACGGCCACCGAGATCTCGCCGGTGCCGAGGACCTTCACCGGACGGCCGCGGCGCACCGCGCCCTTGGCCGCCAGGTCCTCGGCGGTGACCTCGCCGCCCTCGGGGTAGAGCGCGGCGAGCTTGTCCAGGTTCACCACCTGGAACTCGACCCGGTTCGGGTTCTTGAAGCCCTTCAGCTTCGGCACCCGGCGGATCAGCGGCATCTGGCCGCCCTCGAACCCGACCGGCACCGTGCTGCGGGCCTTGGTGCCCTTGGTGCCGCGGCCCGCCGTCTTGCCCTTGGACGCCTCGCCGCGACCCTTGCGGATCTTGGCCTTGTTGGCGCCGGGGGCCGGACGCAGGTCGTGGATCTTGAGCGGCGTGCCGTCCTTCTCCAGATCGGCGGCCATGTCAGTCGACCTCCTCGACGGTGACCAGGTGCGCCACCGTCCGGATCATGCCGAGCACCTCGGGGCGGTCCTCGCGGACGACGCTCTGCCCGATCTTCTTCAGGCCGAGGGTGCGCAGCGTGTCACGCTGGTTCTGCTTCTCGCTGATCACGGACTTGGTCTGCGTGATCTTCAGGTTGCTCATGAGGTCGCGGCCTCCGCCCTCGGCTCGCTGCCCGCCGCGCGAGCGCGCAGCATGGCCGCCGGGGCGACGTCCTCGATCGGCAGGCCGCGCTTGGCCGCGATCTCCTCCGGACGCTTCAGCGACTTCAGCCCCGCGATCGTGGCGTGCACGATGTTGATCGCGTTGTCACTGCCCAGCGACTTGCTCAGCACGTCGTGGATGCCCGCGCACTCCAGCACCGCGCGCACCGGGCCACCGGCGATCACGCCGGTACCGGGGGCGGCCGGCCGCAGCAGGACCTCGCCCGCCGCGTCCCGCGCCTGCACCAGGTGCGGGATGGTGCCCTGGATCCGCGGCACCTTGAAGAAGTGCTTCTTGGCCTCCTCGACGCCCTTGGCGATCGCCGCGGGCACCTCCTTGGCCTTGCCGTAGCCGACGCCGACGGTGCCGTTGCCGTCACCGACGATCACCAGGGCGGTGAAGCTGAAGCGCCGTCCACCCTTGACGACCTTGGCGACGCGGTTGATCGCCACGACCTTCTCGATGTACGACTGGCCCTTGTCGGCGCCACCGCGGCGGTCGTCGCGGCGGCCGTCGCGACGGTCGCCACCCTGACCGCCACCACGCCTCTGCGCTGCCATCAGTGGTTCCTCTCGTTTGCCTTGGAAAGGGCCATCAGAGCTCCAGGCCCCCCTCGCGCGCACCGTCCGCGACAGCGGCGATGCGGCCGTGGTACTTGTTGCCGCCGCGGTCGAACACGACCGCGGAGACGCCGGCCTCCTTGGCCCGCCGGGCGACGAGCTCGCCGACCTTGCGGGACTTGGCCGTCTTGTCGCCGGAGTCGGCGCGCAGGTCCGCCTCCATCGTCGACGCGTAGGCCAGCGTGTGGCCCTTGCTGTCGTCGATGACCTGGACGAACACGTGCTTGGTGGAGCGGGTCACGACCAGGCGAGGACGCGCGGCGCTGCCCACGACCTTCTTCCGGACCCGCAGGTGCCGGCGCTTGCGGGACTTGGCCCGCGCCGACGTGGCCTTGGCGGCCAGGGCCTTGGTGCCTGCCATGACTACTTACCAGCCTTTCCGACCTTGCGGCGGATCTGCTCGCCCTCGTACCGCACGCCCTTGCCCTTGTACGGGTCGGGCTTGCGCAGCTTGCGGATGTTCGCGGCGATCTCGCCGACCTTCTGCTTGTCGATGCCCTCGACGGTCAGCTGGGTCGGCCGCTCCACCGTGAAGGTGATGCCCTCCGGGGGCTCGACCGTGATGGGGTGGCTGTACCCGAGCGAGAACTCGAGGTTCTTGCCCTTGGCCACCACACGGTAACCGACGCCCTGGATGACCAGGGTCTTCTTGTAGCCCTCGGTGACACCGACGACCATGTTGTTGATCAGCGAGCGGGTGAGCCCGTGCAGCGCCCGCACCGTGTTGATGTCGTTCGGCCGGGTCACGGTGACCTGGCCGTCCTCCAGCCGAACCTCGATCGGCTCGGCCACGGTGTGCGACAGCGTGCCCTTCGGCCCCTTGACGGTGACCTCCCGGCCGTCGAGCCTGACCTCGACGCCGCTGGGCACGGTGATGGGGAGACGTCCGATTCGCGACATTGTTAGAGCCCTCCCCTCACCAGACGTAGGCGAGGACTTCGCCGCCCACGCCGCGCTTGCCCGCCTGCCGGTCGGTCATCAGGCCGGAGGACGTCGAGATGATCGCGACGCCCAGCCCGCCCAGCACCTTCGGCAGGTTGTCCTTCTTCGCGTACACGCGCAGACCCGGCTTCGAGACGCGCTTGATGCCGGCGATCGAACGCTCGCGGGTCGGACCGAACTTGAGCTCGATGGTGAGCTTCTTGCCGACCTCGGCGTCCTCCACGGTCCAGCCCGAGATGTAGCCCTCCTGCTGGAGGATCTCGGCGATGTGCGCCTTGATCTTCGAGTACGGCATCGCCACCGAGTCGTGGTACGCCGAATTCGCGTTGCGCAGACGCGTCAGCATGTCTGCGATCGGGTCGGTCATCGTCATGGCCTGCTGGCCCTCCCTCGCCACGGTTTCCTCGGGGTGATGTCGTCCCGTGGACCTTTGGCGTGGTCGTGGGCACCCGTGCGGATGCCCGGTGGTTGATACACGCCGGCGGGCTCCCCCCGTCCCCGGGGGGAGGCTCCTACCAGCTGGACTTGGTGATGCCCGGCAGCTCGCCGCGGTGGGCCATCTCCCGGAAGCACACGCGGCACAGGCCGAACTTCCGGTAGACGGAGCGCGGGCGCCCGCAGCGCGAGCAACGAGTGTACGCGCGCACGCCGAACTTCGGCTTCCGCGCCGCCTTGGCGATCAGCGACTTCTTCGCCATCTGCTCAGTTCTCCTTGAAGGGGAAGCCCAGGAGCTTGAGCAGCGCCCGGCCCTCGTCGTCGGTCTTCGCGGTCGTCACGACCGTGATGTCCATGCCCCGCGTCCGGTCGATCTTGTCCGGGTCGACCTCGTGGAACATGACCTGCTCGGTCAGCCCGAAGGTGTAGTTGCCGTTGCCGTCGAACTGCTTCGGCGACAGGCCGCGGAAGTCACGGATGCGGGGCAGCGCGGTGGCGAGGAGCCGGTCGAGGAACTCCCACATCCGGTCGCCGCGCAGCGTCGCGTGCGCGCCGATCGGCATGCCCTCGCGCAGCTTGAACTGCGCGATGGACTTGCGGGCCCGGTTCACGGCCGGCTTCTGCCCGGTGATCTGGGAGAGGTCGCGGATCGCGCCCTCGATCAGCTTCGCGTCCTTCGCCGCGTCGCCGACGCCCATGTTGACCACGATCTTGGTCAGCCCGGGGATCTGCATGACGTTGGCGTAGCCGAACTGCTCCTGCATCTGCTTCGCGATCTCCTCGCGGTAGCGGAGCTTGAGCCTCGGCTGCGGGACGGGACGCTCGGTGACGGTCTCGGTCATCGGTCTCAGATCTCCTTACCGCTACGGCGCGAGATCCGGACCTTCGTGCCGTCCTCGTTGATGCGGTAGCCGACCCGGACCGGCTTGCCGTCCTCGGCGAGCGCGACGTTGCTGACGTGCAGCGGCGCCTCGACCGTCACGCGGCCGCTCTCCTTGCCGGCACGCTGCTGGTCGGCCTTGATGTTCTTGGTGATGAGGTTGACGCCCTCGACGACCACGCGGTCCTCGCGCGGGAGGACGCGCAGGACCTTGCCCGTGGCGCCCTTGTCCTTGCCGGCGATGACGACGACCTCGTCGCCCTTGCGGATCTTCATCACAGCACCTCCGGCGCGAGCGAGATGATGCGCATGAACTTCTTCTCGCGCAGTTCGCGGCCCACCGGACCGAAGATGCGGGTGCCGCGGGGGTCCCCGCCGTCCTTGATCAGGACGGCGGCGTTCTCGTCGAAGCGGATGTAGGAGCCGTCCGGGCGCCGGCGCTCCTTGCGGGTGCGCACGACGACCGCCTTGACGACGTCACCCTTCTTCACGCCCGCGCCGGGAAGGGCGTCCTTCACCGTCGCGACGATGATGTCGCCGACTCCCGCGTAGCGCCGACCCGAGCCGCCGAGAACGCGGATGCAAAGGATCTCCTTCGCACCCGTGTTGTCGGCGACCTTGAGTCGCGACTCCTGCTGGATCACGTCAACTCCTGTTCGTCACACCGGTTCTCTCCCGGACCTGGTCCGAGGAGCCTGGTGGAACCATCGGTGTTCAATGCGGGACTCGCGTCCCGCGGGGGCCTTGCGGCTCCTACTTGGCCTTCTCGAGGATCTCCACCACGCGCCAGCGCTTGCTCGCCGACAGCGGGCGGGTCTCCATGAGACGGACGCGGTCGCCGACGCCACACTCGTTGGCCTCGTCGTGCGCCTTGTAGTTCTTCGTCCGGCGGATGACCTTGTGGTACTTGGCGTGCTTCACGCGGTCCTCGACGGACACGACCACGGTCTTGTCCATCTTGTCGCTGACCACCAGGCCCTCCAGGACCTTGCGGCTGCTCCGCGCCTGCGTCTGCTCGGTCATTCGGTGCCCTCCACGGCGTCCTCGGCGACCGTGACGATGCCGAGCTCGCGCTCCCGCATCACGGTGTAGATGCGGGCGATCTCGCGCTTGACGGTGCGCAGCCGCCCGTGGCTCTCAAGCTGGCCGGTCGCGGCCTGGAAGCGGAGGTTGAACAGCTCCTCCTTCGCCTCCTTCAGCTTGGTGACCAGAACGTCCTCGGGCTCGGTCCGCAGGTCGTCGGCGGTAAGACCCTTGGCCATCAGGACTCACCCACCTCTCGCTTAACGATCTTGCACTTCATCGGAAGCTTGTGGATCGCGCGGGTCAGCGCCTCGCGGGCGATCTGCTCGTTCGGGTAGGAGATCTCGAACAGCACGCGGCCCGGCTTGACGTTCGCGACCCACCACTCCACGGAGCCCTTACCGGAACCCATCCGGGTCTCGGCCGGCTTCTTGGTCAGCGGACGGTCCGGGAAGATGTTGATCCAGACCTTGCCGCCACGCTTGATGTGGCGGGTCATCGCGATACGCGCGGCCTCGATCTGCCGGTTCGTCACGTAGGCGGCCTCGACCGCCTGGATGCCGTACTCGCCGAACGTCACCTTGGTGCCGCCCTTGGCCATGCCGCGGCGCTTCGGGTGGTGCTGCTTGCGGTGCTTGACCTTGCGAGGGATCAGCATGGGTTACTCAGCTCCCCTCACCCTGCGGAGCAGCGTCGGCCGTCTGCGCCGGCTGCTCGGAACTCTGCTGCTGCTTCGGCGCCTCGTTGCCGCCGCGGGCCTCGCC